>JAMPIW010000007.1:945000-1260000 GCA_040183005.1 Gammaproteobacteria bacterium
TCGCCCGCTGCGCAGCCTCACCAGCAAGCCTGACGGCATTCTGGTCATCATCCACCTTGGCCGCGATCTCTGCCCGCAATAGCAACCCTTGAGCCTCGGGGGACAGCGCGTCAATCGCTGCCGCATCGCTTAGCACTGCCTTGGCAGCACTAATAGCCGAGGCCATGGCGCGCGCCTTGGTCGCTTCTTCCTTGGCGGCCAAGGCGGCTCTCTGCGCCTGAGTGAACGCACCGGCGCCCAGCTTCTCCTCTGCCTGGGAGAGCAGATTTTCCGCTCCTTCCAGAGCATCCGGCGCATGCCGAGTGGCCTCGGCCCGGCGCGCCGCATCGAGCGCCTGACGGGCATCACTCATCTCCTGGGTCGGCGGCGCGGTGGCGCAACCACTGCTGATGACCACGCCGCCTGCCAGAAACACCCATGCCAGCCGTTTGAGCGCGCACGCGGGGGACATCGCCGAGGGTCGTCCGCGCCACGCACCCGTACCATGAGGCTTTTTAAAACTTTGAATCATCGATATACAGGCCCTTCAATCATTTGAAGAAACTATCACCCGCCCCCTAGGGTGTCAAGGAAGGGGCAGTTATGGTTAGAATGAGCCCTATTACATCCCACAAGCAAAGGATTATTTCATGGCTGATATACTGGTTCTTTATTACAGCCGTTACGGTGCGGTAGCCCAGATGGCGCAATTCATCGCGCGCGGTGTAGAAGAAGTGCCTGGCATGCAGGCGCGGCTGCGCACGGTGCCCGTGGTATCGACGGTGTGCGAAGCGGTGGAAGACACCATCCCCGGTGAAGGACCACCCTATGTGACACTGGACGACCTGCGCGAGTGCACGGGGCTGGCGTTGGGCAGCCCAACCCGCTTCGGTAACATGGCCGCCGCGCTCAAGTATTTTCTCGACGGCACCAGTTCGTTGTGGCTGTCGGGCGCGCTGATAGGCAAACCAGCGGCGGCATTCACCTCCACATCCAGCCTGCACGGCGGGCAGGAAAGCACTTTACTATCGATGATGCTGCCACTCCTGCACCACGGCATGATCGTGATGGGGCTGCCCTACAGCGAAACCGACCTGTTGAGCACCACCAGCGGCGGCACGCCCTACGGCGCCAGCCATGTGGCGGGCCTGGACAGCAAGCTACCGATCAGTGAGGAGGAAAAACGCCTGTGCCGTGCGTTGGGCAAACGGCTGGCGGAGACGGCTGCAAGATTGGCGACGTAGGATGCGCCATCCCCATGAAGGGCAAATTGCCCCCTTCATGGGGACAATGCACGCACCGTTCACGGGTAAAGATAAAGAAGGTGCGCGCGGCGCACCCTACGCTCGGCGGCGCAGCAGGAATAGCCCCGGCACTCCCAGCAACAGCAACGCCCACGGACTGAAGGCCCCACCGCCGCCGCCAGGGGTAAAGTTGGTAACTCCTTCGCCCGCCACTACCCTGGTAACCACGCAGGCGCCACGCACACACGCATCGAGATTACCGTTGTTGCCGGGAAGGTATTCGGCCGGTGATGCGACTGTCACCGCCGCCCTGTTTTCAATGGTTACAATTTGGTTAGGATTAGTGGGCACAAGAGCAGGATCGGTAACCTTGACGGTGAGGTACACCGTAAAGCTCTGATTTGGAGCCAGGCTGGCAAGTGTGCAGGTAAAATCAGGCGCAGGTGCCGTACACCCAACACCCGGGGGGTTAGCACTAGGAACAGGGTTAGTACTAGTAGGAACAGGCTCAGCCCATCCAATATAGGCCACTCCGGCGGGCAGCCTGTCCGACAGCTTAATACCTTGCGCCACGTCGGGGCCATGGTTGATGACAGTGAGGATATATTTCAATTCACCATTCAACGTAGCCGGCGTAATATCTGTCGGCGGATTCCGGGTCTTCTGCACCTCAAGATCGACCTTCTTGGCCGCTGGGTCACCATCATGCTCCACAGCACCGATATCGCACAAACCATCTGCCCCCGGCCGCCCGTACTGACGCTGGTCAAATAGTGGGCTAGGGCAGACGCCGTTAGCTATAGCCGAGCCGCCAGGCATAAAATTTTTGGGGCGAGCCCCATCCGGCAGAATCGTCTGCGCACTGCCACCATTATCGGCAAGCGCGCCAAGATTCGGATTGACGTTGATAAGATCACTGGCCCCATTGAGGACGCAACTATTGCCATTTTCCAGGTTATGGCCCTTGGAAGTCACCAAACTGGAAGGGGTGACGATGCTCGCGGGACTTTCTGGGTCATTTCCTTTCATGCAGTTGTTGGGGCTGGAGGTATTGTCACCAATAATAGTATTTTGGAGAATGGTCTTATATCCGGTTGGGTCCAGGGTATTGATAAAAATCTCTTTTCCACCGTTATTGATATTGGCATTATTGGCGCTAATGGTGACGCTATCAAGCGTCATTGAACGGCCGTTATTGATGCCGCCGCCATTTCTAGCGGTATTGCCAGTAATGGTACTGTTAGCAACCGTGAGTTCACCAGGACCATAGTTGTTGATACCGCCACCGTCCGCGCCGTTTGTACAGCCAAAAGAACCGTCCGCGCAAGCCTCAAAAGGCTGGGCCGTGTTGTTGCTGATGGTGCTATAACGGACATCCATAGCGCTTTTGTTGGATAGGCCGTTGCCGGTATTGCTGTCGATGACGCTCGCAGCGATCAGCACGCTGCCTTGAATGCTGTTGCCGGTATTGCTGCTGGTGGTAGTGCCGTTACCCGGAGGCTGACTATTGATACCGGGGATGTTGGCAACAGCCAGATTGGTATTGAAAACACCCCCTCCCTCGCGGGCGACATTGCCACTAATGATGGACTGTGTAATCTTTACCAGCCCACCCTGATTGCTGAGGGCGCCGCCAACCCCGTTAGGGCTGGCATCGTCTTTGATATTTTGATTGCCTTGCAGCGTACTACTGATAATCGTCAGCTTGCCGTCGTCCCCACCGAAGCCGCTGGTGTTCATGATACCGGCGCCAAACGGCCTGCCATAGTTGCCCATCACCGTGGAGTTACTTAGTGTCATATTACCGCTATTGCGGATACCACCGCCGCCACCGCCGGAACCGATGACGAAATCACTTGCGAAGGTGCCCTGCGTGTTGTTGACCCGGTTGTCCTTGATGGTGCAGTTATTAATTACCATTTGGGTGCCGGCACCGCTGAAGATGCCGCCGCCGCTGGATCTGACGCCCGTCGTGTTCACCGTATTGCTGATGACTTCGCAGTTTTCCAGCGTCACCCAGCCGTTGGAATTCTTGATGCCGCCGCCGCTGTCATTTGTCACACTGCCGTTTTGGATTGTCACGCCGGTGATTTTGACGACATTTTTACCGACAAAGTTAAATACCCGGTCAATACTACCGCCGTCTATGATGGTTTGCCCCTTGCCAGCTCCGACGATTTTCAGGCAAGGGTGGCTGATGTCGGTGCCGCAGGTGCCTCTGATGTCGAGATCGCCGGTTGCAGCGTTGTCCTCGCCGTTAGCTCCAGTAAGAATGTAAGTGCCAGAATTGATAGCAATGGTGATGTCTGTATCGGCAGCGCTGGTAATCAGGGCATTGGCCTCCTGGATTGCCGCGCGCAGGGTACAGAAATTCCCGGTGAGTGCCTTACAAAAACCATCGCCCGGACTCGAATCACCCACGTCATCTGATCCATTTACAGTAAACGTAGCGGCCTGCACCTGCCCTGCCAGCAGCAGCCCCAAAAAGAATAGCGGGGCGGCAAACCCGATACGCCACCAGAAGGAACGGGGGTTGTCCCGCTGTATGCAGGGCGGCGTGGCGCCTGTTGATTCTATGTATTTTGGCATAGTTTTTCTCTCACACGCATACGACCGGACAGAGCCAAGCTCTCCCTGTCGTCCTGCTGAGTGATATTTTCCCACCTAAAAATATTTATCATCCCTATAATCGCGGATATTTGCAAGCCATACAACACCGTGTGTTACGTTTTTAGATTAAAGGTACATTTCTCGAGACCTCCAAGCAATATATCGGATGATACATACTCACACTTTAGCGCCTTTAGCGCGTTGCGCTATGCTAGGTCGCCCGACGCAACGCACCCAACTGGAACCGCTTATTTTGAAAAATCAATTAACTATCTTTCTGCACTCGCTGCTGAACAGCGTCCGCGACCTGGCGCCGATTGTGGTGGTGATCGCCTTTTTTCAACTGGCGGTGGTCCAGCAGCCCATCCCCAACCTGGGCGGCCTGCTGGAGGGTGCTGTGCTGGTGGCGCTGGGGCTGACGCTGTTCGTGCGCGGGCTGGAGATGGGGCTGTTTCCCCTCGGCGAGGCGATGGCCTATGCCTTCGCGCGCAAGGGCAGCCTGATGTGGCTGCTGGTGTTCGCCTTTGCGCTGGGTTTCGGAACAACCGTGGCTGAACCCGCGCTGATCGCAGTGGCAAACGAGGCGGCACGCGTGGCAGCGGAAGGCAAAATAATTGCGGTAAATGACGCGGCGCGCAACTCCTACGCGCTGGGACTGCGCCTGACGGTGGCGCTGGCAGTGGGCGTGGCATTGGTGCTCGGCGTGTTCCGCATTATCAAAGGCTGGCCGGTGCAGTATCTGATCATCGGCGGCTATCTGGGGGTGATGGTGATGACGATGTTCGCCCCGCCGCAGATCATCGGCATCGCCTATGATTCAGGCGGGGTGACCACCTCCACCATTACTGTGCCGCTGGTTACCGCGCTGGGGGTGGGGCTGGCGTCCTCCATCAAGGGGCGCAACCCCATGGTGGACGGCTTTGGCCTGATTGCGTTCGCCTCGCTCACACCGATGATTTTTGTGATGATCTACGGGATGATGATCTAAAATGGAATCCGTGTCGCACCTGCTGTCCGCAATCGTCTATACCGTGCGGGATGTGCTGCCAATTGCCGCGATTCTGTTCGGTTTTCAGTGGCTGGTAATACGCCGATCCATCCCCAACCTGAAAAAGGTGTTGATCGGGTTTGTCTACGTGCTGGTGGGCCTGGCATTGTTTCTGGAAGGACTGGATCAGGCGCTGTTCCCCCTGGGCAGGCTAATGGCCCAGCAATTGACCGACCCGGCCTTTATCCATGCAACGGAGCAAGCGGCGCAAGGCGTGAATTGGTGGGACTACCGCTGGGTCTACCTGTTCGCCGCCGCCATCGGCTTTTCCTGCTCACTGGCTGAACCGGCGCTGATCGCGGTGGCGATGAAGGCGCATGAGGTGTCGGGCGGCGCAGTGGGTGTGTGGGGCTTGCGTGTAGCGGTGGCGGTAGGCGCGTCAATCGGGATTACGCTGGGCGTGTTCCGCATCGTCACCGGCACACCGCTGCACTATTACATCATCGTCGGCTATGTGATCGTGATGATACAAACCGCATTTGCACCACGCACGATCATCCCTCTGGCCTACGATTCCGGGGGCGTAACCACCTCCACGGTAACGGTGCCGCTGGTGACAGCCCTGGGGCTGGGACTGGCGAGCGCCGTGCCGGGACGCAGCCCGTTACTGGACGGTTTCGGACTGATCGCGCTGACCGTATTGTGCCCACTGATTACGGTGATGGGTTATGCCCAGTTGAGCGAATGGCTGACCAGGCGGCGAAAAACACAGGGTGAGAAATAGGAGAAAATATATGCACTTCAAGTTGCTGATTGCTTTTGTGGAAGACGATAAGACCGAGAAGGTCATGGACGCCGCGCGCCAGACGGGGGCGACCGGCGCGACGGTGATCAGTCACGCCCGCGGCGAAGGACTGCAAAAGACCAAGACCTTTCTCGGGCTGACGCTGGAAACCCAGCGCGATATGCTGCTGTTTCTGGTAGAGGAGCATTTGAGCCGCAAGATTCTTGATAAAATTGCGCATGTGGGCGAGTTCGACAGCAAACCGGGCGCGGGCATCGCCTTTCAGATTGACGTGGAGGATGCCGTGGGCGTAACACATCAGGTACGCAAACTTAGCGGAGTAGTGGAGGAAGAGATATGAGCGAACGCAAGCTGGTCCGGGTGAGGGATGTCATGAAGCACGAATTTGATCTGGTGGACGGCATGACCACAGTCAAAGAGGCGCTGCTCAAGATGAAGTATGTAGAGACCAAAGCGCTGATCGTCGACAAACGTAACGCGGATGACGAATACGGCATGGTGCTGCTGTCCGATATTTCACGCCACGTTCTCGCCAGGGACCGCGCGCCGGAGCGCATCAACATTTACGAGGTGATGTCCAAGCCCGTGGTCACCGTTTCCCCCGACATGGACATCCGCTACTGCGCCCGGCTTTTCGAACGCTTTCACATCTCACGTGGGCCGGTGGTGGAGCATGGCAAGGTGATTGGCATCATCAGCCTCACAGACATGGTGCTGCGCGGGATGTGCGCGATGTGGGAGTGACACCCTAGCATCAAAAAACCCAGGATCATGCCGCTACTACTAAAGAGTAGAACATAACGGAGGTTGCGCTTTTTATGAGCGTCACTGGGGTGGTGAACTGGGGCGTGGTCATCGTGGGCTGGATAGCCGGCATCGCGATGCTTACCCTGCTCGTGATGTTCATCCAGGATATTTTCCAGAAAGAACATGCCGTGCGACGCAACTTCCCTGTGGTCGGGCGGCTGCGCTATTTCCTGGAACGGCAGGGCGACTATTTCCGCCAGTATTTCTTTGCCAATGACCGGCAGGAAATGCCCTTCAACCGCGCCGCACGCAGCTGGGTCTATCGCACCTCGAAAAATCTCGGCGGCATCATCGGCTTCGGCTCCACCAACGACCTGCGCGAACCCGGCTCGCTAATCTTCGTCAACGCCCCCTATGCAGTACTGGAAGATGAACGCAAAGCCGCGCCGCCACTGGTGATCGGCCCACACTGTGAACGGCCCTTTGTTGCAACCAAGATCGTCAACATCTCCGGCATGAGCTACGGCGCCGTTTCCGCTCCGGCGGTGCGCGCGCTGTCGCATGGCGCGGCGGAAGCTGGCATCTGGATGAATACCGGAGAAGGCGGGCTTTCCCCATATCACCTTGAGGGTGGCGGTGATCTAATCTTTCAGATCGGCACAGCAAAGTACGGCGTGCGCGGCTCGGAAGGACGCCTGAGTGACACGCACCTGCGCGAAGTGGCGCAACACGTCAGGGCTTTTGAAATCAAACTGGCCCAGGGTGCCAAACCGGGACGCGGCGGCGTGCTGCCCGCCATCAAGGTAACCGAAGAAATAGCCCACATCCGCGGCATCCCCATGGGCCAACCTTCAGACAGCCCCAACCGCCATCCCGACATCAAGAATGACGACGACCTGCTGGACATGATCGCGCGCATCCGCGCGGTAACCGGCCTACCGGTAGGCATCAAGACGGTACTTGGCTCAGACGCGGCGATTCGCAGCTTATGCGAGGCCATCCTGCGCAGAGGCATGGATAGCGCGCCGGACTTTATTACGCTTGATGGTGGCGACGGCGGCTCCGGAGCGGCACCGCAGGTACTGGCGGATCATGTCGGCCTGCCGCTCAATGAAGCGCTGCCGATGTTGGTGGATACGCTGATCGAAAGCGGCCTGCGCGAACGCGTCCGCGTGATAGCCTCCGGCAAACTTGTCACCTCCGCCAAAGTCGCCTGGGCGCTGTGTATGGGCGCGGATTTCACGGTAACGGCACGCGGCTTCATGTTCGCCCTGGGTTGCATACAATCCCTGCAATGCCATCAAAACACCTGCCCTACCGGCATCACCACGCACAACAAAAAATTGCAACGAGGTTTAGTCGTTGAGGATAAAGCCACACGCGTGGCGAATTACGCACGCTGGATGGGTGTGGAGGTGGACAAACTGGCCCACGCCTGCGGCCTGTCCAACGCCCGCGAATTCCGCCGCGAACACGCACGTATCGTGCAGAGTGCCGGGCATAGCGTGCCACTGGATGTTCTGTATCCGTATCCTATAGGTCTCGTAAAAATCAATCCGGATTTCCATTAGGCAACGATCCTGGTTCATGCCGGCCTCCCCATGCGACCTTTGGCCGTTTCGCGCTTGCCTGTGGCGGGGGCGAGACTTCCTACCACGCCAAGGCCATAGGCAGGCATGTTGTTGTATACCGTTTCATACTGTCCTGCACTGACCTTATAGGTCTCGTGCCAGATCCCTACATCGCCATTGCTGCCGATCTTCCTGTTGAATGCCACCCATGCCGGAAAATGCGATTTGTCCTTCGCTCGGGCATAAGCCTCAAGGTGCTCGAAGCTGCGCCAGTACTGCACGAACATGCTATTGCGGAAACCGAAATGATACTGCATGCCCAGCAACCCACTCTCCGGATTGCTCAGCAATTCCTTAAGCATTGGAGTCATCGCCATGGCTACTGGCAGCCATTTATGGATCTTCCAGAATTTATTGACACGCATCCCGATGAGGAAAACCACGAAATCGCCTTCGATTTGGGCGGCCATTCTGTGGGTATTAATTTTCGACATTATTTATTTCTCCTCAGGTACTGCAGGTTGGCACGCAAGTGCTGGGTTGCTCTCATTCGCTATAACTTCATGGTCACGTTTGATGGCCTGCTTAATCAACTCCAGTTCTGTGCCACCCGTACTTCCGAATATGACAATTTTCATGAACGCCTCCTACGCAGAAATGCCATGGCTACGCCACGCATAAATAAACTCAATCACATTCAACGTTAAATGTGCCGCAAAAGGGGCCAATATCCCATCGCGCCACAAGAAGAGACCGGAAAACGTACCCCCTGCGACTATGCCGGTCAGCAACATATACCAAACACCTCCGGGCCAATGTAACAACCCAAAAAATAGACAGGTAAGCACTACCGCCCAAGCAGTACCAAGATGCGTTGTAAGGAGCGGGATGGCATAGCCACGGTAAAGTGTCTCCTCGACCAGCGGAGCCAACAACACGTTGGAAACAAAAAATACGCCTATACTGCCGGAAATGGTTGGCAGCACGGAGACAGAGGGAACGTAGTCGCCAACGCTGCGTTGAAATATCTCAACTGCCGGGGCCATCCAATTGAAATAAGCAAAAGCAAGGAGCGCTCCCACCAACATTCCGATGGCTAGATCGCTGAATGTTTTCGCTGTGTTGGGTGTAACCCAAATAAGATCGAACTGAACCACAAAAAAGACGAGAACCCCGAGACCGAGAAGCACCCCTAGAAGAATCTGCGGCATAAAAAGCGGGACCCGCTGGGCAACTAAAGCTGCGTCCATGCCTCGGAGACTCAGGAAGACAGACATGCCCGCAATAGCAACAAGAAACAGAACCGGACCCGCTAAAAGAAGCAGCCACGTTTTAAATGGAACTGACCAGAGTGATGGCATAAAAATTGGCTACTGGGCATCCTGGGTTGAATACACCTCACGCATCAGTGCATCGCGGCTTTGCTCGATGCACTCAATCGCTGCCCGCGTCGTCGCCAAACCATAGTGGATCGTAAATTTAATTCCCGGTGGACAATCGCCCTTTTCAAGATCTTCCAGCACCTTGAGATTTTTATTATTTTCATCAATAAATTCTTGCAGAATCTCGGCCAGACGCTGCGGCGGCAAGAGATGCGCGAAAAACATCAGCACCAGAAATTCCGAGCGGACTTTTTCCCTCGGAGGTGTAGTTTCCAACGCGTGGATAAGCTCTTCACGACCGGCTGGTGTGAGGCTAAACACCTTTTTATCAGGGCGCTTTTCCTGCTGTTGGCGGTCATAGGACACCTTGCCTTCTGCGGTCAATTTTTCCAGAGCCGGATAGATAGAGCCGTACCCCGCTGCAAAAAAATGGCTAAATGCCTCATCAAAAAGCTTTTTGATGTCATATCCCGTAGCGTCGCCCAGGCTCAATGCTCCCAGGCATAGCGTTTTTACATCCATCACACACCTCTCTTACGAAGATATATCTAACCGATATATATCATATCTAACTGATATATATTGTCAAGATATATTTACGATGAGAGACAGGTGCGCCATGCTCACGAATAACGCTATAATGCCCGATGGCAACCCCAACCTATACTCGCCGAACCGTCGCCGCCTGATCGTGTGCACAGCGCACGCTACCGCTTCCTGTTAATTTCGATCAACACCGAATCACTACTCCATGCCCCTTATCACACTAGACAATGCCCACCTTTCATTCTCCCGCTGGTTACTGCTCGACGGGGCCAACTTCACCCTGGAAGCGGGCGAAAAAGTCGCGCTCATTGGCCGCAACGGCGTGGGCAAATCCACCCTGCTGCAAGTCCTGGCCGGAACATGCGCCCTCGACAAAGGCGTGCTGTGGCGCGATGACGCGGCGCGTCTTGCCTATGTACCGCAAGAGCCACCGCTCGACCCGGAGCATACCGTGTTTGAAGCCGTCGCGGCGGGATTGGGCGGGCTGAGCCAGATCCTGCTCGACTACCATGCGGTAAGCCATGACCTGGCCCAGGAGGGCACCGATACCGATGCGCTGCTGACACGCCTGCAGAAAATCCAGACCGCGCTCGAAGCCCAGGACGGATGGTCAGCGCAGAACCGTGTGGAACAGGTGCTGACGCGGCTGGAATTACCTGCCGACGTGAAGATCGCCACCCTCTCCGGCGGCTGGCGCAAGCGCGTCGCACTGGCCCAGGCCCTGGTGATGCAGCCGGAGATCCTGCTGCTGGACGAGCCGACCAACCACCTCGACCTCACCGCTATCGAGTGGCTGGAAGATTTTCTGCGGACGTATCAAGGCAGCCTGATTGTGATCAGCCACGACCGCCGCTTTCTGGACCGTGTAGCGACACGGATTATAGAGCTGGACCGCGGCATACTGACCAGCTTCCCCGGCAATTTTGCCGATTATCAGCGCCGCAAGGCGGAACTGCTGGCAGCGGAAGCAACGCAGAGTGCAGAATTCGACAAGTTTCTCGCCCAGGAAGAGGCATGGATACGCCAAGGCGTCCAGGCGCGCCGCACCCGCAACGAAGGCCGCGTACGACGCCTGGAACAATTGCGGCGGGACCGCGCCGCGCGCCGTGACCGCATCGGCAATGTGACACTCCAAGTCGACACCGGCGAGCGCTCCGGCAAACTCGTTGCAGAGCTTGAGAATGTCAGCAAATCCTTCGGCGACAAGGTTATCATCCGCGACTTCTCCACCCGCATCATGAGCGGTGACCGCGTAGGCCTACTCGGCCCCAACGGCGCGGGCAAGACCACCCTGCTCAAGCTGATCCTCGGCGAACTCGCCCCGGACAGCGGCAGCGTGCAGCTCGGCAGCAAGCTACAGGTCGCCTACTTCGATCAGCTCCGCGAACAGCTCGACCCCGAAGCCACCCTGCGCGACGTCGTCAGCCCCGGCGCGGATTTTATCGAGATCGGCGGCAAGAAAAAACATGTGATCGGCTACCTCGGTGATTTCCTGTTTCCGCCCGAACTCACCCTGGCAAAGGTAAGAACCCTCTCCGGTGGCGAACGCAACCGCCTGCTGCTGGCCCACCTCTTCACCCGCCCCGCCAACGTCCTGGTGATGGACGAGCCAACCAACGACCTCGACCTGGAAACCCTCGAGATGCTCGAAGGCTTGCTGACCGACTACCCCGGCACGCTGTTACTGGTCAGTCACGACCGCGAATTCCTCGACAACGTGGTCACCCAGGTCATCGCCTTCGAAGGTGATGGCAACCTGCGCGAATACGCCGGGGGCTACGAAGACTGGCTGCGCGCCCGCCCACAACCCAAAGCCGCCACGCCCGCCGCAACTGCGCCAAAAAATGCACCAGCCTCACTGCCTAGCCCCGAACCCGCCAAGCGCACACGCCTGTCATTCAAGGAAACCCGCGAATTAGCGGAACTGCCAGGCCGCATCGAAACACTGGAAACCCGCCAAACGGAAATCACCGCCCTCCTCGCCGACCCTGCCATTTACCGTGATAATCCAGCAGGCGTACAGGCCTTGCAACGCGAGACTGCGGACATTGCTAGAGAGCTTGAAGCGGCTTATGCGCGCTGGGAAGCGTTGGACGAAAAAGGCAAATAAGAGAGCTAAATATTAATACAAAAAACGCCAAACTGGACAAACGCCCGGCCATATCATGCGCCTCGTGTGAAGCGTGCTGTTGCAGGCTAGAGGTGTTACTCATGGACGGCGATGACGTTCCGCTCGAAATGACGGAATCGAATCAATGGGGCAGCTGGACAATGGCGCGTCTTGATGACGGTTGGTGCGCAGCCCTGGATAGAAACACCATGTTGTGCAACATCTACGAACGCAGACCGATGATATGCCGGCAATATCAGGTAGGTGAAAGCGACTGCATTGAAGAGCGATCCAATTTGGCTTATGAAATAATGGGGTGAGAAGAGTGATGGCGAAAACCTGGCGAAGGGAGTAAAGAAGGGGGCGCCCACCTTTACAAGCACCTTTTGCCTCCCTTCACCCATGATGGAGTAATTGACCAATGCTCCTGCTCAATCTGGAGTTCGCTAAAACCACTACTAAACATCAACATTAACTGTTGAGGTTGGTTCTTGACTCCGTCGGCTATTTAAAACATATTGCTAATTGCCCAAAGAAGCGGTCAACCGCCGTTTATAGGATTATACGTTTTGGTTTACTAATGAATGAGGGGGTTATTATGAAACTACCAATGATTGCCGGTGTGATCGTATTTGCATTTTCCGCCGAGGGGGCGATGGCGGCCTGCTCTAATCCCGCTAAGCAAGTTAATAAAAGCAGCGATCTCACCACTATTCTGAGCGGCAACACAGTATGTGCAGTGCGGGGCGGGGATCGCTGGCAGGAAGAGCATCATGCGGGTGGTGTGCTCAAGGATTATAAGAAGGGTCCCACCGACAAGATTGATCCTACAAAACAGGTTGGGACGTGGGCGGTTTCGGGGGATGGTTCGAACACCAATGTCACCTATAGATATACTGGTGGTAGCACATCTTCTTATGAGGTGTGGGATAACGGCGGCGGCAGCTATAGTTTCTGTGGGCCAGGTGGTGTGGATTTTACCTTGAGGGCAGGAACGGGTACTGGCTGTCCCTGATGGTTGCTGTTTATTGATACGGCAATAGAGCAAGAGGACGGGTGTAGTCAAACTATGGCGCCAGCCAGGGAAGGGAAGCGTAAGCGAGCGGCGGCTATGGTTAGGCGTGGAAACCCCACCTCACCATACCGCCCCCGATTGTTCCGGTCCTGAAGCACCCATGTCTTGGCCCGACCCGTTTTGGGTGCGCAACTTCAGTTATTCAGTTTCCATCGGTGCCGTCGCGGTCTTCTGGCCTATGGCGCCACGGCGTCTCAGCCACCACAACAGCGCAAGACCGGGGATTGCACCCAGCACGCTTGCGGCGAAGAACAACGGCCAACCCAGGCTAGCGGCCATTATGCCGGTGGGTGCGCCGGCAATTTTCGGTGTGATAGCCATAAGGCTGGAGAGCAAGGCGTACTGGGTGGCGCTATAGCGCTTTTCGGTGAGACTCATCAGGAAGGCGACGAAAGCCGCCGAGCCCATACCGCCCGATAGATTGTCGATGCCCACTGCCAGAATCAGGGCTATCTGATTCTGGCCAGCCAGGGCGACACCCATGTAACTCAGGTTGGTGACGGCCTGAAGGATGCCAAAGGCCCACAATGCGCGATAGATACCCAGGCGTGCTATGAGCGCGCCTCCGGCGATGGCGCCGAAGATGGTGGCGATGAGGCCAAAGCCCTTGTTCACCGTGCCGATTTCGGTTTTGGAAAAACCAACGTCAAGCAGGAACGGGGTGGTCATGGCCCCGGCAATGGCATCCGGCAGCTTGTAGAGGATGATGAAGGCCAACAGGAAAAAGGCAGCTTCGCGGCTGAAAAAGGCTTTGAAGGGATGCACCACCGCCTCTGCCAGGGTGCGGGGGCTACCGCTGCTCTCGGGCTCCGTACCCCACAAGGCAGCGGCCAGCCCGATCACCATCAATCCCGCCATGATCTGATAAACCACCGCCCACGGCAGGTGGTCGGCAAGAATCAGCGCCATCGCCCCGGATACCAGCATCCCCAGGCGGTAGCCCAGCACCGACACCGCCGCGCCCGCGCCCAGCTCTTCCTGTTTAAGGATATCCGCCCGGTAGGCATCCACCACGATATCCTGACTGGCGGAGAGAAACGAGACCAGCACCGCTGCGATAGCCAGCAGCCAGGGTTGGCTCACCGGATCCAGGCCACCCATGAAAGCGATGGCCGCCATCAGGCTCAATTGCGTCAACACCAGCCAGCCGCGCCGTCGCCCCAAAAAGGGTGGCGTGTAGCGATCCATGAGCGGCGCCCACAGGTATTTCACCGTGTACGGTAGCCCGACCAGGGTAATCGCGCCAATGGTGGCCAGATCCACGCCCGCGTCCTTCATCCAGGCCTGCAAGGTGCCGAAGGTGAGCGCCAGCGGCAAGCCGGAGGAAAAGCCGAGCAACAACAGCACCGCCACGCGGCGGTTGCTGAAGACCTGGAGATAGAGGTTCACGGCGTGTGGCGATTATTGGATATCAAATATCCCGCAGTAATTCGTTGATGCCCACCTTGCCGCGTGTCTTTTCATCCACCTGCTTAACGATCACGGCGCAGTACAGGCTATACTTGCCATCGGCGGAAGGCAGGTTGCCGGAGACGACCACTGAGCCTGCGGGGACACGGCCATAGAGGATTTCTCCAGTCATGCGGTTATAGATACGGGTGCTGGCGCCAATGTATACGCCCATGGAAATCACCGCGCCTTCTTCAACGATGACGCCTTCCACAACCTCGGAGCGCGCGCCGATGAAGCAGTTGTCTTCGATGATGGTGGGGCCGGCCTGGACCGGCTCCAGAACGCCACCGATGCCGACACCGCCAGAGAGATGCACGTTTTTGCCGATCTGCGCACAGGAACCGACCGTGGCCCAGGTATCAACCATAGTACCGCTGTCCACATAGGCACCAATGTTTACATAGGAGGGCATCAGCACCACGCCGGGCGCGATGTAGGCGCCCTTGCGTGCCGAGGCAGGAGGCACCACACGCACGCCGCTGGCGCGGAAATCACGTGGGCTATAGTCGGCGAACTTGGGTTGCACCTTGTCGTAATAGTTGGTGAAACCGCCCTTCATGAAGCTGTTGTCCTCGATGCGGAAAGACAGCAACACGGCCTTTTTCAGCCACTGGTTGACGACCCACTGGCCGTCTTTCTTTTCTGCCACGCGCGCCGCGCCACTGTCGAGTAAGTGGATGGCCTCGACCACGGCCTCATGGACGAGGGTGTCCACATTGCGCGGCGTAATATCGGCGCGGCGTTCAAAGGCTTCTTCGATGATTTGCTTGATGTCGTTCATGTGGGTTTCCATAGTTAGTGGCTAGAGTATTTTCAAAAGATCTTTGATGCGATGCGCCGCCTCCACGCATTCCTCCAGAGGCTCGACCAACGCGATGCGGATGCGATTCTGTCCCGGATTGATGCCATGCGCCTCACGCGACAGGTAGCTGCCGGGCAGTACGGTGACGTTGTACCGGGCATACAATTCGCGCGCGAATTCAGCGTCGTCAACAGGTGTGCGCGGCCACAGGTAGAAGCTCGCAGCGGGACGCTGCACGTCCATGACGGGGTGCAGAATATCCAGCACTGCGTCGAATTTCTCACGGTACAGCGCGCGGTTGTGCGCAACGTGCCGCTCATCGCCCCAGGCTACTTTTGACGCGGCCTGGGTGGGCAGCGGCATGGCGCAGCCGTGGTAGGTGCGATACAGGTGAAACCGTTCGATGATATGCGCGTCACCGGCAACGAAACCGGAACGCATCCCCGGTACGTTCGAGCGTTTTGACAAACTATGGAACACAATGCAGCGCCGATAATCGTTGCGCCCCAATCGTGCGGCGACTTCCAGCAGCCCCAGAGGTGGCGCGTCTTCGTCGAGATAGATTTCCGAATAGCACTCGTCGGAGGCGATAATGAAGTCGTGCTCATCCGCGAGTTGGATAAGTTTCTGTAATGTGGCACTATCCAACACCGCGCCGGTGGGGTTGCCCGGCGAACAGAGATAGAGTAACTGACAGCGCGCCCAGACCTCGGGCGGCACAGCGTCGAAATCAGGGGCAAAGCCGGTTTCCACCGTAGCGTTGATGAACCACGGCTCGGCCCCGGCGAGCAGCGCGGCGCCCTCGTAGATCTGATAAAACGGATTGGGCATCAGCACCAAAGGGTTCGTGCTGCGATTGATAACACACTGCGCAAAGGCGAACAGCGCCTCGCGCGTGCCATTCACCGGCAGCACATGGCGTGCAGGGTCGATGCTGCCGGGCGTCAGCGCAAAACGCCGCGTCAGCCAGGCGGCGATGCTCTCACGCAGTGCGGCGCTACCGCGCGTGACCGGATAGCCGGACAGTCCATGCAGATGGGTAATGATCTCCTCGGCGATAAACCCAGGCGTGGCATGTTTCGGTTCGCCGATGGACAGCCCGATGTGGAGCAGCTCTGCTGGCGGTGTGGCACCGGCCTTGAGGTGTGCCAGCTTCTCGAAGGGGTAAGGCTGAAGCCGGGAAAGATCTGGATTCATGGGATTATACGGATAGCCAACAATGCCGATATTTATGAAAGAAAATGTCCCCGCGAATGGGGAAATGTGTTTTTTTCTGCTGTTTGAGAATGCGTAGTATAGGACATCCTGCCATGCCTTCCAAACTCAAATCTGCAATTTCCACCAACCTGCCCGTATTGGGGCTGCTGCTGGCGGCGACGCTATGGGGTATCTTCTGGTATCCGCTACGTCTGCTGGAACAGCAGGGCTTGCAAGGCTTGTGGGCGACACTGCTGATTTTTTCATCCGCGTTGCTGGTGGGTTTGCCGGCATTATGGAAACAGCGCGCCGAACTCGCCCGCCATCCCTGGCTGCTACTGGTGATAGCCATTGCCAATGGCTGGTGTAATACGGCATTTATTCTCGCCGTACTGGACGGCGCAGTGGTGCGGGTACTGCTGCTATTCTATTTGTCACCGCTGTGGACGGTGGTGTTGGGCAGGTTCATCCTGGGAGAGCGGCCCTCCCGGCTCGCGACGGCTGCACTGGCGATCGCCATGATCGGCGCGTTTATCACTATCTGGGAGCCGGCTCTGGGCATTCCCTGGCCACAAGGTCATGCGGATTGGCTGGCCATCTCCTCGGGATTTGCGTTTGCACTCTCCAACGTACTGATACGCAAGGTACAGGCGGTGCCGGTAGCCATTAAAACCGTAATGTCCTGGGTCGGCGTAGTGTTTCTGTCTGGCCTGTGGATATCCATGGCGAGTGCACCTGTCCCGGATGTTGAGCTGAATGTGCTTGCCGCAGCTTTTGCCATAGGCGTATTGGGCGTCGTGCTGATGTCGTTGGCGGTGCAATATGGTGTTACCCATATGCCCGTGCATCGCTCGTCAGTAATTCTGCTGTTTGAAGTCGTGGTCGGCGCCATTTCCGCGCAACTACTGACTGACGAGGTAGTGCTGCCCCGAGAATGGGTAGGCGGCACGCTTATTGTGCTGGCGGCATGGCTTACCTCGCGCGACGGGAAGTAAACGCGATTGCGGATTACGCATCAAAAGTAGTACAGTTCCGGCATCATGCAATATCAACGGCACACAAAGGTAGGAAGATGATTACGTCAACAAGTCTGCGCTTGAAGTTTCGAATAGCGGCTGTTTATATCTGCGCTTTAGGCGCACTTGGGATAGTTTTCGCACCCTCCTCCGCTGTCGCCGCACCGCCTCCATCTCCTCCGGGAAGCGCCCCTTTCAAAATCCAGGTTGACCATGTGCATGGCGAAGTTTTGGTCAAGTTCCGCAATAAGCCTTTGGCCAACATTGCCAATGAAACGGCAGCCATCCACGCCGCCCTTGGCGCACAGGCGGTTACGACACTGCCGTTTGTCCACATCCAACGTGTGCGCGGCCTGCGCGGACAATCCACCGAGGCGCTGATGCAGGCCTATGCCAGCCGGGCCGATGTGGAATACGTCGAACCGAATATCATTTTTCATACCCAGGTTACGCCGAATGATCCACGCTTTTCCGAATTGTGGGGCATGAATAACGTTGGTCAAACGGGTGGCACGCCGGATGCGGATATCGATGGACCGGAGGCATGGGACAGGCAAACGGGCAGTGCAAACGTGATTGTGGCGAGCATCGATACCGGCGTGGATTATAACCATCCCGATCTGGCGGGCAACATCTGGACGAACCCCGGCGAGATCCCCGGCAACGGCATTGACGACGACGGCAATGGATACGTTGATGACGTGCGTGGCTGGGATTTTGCCAATAACGACAATGACCCCATGGACGATCAGGGCCATGGCACACACACGGCGGGCACCATTGCCGCCATGGGCAACAATGCCACCGGCGTTACCGGCGTAGCATGGCGGGCCAAAATCATGCCGCTCAAGTTCCTCACCGCCAGTGGCAGTGGAACCTCCCTGGGTGCGGCGCAGGCCATTCTTTATGCGGCCAACATGGGGGCCAAGATTTCCAACAATAGCTGGGGCGGTGGCGGTTTTTCGCGGACTATCGAGAATGCCATCACTACCGCCAATCAGCGCGGCATGCTGTTTGTAGTGGCCGCCGGCAATGCCAATGCGAACAATGACACAACAGTAAGCTATCCGTGCAACTCGACGTTATCAAATGTGCTGTGTGTCGCTGCCACGGATCATAACGACCAGAAAACATCCTTTTCCAATTACGGAGCGGTGAATGTTGATCTTGGCGCGCCCGGCGTGTCGATTTTATCCACCGTGCCTACGGGGACATGCCGCTTGTGTAATTCTTCCGGCTACCGCTATTTGAACGGCACATCCATGGCAACGCCTCATGTGTCGGGCGCCGCCGCCCTGGTACGCGCCCAGTTTCCCAACCTTACACCCGTCGCCGTTAAAAATCTTCTGATGCAATCTACAGACCCCATAGCAGCGCTGAGTGGAAAAGTGGTTACCGGCGGCAGGCTCAATATCAGCAAGGCTCTTGCCGATGCCGTTGCCGCAAAGACCGTCACCGTCACGGCAATGGGCACGCCGGTCAACGGTGTTTATCCCACCATGGTGATACGCGTTGATGGACAGATCGTCGGCACATTCAATGTAAATGCCACATCTACGGAGTATGCCGTGGCAGTGAATGCTACGCCAGGCATTCCTCATAACATCGACGTAGTGTTTACCAATGACGCCTATCTCCCGCCCGAAGACCGGAACCTCATTGTTCAATCCCTGAGGGTAAATACCACAACACTTCTGCCCATTGGAGCAGGGGTAACTTATGACCGTGGCGCGGGGAGCGCCGCATTTGATGGTATAGACGTCATTGCCGGGCAAAGTGGCATGTGGTGGGACGGGGCATTGCGGTTTACCGTGCCTGCGACTGCTTTTTAATGAGGAGCTAACATAATGAGATCACTGCGCCGCTTTTCTGCATTTGCCTTGGCGGTATGCGCCTGCACCGCCTGTGCCGGCAGCGTGACCGGCAAAGACGGCCGTCAGGAACTGACTGGTGCGTTGATTGAGGGCGGTGTTGAATGCCCGCTTTTTCAGGCGGACGATGGAAAGCGCTACACCCTGCTGGGCAACCTGAAAGGACTCAAAAGCGGTGATCGTGTCAGGCTTACCGGAGAGGTGGTGGAGGCCTCGTTTTGCATGCAGGGACAGACCCTGTCCGTGAAATCAATCGAACGTGTGAAATAGCAAATCACCCTCTTGATCGCCACCCTCCTCCCTTTGCAAACATATACACCAATACCACCATAAAACCGCTGACCGCGCCATAGAGATGGGCGTCGGTCACCACCGCGCCGCCCGCAAATTCCGCCGTACCAGGAAGTGGACCGTATATCTGCTCCCACACCAGCTTACCCAGCAACAATAACAGTAATATTATCTCAAGGCGATTGCCCGCACGCAGGCTGGCCATCACGCCTGCGGCGAACAGGCCATGCAACATCCCGGACAAACCCACATACCAGCCAATTGATGGACTGAAAAACAACAGCCCCAGGCTGACACCCAGCATGCTGGCCAAACTAACCGCCATCCATGCGGACAGTCTCAACATGCGCCCGAACAACATCCAGATCAGCGCCAGCGCAGCAAGATTCATCAACAAATGACTCCAACCCAGATGCACGAAATGGGCGGTGAACAGACGCCATATTTCACCGTTCAAAATATAGCTGCGTTCATAGCGCAACCACTCGTCGGCATGTGCCCCGCCAGCAGCGGCTATGAGCGCCATCAGGGCGAATGACAGAGGTAATACGTGGCCGCGAAGGCTAAGCCAGACAGGGAAAGTGTTTATCATCGCCAGTATAAAGTGTGGTCAATTTTTCAAGCGTTGCGGCTGATTGAATTAATTAAAAATGGATCTTTATTTTTAGCTAAGTCTATCGTAAATAAATGTCCCGGCCCAATGTAAGATAGAAAATAACTATCCATCAAAATTGATATACATCAATTTGCCTTGCGATAAGGATTGACAAACAGCTTAAGCGGCATATCATCTTTAAAAGAAAGCAAGTTTACAGGAGAAATACCCCAGGTTAGACAGCCAAAACAGTAATTCCGACTGCTAAAAGGAGCACAGCCATGGATCAGACAGTAAAGATATTTTGCACAGGCGCAGAGCAGGACAAGATTGCGGAAAAGCACCCTGTAATCGAACGCTATGACGGCTTCGTGATCACCGAGATTCCGAAAAAAGAAGTTACCCGTCTTTCCCGCACCTATCCTGTTGAGGACATCACTGAGCTTTACACGATCCAGGTGGGCGAACGCACCATCGACACCTCAAGGCCGCGCCTCGATGCACAAGGAAAAATACGCGCCCATCCTGCCTACAAAGGCATAAAAGCACCGCCTCCAGGCCGCCATCATAATCTTGTGCAGTTTATCGGCCCGATAAAAGAAACATGGTTGCGCGCCGTTAAAAAAGCGGGCGGGGAACCACGGGCACCTTATGGTGATTTCACTTACATCGTGCGGGCGGATGACGAGACGCTGGCACA
Source organism: Gammaproteobacteria bacterium (assembly GCA_040183005.1). Taxonomy (NCBI): domain Bacteria; kingdom Pseudomonadati; phylum Pseudomonadota; class Gammaproteobacteria; species Gammaproteobacteria bacterium. Next base: position 965,982 of record JAMPIW010000007.1, read on the forward strand.
GATCGCGGCACTGCCGTTTGTCCGATGGACGGGGCATCTGCCCACCAAGGATCGCGTGGCGCCATCCGTATTAACAAACATAGGGCGTAAAGCCGACGACACCTCCGCCACACTGCCGCGCACGCGCGTCATGCCCGGTGCCTACGCCATCGAGTTCTTCGGTTCGGCGGACCTCACCGCAGGCATTCCCGAGATCAAGAAGCTGGGATTCAAAATATCCGGAAAGGATGCCAAGGGAAAACTGCTTATTGTGGAAGCGGAATCTCGCGGTGCGGCACTGGGTAAAAAGATCACCGCGCTTGCTGCCGTTCATGGCGTGCGCTCGATCCGTGAGCGCAGCCTCAAACGCACTAGCAACGATGTAGCCGCCGGGGTCATGGGTGCAGCAACAACAATGGCGAGCTCCGGTTTGGGTTTGAGCGGGCAAGGTGAGTGCGTGGGAGTATGCGACACCGGCCTGGACACCGGCAACCCTCAAACCATCCACCCCGACTTCACGGCCCGCATTGCATGGGTCAAGAGCTACCCCATCACACCGGATTTTGCTCCCTACATCACCAATCCCGGCGGCAACGATGGTCCCGCGGATGTTGACAGCGGCCATGGCACCCATGTGGCAGGTTCCGTGCTGGGAAGTGGCGCGGCAAGCATCGGCCTACCAGGCGTGACAGCCCCGATCCGTGGTCTTGCCCATAAGGCCCACTTGGTGTTTCAGGCTGTCGAGCAGGAAATGAAATGGAAACCGCCGTATCAAGGACGCTATGACCGCTACCTGCTTTCTGGTCTACCACTCGATCTTACCACTCTGTTTACCGACGCTTACAAAAAAGGTGCGCGGATACACTCGAACTCGTGGGGTGGCGGCGAGCCGGGTGTTTATGACAGCTCCTGCGAGCAGCTAGACCGTTTTGTCTGGGGACACAAGAATTTTTGCATCCTTTTCGCTGCCGGAAATGACGGCTCGGACAGTGATGGCAACGGCAAGATCAATCCCATGAGCGTCACGTCTCCGGGCACGGCGAAGAACTGCATTACCGTGGGCGCATGTGAGAACCGACGCCCCGCATTTAACACTGAAACCTATGGTAAATGGTGGCCGCAGGACTACCCGGTTGCACCGTTACGTAACGATCCCATGGCGGACAATCCTGATCAAATGGCGGCGTTCAGCAGCCGTGGCCCGACCAAGGATGGCCGCATGAAACCTGATATTGTTTCCCCTGGCACGTTTATCCTCTCCACGCGCTCCACACAAATTGCGCCCAACAACCGCGCGTGGGCAGCCTTTCCGCAGAGCAAACTATATTTCCACATGGGCGGGACGAGCATGGCGACCCCACTCACCGCGGGGGCGGTCGCCCTGGTACGTGAATACCTGCGGAAGCAGAAAAAAATGCGCAGCCCGAGTGCGGCCTTGCTCAAGGCGACCCTCATCGCCGGTGCCGCCAGGCTGCCGGGGTATGCGCCCGCGGGGACAATGCTGGATTATCATCAAGGTTATGGCCGCGTGAATCTCGACGCTATCTTGTCGCCACCCGCACCTGCATCCGCCGTGTTCCTGGACATCAAACCTGGCCTCAAGACGGGCAACGTTCACGCCATCGAGATCGCAGTGAAATCAGAGAAGGTTCCCCTGCACGTAACGCTAGCTTACACCGACTACCCCGGGCCTACGCTCGTCAACAACCTCAACCTGATCGTCACCGCGCCGGATGGCAAGCGCTATGTAGGCAACCAGGCAGCAGGAGCAGTCCTGGCTATGGACACGAAGAACAACGTTGAAGTCGTTCGCATTGAAAAGCCGGGGGCAGGCAAATGGAAAATCGAGATTATCGGCTCCAACATCCCCAATGGGCCGCAGGATTTTGCATTGGTTTATGTGGCGCACACGGGAAATTAAACGGCATAAGGAGTTATGAAAAATGGCTAAAGTAAAATCCGTAAAAAATGCATCCGCGCCCAAACTGGCTTCGGCGATCGGCACGCCAAACATAAACCGCACCATTCGCCTTGAAGCAAAAGACTATATCGGGGCGCAAACACCGAAAGACCTGATCGTTCTTCATCATACAGTGGGAGCGACAGCCAAGAGTACCATCGACTACTGGAAATCCGACCCACAACGTATCGCAACGGCATTTGTGATTGAAAGAGATGGCGAGATTTACGAAGTGTTTGATCCGAAATACTGGGCATTTCACTTGGGATTGAAGGGGACAGGCGGCGCGGTGGACAAACGTTCCATCGGCATAGAAATCGCCTCCGAAGGTGGGCTGATTCAACGAAATGGGAAGCTATATTGCTTTGATAAGGTTTCTGACAGGACGCTCTTCAAGCAGGAATATTATGATCATGGCATGCCATGGCGGGGATATCGTTTCTTTGATGCCTATTCGGAAGCGCAGATTACCGCCACCATCGAACTGATAAACCTGCTTTGCAAACAATTCAAAATCCCCAAATCGACACCGGCCAACCACTTTGATGCCGATGATGGATACCGGCAATTTGCCGGCATCCTCGGGCATCACCACCTGCGCCCGGATAAATCCGATATCCATCCCGGCTTTCCGTGGCAGCGGGTTATCGATGAGGTGGGTTTGGCGCTACTTTAGCGGCTTGTCGAACTTACCCTTCCGGGAGCAAGTACCCTGAAGGGCACGAGTGTGACTTTGTCACAGATAATCCCTTACATATATGGTCAACTATAACCGTGGAAAGGATACCCGATATCACTGAGGAAAGGAGTTAAACCAGTATGGATATAGATCAGGAGATGTGTCATGAACATATTAGATATCATGGGCTTCACCCATGGAGCAACTGAAGTGACAATAGCGCTATCATACCTTGCAGTATTGGTAGGTACCGCTGTTATTTGTGGTCTGCTGGCGCAGTGGGACCAGCGCTCAGCGATAGAGAATGGGGTTCATGTCAAATCCAAATCCAACGTGCGTCATTTGTATCTGGCTTCTGAAGAGCCGGTATGCGCTCCGCCGTCGAAGCATACCCTGAAGCTGGATCCAATTAATGCAATGTATGATGAGGAGTTTTCGTACCCCGAGAAGTGCCAGCCGCTAAAGCTTTATGAGGAAACCATAGAACATGCTGCTATGGAAGGAAAATTAAAGAAAGCGGCTTAAGATGTTGGAATATAGCCCGCAAGAAATGGAATAGTGAAGGTCATGTGAGAGCATGATGAAACAAGGGTGACGGGGTTGTAGGATAAAGTTTTACAACATCCAAATAATTACAGGCTAGTGGGCGTCGCGCCGTAGCTTGGGACTCCCCGTCACCGGGTGGTGGCATTATTTACGCTTCCTCTGACACCGCCCCCCTTACTTCGTTAGTCTTGATGATTATCTGTTTACGGTTGCTCCACCTGCTTCCTCCTCGACATCCCACTGATCAAAATGACTGAATACTTTATGAGACAAGCGAAAACCCTCATCTTTGAGATTCACCAGATCAGGCTGCAACAAGTAGCTTTGATTATTGTCCAAAGATTAAGGAACTCACCTAGATTTGAGTTGTGATCTGTGACAGCGACCCAGCTATGGCGTACCCATCTAAACGCATCGCTCCCCAGCAGCCCGGGTACGGTAGGGGGTTCGTTCCGCCAAGCTTGAAATATGCCAAGTGTTTTAAAAATACAGAAAGATAAAAATCAGAGTTATTGTTTTTCGGGCCAAAAAAGTCCAAGGAGTGACTTTTCCATCGTCCCGCTAGGGATGCTAATTTTTTTGTTGGGTGAGACATGATGGGCGAAGTTGATGATTCACAACGGTTGGATGCTTTTCCGGCATTGCGTGACATTGGCGATCCTGTATGGCACAGAGTAATACGGTCGGCACAGCCGATCAGCGTATCTGCTGGCACCGTATTATTTCGAGGTGGTGAAGCCTGTGAAAATTATCTGCTCGTATTAGACGGGGTGGTGAAGGTACAAAAGGTCTCGGAGAGCGGGCATGAAATCATCCTGCACCGGATTCAGGCCGGGCAAGTATGCGAACTCACCACTTCATGTCTTCTGGCCGATGCCGATTACCCTGCGGAAGCGATTGCCGAAACGAAAGTGCATGCCCTACTGATCCAAAAAACTCATTTTTACGAGGCTATGTCCGGCTCACCGGGATTCCGCAAGTTTGTTTTTTCATCCCTTGACCATGGCGTGCACGAACTGGTTCAGTTGATCGAAGAAGTGGCCTTTGGGCATATGGATAGCCGTCTTGCCAAACATCTACTGGACCTGGCCGGCTCACAAAAAATCATACAAGGCACTCATTATGATCTTGCCGTCGAATTAGGCACGGCAAGAGAGGTTGTAAGCCGCCTGCTCAAGGATTTTGAGCATCACGGCTGGGTGAGACTGCACCGGGGCAATCTGGAAATTCTTGATCATGACAGCCTGCGCGAACTGTGTAAGAAAGATCGCGGATGAAGTGGATGCCAATGGACAAGGGTGCAAGCCGTGAATCACTGCGAAAATACGATGCTCAAGAACTTTATAGCTGCAAACGTTACGGCAACGCAATCGACCTGTTTATGATGGTATAATTAAAAATCAAATAACTTGCCCAATCACATGATCAACCAAAGAGTCCCAGATGCATGAGAGGCTCTTGCACCCTTTGAGTAATAGCCGCAAAATCACGCCTACAATTCCTGATAATCGCCGCAACTTTCCTCAAGCACACAGAATCCTTTAATGACCGCCTACCTTTACATCGAAACGCCCGAGCAACTGCTGGATCTTTGCGAGCGGCTGAGGGGTAGCCCTTGGTTGGCCTTGGATACCGAATTCATGCGGGAGAAGACCTATTACGCGCAACTGTGTCTTATCCAGGTCGCTAACGGTCAATTTGCAGCCTGCATCGACCCTCTACGCCTATCCGATCTTGGTCCATTCTTGGATCTTATCTACGATCCAGCAATCGTTAAGGTCATGCATTCCGGCCGACAGGATCTGGAATTGCTGTACGATCTTCGCAAGGAGCTGCCGCATCCTTTGTTCGACACCCAAATCGCTGCTCGACTTATGGGACAAGGCGAGCATGTGGGTTATGGCAATCTGCTGGAAAACATGCTGGGTGTTCGCCTCGAAAAGGCCCATACGCGTACCGATTGGGCGCGCCGTCCCTTGTCTGAAGACCAACTACATTATGCCGCCGATGATGTGCGCTATCTGGGTGAGATCTACCTGACGCAGCGCGATGCGTTGGCGCGCGATGGCCGACTGCAATGGGTCGAGGACGAATTCAAAAAATTAACTGACATCAACAACTATGTACCATCACCACAAGATGCGTGGCGGCGCATTCGCGGCTCGCGCCACCTTAAATCTGCGGCACAACTTAATGTGTTGAAAGCCTTGGCTGCCTGGCGTGAAGAATATGCGATCACGTCAAATCGTCCCCGGAACTGGATCCTGCATGATGACGTGTTGCTGCAACTTTCCCGGCAAATGCCTGACGACGTCGAAGGCTTGGAGCAAGTGCGCGGGATAGAGCCAGGCTTTTTACGGCGGCACGGCCAAGATTTGCTCGTGATGATACGCGCAGCCAAAAGTGTGCCGGAAACTGCGCCTGCCCCGGAGGAGCGTCCAGCGCGTCTCAATGAAGGTCAGGAGGCGATGGTGGACCTGCTCATGGCTATCGTGCGATTGCGCGCCGCGCAGAACGAGGTCAGCCCAGCCAGCCTCGCGGCCCGCAAGGATTTGGAAAAATTAATCTTGGGGGAACGTGATATACCAGTGCTGGATGGCTGGCGTCGCCCCATGGTAGGTGAGGACTTACTGGCAGTACTGAAGGGTGAGCGTACCATCATGGTGCACGAAGGTGGCCTGGTGTTGGAGTCTTGCTCACCGGCTCATGCCCACTCACGCATATAGAAAACACTAAAATACTTACAACCTAACCTAATGAAAATCCCAAAAAGCATCGAACCGCTGGTACAAGACGGCCTCGTTGACGAGGTCATCCGTCCCCTCAAGAGCGGCAAGGAAGCCGCAGTCTATGTCGTCCTGGCGGGGGGGGAGGTCCGCTGCGCCAAGGTGTACAAAGAGGTCAATAAACGCGGCTTCCACACACAAGCCCAGTATCAGGAAGGTCGCAAGGTTCGGAACAGCCGTCGGGCGCGCGCGATGGAGAAAAACACCCAGTATGGGCGGAAAGAACAGGAGAGCGCATGGCAGAACGCCGAGGTAGACGCGCTGTACCGCCTCGCGGCGGCGGGTGTGCGTGTCCCGCAACCCTATGGCTTCTTCGATGGGGTACTGTTGATGGAGCTGGTGACAGACGATAACGGCAACGCCGCACCGAGGCTCAACGATCTGGAGTTCACCGCCTCGCAGGCCAGGGAGTACCACGGCATACTGATCAGGCAGATCGTCCGGATGCTCTGCGCCGGTATTGTCCACGGCGACCTGTCCGAGTTTAACGTACTGGTCAGCAACGACGGTCCTGTCATCATTGACCTTCCTCAAGCCGTCGATGCCGCAAGCAACAACAATGCCAGCAGGATGCTTGAGCGCGATGTTGACAACATCACCGCCTACTTCGGCCGTTTCGCCCCCGAACTGCTGTCCACCGACTACGGCAAGGAAATTTGGGCGCTCTACGAGAGCAGCACCCTCCACCCCGAGATCGAATTGACTGGCCACTTCGAGCACAGCGAAATAGAGGCTGACGTGGGCAGTGTCATGAGCGAAATAGACGCAGCACGCGAAGCCGAAGCCGCACGTCGCCGGTACTTACAGGAAATGTCAAAACCTGAATAGGTCGGGGCGACTTATTCTCTGCGCCACGTGGTTTTACCGGCGTTGTCTTCCAGAATAACACCCTGGGCCTTGAGCCAGTCACGGATGCGGTCCGACTCGCCCCAGTTTTTGCTTGTTCTCGCGACATCGCGCTGCGTGATGAGATGTTCAACATCTTCGGGCGCCAACCCACTCACGGTTTTGGTATCTTTCAAAAATCCCTCCGGGTCGGCCTGCAGCAATCCCAGCACGCCACCCAGCCGCCGCAATATGCTTCCCAGGCGCGCAGCCCCCTGCATATCTTCGCTACGCACACGATTGATATCGCGCACCAGATCGAACATCACCGCAAGGGCTCCCGGCGTATTGAAGTCATCATCCATCGCGGCGCTGAAGCGCTGCTCGTATTCTGTCTCTTGCCCCTTGATACCGGCCTCCTGCTCACTCGGCAAGCTGCGTAGCGCCATGTAAAAGCGTTCCAGCGCGGCCTTGGCATTGTCCAGATTTTCCGTGGAGTAAGTGAGCGGGCCACGGTAGTGGCTACCGATTATGAAATAGCGCACGATTTCCGGCGTGTAGTGCTTCAACACCTCGCGCACGGTGAAAAAATTGCCCAGCGATTTGGACATTTTCTCCTCGTTCACCTGCACGAAACCGTTGTGCATCCACACATTGACGAACTTGTGGCCGGTAGCACCCTCGGACTGGGCGATTTCGTTTTCATGGTGCGGAAATTTCAGATCCATGCCGCCACCATGGATATCGAAATGATCCCCCAGGCAGTGACCGGACATCGCCGAACATTCGATGTGCCAACCGGGACGGCCCGGCCCCCACGGAGAATTCCAGCTCGGTTCGCCGGGCTTGGCGGCCTTCCACAGCACGAAGTCGAGCGGATCATCTTTGGCCTCGTCCACTTCAACTCGGCTTCCGGCGCGCAAGTCTTCTAAACGCTTGCCGGAAAGTTCGCCATAATGTTCAAAGCGGCTCACGTCATAATAGACATCACCATTTGCGGCAACATAGGCGTAGCTCTTGTTAATCAGTGTCTGGGTCAGACTGATGATCTCAGGGATAGAATCAGTCGCACGCGGCTCGATATCCGGCGGCAAGGCACCCAGCGCCCGCTCATCCTCGTGCATCGCGTCAATAAAGCGCGCAGTGAGCGCGTCGATGCCTTCGTGATTCTCGGCGGCGCGTTTGATGATCTTGTCGTCGATATCTGTAATATTGCGAACATAGGTGACCTGATAGCCCAGCGCGCGCAGATAACGCACTACCGCATCAAACACCACCATCACCCGCGCATGACCAAGGTGGCAATAGTCGTAGACTGTCATGCCGCACACATACATACGGATTTTGCCGGGCTCGATGGGGATAAAAAGTTCTTTTTTGCCGGTCAGGCTATTATGAATGTGTAACGTCATCGGTTTCGCGTTTTATTTACTAAAGTTTCGAAGTTCAAAAAGCCCCGGGATTCCTGACTAACGACATGATTTTTAAATGGTTTATTTAATAAATCGAAAGGTTGTTCGTTCTCTTCAACATCACAGACAGCATCGAGGATAGCAATGCACGGATACAGTTGCCGGTTGAAACAACAGGAAGCTGCGGCTATAAGCGCCGATACAAAAATTTTGGATAAGACACCACGGGGTGAAACAGGAAGAGTTAATGAGGTCGTACTTGATTTCCATATCAGTGCATTAGCGCCGTACTGTAATTCTTACACACGTGGTTGCCAGTCAGTTTACCAGAAGGCAGAAAAAAGTGCCCCCCCTTCGAAAGAGCTGCAATACGGGGGCGATTACTCCAGGTTGCGCTGAATAATAATAACGATGCGCGGCACGTGCGGCCAGCACTTCAAGAAAAAAGATGGGGAGGCACGCGCGCATCTGACGGAGCGAGCGTTCGAGGCGTTAAAAATCCACTTGGCCACGCACCTGGAAGATATCGGCATTGCCTTGCGCGATATTTTTTTCGTAGTCGGCATAGACATAATTCGCCATCAGCCGGGCATGGCGGTTTATGTACCAGTTAAGCCCCAGGGTGATATCGCTCAGCTTTTCGCCGCTATCATCACTGATGGCGCTGTTGCGCACCGCCACTTCCCAGGCGCCCAAAGGGTTTTCAGGTTTGATCGCGCCGAATCTGCCATCCCGGTAAGGACGCGATTCCCCTGTCAGGAACCAGCTGGCATAGACATAATAACCGTCGATATTCCGCCCCCGCCTGCCATCACTACGACTGACATCAGAGCGCACGTATTCCGCCTGCAATGAAACGGCCCCTCTGACGGCAGCGGCTTCCAGACCGGTTAGCACGATATTGTCGACATTTCTTATCGTCGCCGTGCTAAACCAGGCGGGCGCCAGATCGGACTCGGGGCGGGCGCGGTAGCGTAGCGTGTTATCTCCCGGCACGCGATAGCTGGCTCCCGCACCAAAATGCAGAAGCCTGCCTTTTGTGTCGATAGGAGCATAGGCAACGCGTCCGGTGAATGCCCTTTTGAGGTTGCCGGCGGAGTTCAGATCTTCCGTGAACCCCCCCGCTTCCAGGTATAGTCCTTTTGCGGGAGCGGCGGAAAAACCAACACCTACGCTTCTGACAGGGGAAAATGTGTATGGCAAGCCGCGTTCCATGAAGGTGGTCGCTCTGGAGCTGGTGGCGGCTTCCAGACTGAAGGGTTCATAGAACTGCCCTGCTTTGATCTTCGCCGTCTTAAAGCCCGAATAAGAAACGAGTGCCTGCCAAATCTCGACAGGATCAGCATTGCTGACATTATTAAGGGCATTGGTGACATCCAGGGTCACATTGTAATCCCAATCCCCATATACGCGCCCTTGCGCGGAAAGGCGCGCGCGGCGGAATCCGGTCTCATCGGTATAGCCTGCTGTCTTTCCCTGTAACGCGTCATGGCCCTGATACCAGGCGGCGTCGTACATAAGCAATCCGCCGAACTTGAAAGTGAATGGCGGGGCTTTTTGGACTTTATTGGCCGATTCGGCAAAAATCGGGCTGGCAGTCAGCATCAGAGCAGCAGACAGAACAGCGGGGAAACATTTCATTTTCCACCCCCGAACAGACAATCAAAAACCATTTCGCCCATCTTTCCACGCCTCATGCTCTGGGTGAAAGAGTGGCGGGAACGCGGCAACGTGTGGAAGGTGTAGGACGTCTTGAGGCCTTGCGCCTCGGCGGCGCGCGTCATGGCGGCAATCCAGTGCTCGCCGCGCTCAAGGCGGGTGGGTCCCTGCTGCTGCGCAATCTTTGGGGATTTATTCAACGCCACATCCTGCCGCACGTCACGCTCGCCGACGAGCACGCAGGTGGGGATAGCCAGGAAACCGGACGGGTCAAAGGTGACGCCCGGCAGACTCTTCGCCTGTGCTATGCCCTTGGGATATTTTACGGTGGGGTCAGGGAAGGTATACCAGCCGGGTGCGCCCAGCACGACCTTCGCAACCCGCTCCGGGTGCGCCAACGTATAACGGTGCACAAATTGCGCCCCGCCGGAGTAGCCAAACAAGAATAATTTGCCGGTCTGGGCGCCCGTCAAACGGCCAACTTCATCGACGATCCTGTCCAACGCCAAATCCGCGCGCTCGCCTTTCCCCTTTCGCCCCAGGCGCTGATAATCAGGGAAACGCCCCTTCGAAAAATAAGGAGCGATCAAGACCGCGCCGTAGCGTTCGGCGAAGGACGCGAAACGCTCGGCATGCTCGCGCGCATTGCGCGAGATGCCATGTACTGTAACGAAGACCGGCGCATTGGCGCCGCCGCGCTGCGGCACATAGAGAAAATATGGCTGGCGGGTGGCATCGCCAAGAGTCCGTTTCGATACCATACCCACGGTGGAGAAACCGTCCCTGCCATTCTCTGTTTCCACGGCCATGACCGATGCAGCATACGCAAACATTAACACTACCCCCAAAAAAATCCGTATCAACTTGCCGCTTCCATGCCCGTGCGAAACATGCGCGCCGTCGGGCCATTTCCAGACAATAGCTTTGCCGGTGGACCCGCCTCCACCACTCGCCCGGCCTCCATGTACCAGATGACGTCCGCGCTCGATAGATGATCCAGGCGATGGGTGACCAGAAGGATGGTGCCTCGATACCCGGCCAGCACGCGATCCACCACCGCACTCGCCTTGGGATCGAGGTTGGCGTCAATTTCATCGAGCAACAGCAGTGGAGGATTGCCAAGCAGCGCGCGGGCCAGGGCAATGCGTTGACGCTGCCCCGCCGACAGGCCCACGCCACCTTCCGCCACACGGGTTTTCTCGCCATCCGGCAATTCAGCCAGCACTTCATCGACGCCACATAACGCCCGCACCCGGGCGATTTCCTGCGCCGGGGCATCCGGCCAGCGGTAACGCAGATTCTTCTCCACCGTGCCGCGCAGCAGCGGCAGATCGGGACCCGCCATGCCTATCGCACGGCGCACTGAAGCTAAGCTGTGCTTCGCCAGATCCTGGCCATCCAGGCGCACCACGCCTTGGTCGGGGTCGATCAGGCGCGCCGCAAGGGACAGCAGTGTTGACTTGCCTGCGCCATTGGGGCCAACCAGCGCCACCACCGTGCCCGGCTCCACAATCGCCATGACCTGATCCACTCCGCCCACCACGCTCACGCCATTAAACTCCAGACGGCCCGCGCCCAGACCAATATCCGGCGCATCCGGGGCATCCGTTACCAACGACGGAGCGTCGAGAAATTCCTGCAACTTTTCCCGAGAGACGCAGGCGCCGTGCCAATATTCCTGGACACGGCCCAGATCGCGCAACGGCGGCATCAGTATGCCAACGATAGTCATGGCCGCCACCACCGTCCCCACGCTGACCTGCCCGGCGGCCACCTCGAACACGCCCATCAACAACGCCGCCGCCGAGGCGAGCGCTGCCGTAGCTTCAGTCACGCCCAGAATTTGGCCCGCCACCCGCGCCCGCTCGATCATCGCATCATGCAGCCGCTGCCCCTGACGCGAAATGCGCTCGCGCTCGCGTTCGGATTGACCGAACATCTGCACCACGGCGATGGTCGCCACCTTCTCATTGACGTTCGCGGCAAGATGGGAAAGGCGCCGCCGCGATTCGCGGGCCGCCGTGCGCAACCGCTCGCCCAGACTGAAGGCAACTGCGGCACCGGTGCATAGCACGACAGTGACTATCAATGCCAGCGGCCAGTTGATCACTGCAAGGGCCGACAAGGCCGCCACCGTCATCACAACGGCTACCGTCAGGCGCGCCAACCCCAGACTGACCCAGCGGCGCAACGCCGTCATGTCCCCCACGAAGCGCAACGCCACACCACCCTGGCTACGCTTTTGCAGCGCACGGGGCGCCAGCGAGTTGAGGCGGTCGTACAGCACCATGCGCACATCCGAGGCATAGCCCTGCCCCATGCGTTCGGCATCAACCCGCTCCATCATGCGCAACCAGGCGATAACGCCCGCCGCTGCCGCCAGCCCCAACCCCGCCCATATCAGCCCAGGGTCGATTACAGAACTCTGCGGCGCCAGCATGTGATCGAACACCAGCTTCACCAGCCAGGCGGTACCCACTGCCGCCCCCGCCTGAGCCAGACCATTGGCGACCAGACGAGAGAGCAGCGTACGGCGCCGCCCTTGAAGTACGCGCGGAATGTTCATCAGGCGGACAGCGCGATTTTGGAGCACATCCCAAGTTCGCTCGCGATAGCGGCATCGCGCAGCATCTTTTTATCAAAGACTGGCAGACCTGTCGCGTTGGCAGCCTCGACAATCGCCAGCGGCGACGCCGTCAACAGGCCGCTCACGGCAAGCACAGGCAGGCCCTTGCGGCGCAGCCACTCCACCCCGGCCGCTGCGCCCATCGCATCACCCGCAGCGAAAATCACGTCATTCACCGTTTTGGCAAACACCGGCGAATCCAGCAGTGCCGCCGTCTCGGCCTGGTACAGACCGTCCGCCACCTCCAGCACGATCACATCCATCCCCGCCTTTGCCAGATGGCCGGTCAGCGTGGCAAGAATGCCTTCCACCTCTGCGGCTGTGGTACGGAACGTGGAAGGAAACCCGGCATCGGTGAAATCGAGCGCGAGCCTCGCCCCCGCATCGCCCATGAACCAGATGTCCTTGCCCGACCCCGTGCCTGTCACCTTGGCCGCGCCCACCTTGAGGCCGGCATTCGTCAGTCCATGGATCAGATTGGCCGCCGTGGTGGTCTTGCCGGCATTCATCGCGGTGCCGACCACGGCCACCGTATAAGGCAAGGGACGCGGGTGACCAAGCTTTGCCACTGCGGCGCAAGACAGATTGATGCGTTGACCGTTGACATCGGCCAGCAAACCAACGGGGGCAATAACAGTAGGCGACTTCATATTGGCATGCCAGGACAACGCCCGCGCAGCGATACCGCCTGCCGCCACCAGATGGCAAGCCGCCAGATCGTGCGGCACCTCCGCCTCGAACTGATCGGGGGCATAGCGGTTGCCATAACACACCACAATCTCATCCCCGGTGAACAGAATCGCACGGCGGCCGTTGGTCAACTCCAGAGCCCCATGCTGGCCGATCTTATCCACCCGCGCCAACACCAGATCACCGACATTGGGCACGACATCCTCCCCCGCCAGCAGCGTTGCCGCCGCCTCAAGATTGACATGGCGCGGGGTGTAGGAAACTTTGGCGCGAAGAATACGCTCGTGGCAGATAGGTAACATGTTCATAGTAAGCTCCTTGTAAACGATCATTTATGGTACGGAAAATAATTTCCATGTTTTTCTACAACTTCAATCCAGAAGCCGCCACCCAACGATAGTTATGTTTTGTGACTACCCCATTACAAAAGGAGGGGAAACTGACGCCGTGATTATTGCTGCTTAACCCCTGCCTCTTATTTGGGAATTTATTCCCATTTTTATACGGTGTCAACACTTTTCTTAATTGGCTATGCTGAAAGTCTCGTAGCGGCGGCAGGATATGACGGCCTGCTGCCTGTCGCCGTCGAAAACCTACGCAAGCCGAGCAGCGATCCCATCTAAGCCTACAATGCCCTCAAACTGCTCAACCCCTATCCCAGCAACCGCGCCCAGCCCCTGCTCTACCGACACTGGCCGGACCACTATCCAGATCCGCAGACGACAAATATTTGTGTGGTTCAGTGTCATGCGCTAGGCTTAATCTGCCAATCCAAAATTAATTTCGGAGGAGAATCGTGACACTTGCTCCGGAATGTTCGATCAAATGGGATGGGGCCGCACTGGCGATTTTTCTGGGCGCGATACCGCTTGCCATTGCGCTCACCGTCGCAACGCTTTTTCTCTACCGCTGGGCCATCGGGCGAGCCATGCGCACCGCAGCCCGGGAGGCAGCGCCGGTTCCCGAGCTGCCCCCCTCCTCTCTGCCCGGCCGGCGGCTGGAGATCGTTGTCGTTTCGCAGGCAGCATCGAGCACGGCTGAACCGACGCGCTTGGGCGCAACCATTCTGGCCATGCGACGTTTGAGCGTGGCCTATATCCTGGCCGGTGTGGCCCATGCCACCATCGCCACTGCGCTCATGTTCTGGCTCAATGAACTCGAATTCAAACCCTTTCGCACGCTGGCAGTGTGGACAGTGTTCGCATGGCCTGTCGTCGCTGTATTGATGATGACGGCAACCGCCACGCGCAGGCAGAAATCTCTGCTGATTGGCGCCTACTTCGCGCTCCTGCTAATGCTGGAGATCGTTGCCGAAGTATTTCACTTGCGTGACCAGCCAGCCTTCGGTGAATTGTTCATGTTGTGGGCGATTATCATGGGGCCGCCAACAGCGGTCATCGTGCTGCTGGCAAACCGCGCCTGGCGCTCGGTGGGGTTGATCGCTCTGTTTGTCTCCATTGTTCTGGTGGCGGCTTATCTGCTGGGCTTCCAGCTCTTGGGCTGCATGCTTCTGACAACCAGGAGCGGGTTGCTGCTCGCGTCGATGGCCTATCTGCAATTTGCGATCGTTCTCGGTTGCGGCGTGCTGGCCTGGCTGCTCCTGTGGCGCGCCGCGCGTCGCTACCAGACCAAGCATGCGAGCGACCAGATGTTTACGCTGGATAGCTGGTGGCTGCTCGTAACCGCTCTCGGAGTCCTGTTCCAGATGGGGAGCTCGGGTGTCGCGAGCTTCTCGTTCCTGTTGGCATTCGTCGGCTACAAGCTCGCGTTGCGTGTGAGCTTGCGGCGTCTTGGTCGGGCCGACCTACCGGAAAAACCGCAACCCATGCTGCTCCTGCGTGTATTCGGCCACTCCAAGCGCGTACGTATGCTAACCGATCAGGTTGGGCAAACCTGGCGCCATGCGGGGCCGATCAACATGATCGGCGGCACCGACTTGGCAACGGCGCTGCTGGAGCCGGACGAACTGATGGCATTCTGGAGTGGAAAGCTGCGCCAAGGCTTCGTTGTCGGCCCGGCTGATCTACAAAAGCGGCTGGATAATCTGGACGAAAAGCCCGACCCGGATGGGCGCTACCGCATTAATGAGTTTTTCTGCCACGACAACACCTGGCGCGCCACTGTGCGCGCGCTCACCCAGCATAGCGCGGTGGTGCTGATGGATCTGCGCGGCTTCGGGAAGGAAAATCGCGGCTGCGAATTCGAGCTTGCCTTACTGCTCGGCGAGGTGCCGCTGGCGCGTGTCGTGCTGCTGGTGGACCGCACAACTCGCACCGAGGATCTCAAGGCGTTGCTGGGTTCGGTGTGGGACAAGCTGCCCTCATCCTCGCCCAATCGCGACTTGGCGAAACCCGTGCTGCATCTGTTTCAAGTCGAAGACAGCAGCAAGGCGCTGCGGCCCTTGCTGACGCGTTTGTTCGCGGCGACGGCGGCATAAACAACCGTCGTGATCTTATGTCGACCCCCTATTGTCCGAACCACTTGTCCTTATATTTTGCCATTTTCTCCGCAAGATCATCGTAATCTTTCCAGTCCTGGTCGGCGTGGATGCGCACGTTCGAATTCGGCCCGGCCAGCTCGCGCATGAGAAAGGGGAGATCCTCGCGATCGCGCACAAAGTAGTGGGAGAAGCGGCCGAGTGCCAAGGCATAGCCGGCCTCAAACAGCGCGCTGGTAACCAGTTTCTGTGGATAGACGAGAACGAATCGATGGCTTTGCTGCAACGCTTTCAGATCATCCAGCACGGAAACATCGAGAGTATCGAAATCCGACATGCTTTCGATTTTTTCCGCTGCCCAGTACACAGAAAGGCCACAGTCCTGTTTTAGGGAATCGAACAGTTTCTTGAATTGCGCGCGGCCGGCCTGATATTCCGCATCGGTGGGAAAGGCGGCCATGGGCGTGGAAAGAAATACGTCGTAAGTAAATTTTCCAGAGTTTGACTTGGCCTTCATCGCGGCCTGCTGCAGTGCTTTTTCGAGATCAGGCCACCATGTCTGAAATACTTTATCGAGCTGTTTTTCGGTGAGCTGGTTCTCGCCCAACTGAGCATTGATCGCGGTGATGAGCTTGGTAATTTCGCCCTTATCGAGTAAGGCGGCATTGAAGTGAGCGAGTGGTCCCGCAAGATCGGGAACCGTGATATCGATCAGCAGGGGTACGACTCGGCTTTGTTCAAAGCGTTTACCCAAGGCACCTGCTTCGTAAAGTATCCAGGGAGCTGACAGGTTATCTCGTGTCAGGCACAGAATTCCAAAGGACGACTCGTCGAGTACTGTGCCCAGCTCATGAAACCATTCGCTTCCTTTTGCAATATCCTCCGAAGAAAGAAAAACATCGACCGCTTGAATCACATTCGGCAGCCAATCCTTGAGGGCTTTGGCGACATCGTGACTGGCCTCGCCTGACCAACTGACAAACACTTTCATTGCACTTCCCTCTCGAAAAACTATTTTAGGTTTTCCATGCGCCGCCACGCCAAGCCATTCATCCAATCCCTCATGGTATTCATGATAGCCCTATTCTGCAGCCCCTGATTTCCCGTCTCCTTGTTTCACAGCCTCCCGCCGAGCGACGAACTCCACCGGGACATGAGGCGTATAGCCACCGCTATCTTCCAGGGTGAAGCGGATACCATCGGGGGTGATTTGGCCCGTGTAGCGGTGGGTGACCTCCTTCCAGGGGCTATCGCTGCCCAGCATCTGCTGGCTGTGAGTGACAAAGCTCACCCAGTTGCCCTCCACCTTCGCCTGCTCGATGGTCAGTCGGCCGGCAAGATAAGTGGCGGTGCCATGCAGGGCTTTATCCAGGTACTTAAACTCGAAGATCTCGTCATGCTGGTCACCCCAGTCGTACTTCACACGCGCCGCCCAGCGTCCGGTGACATCGACGGCGGGTTGCTTGACGGAGGGCAGCGCAGAGGTCTCGGGGACAGACGTGTCCGGGATAAAACGAAGTGCGGCGTATATGCCCAGCAGGACAACAGCGATTGCGCCGCCCAGGATCATCCAGCGACGGCGCGGATCGGTCCGGCCGCCACCCTCAGCAGGCAACAAGCCCCGCAGACTCGCCATCAACTGCACCAAATCCCCCCGCCAACTGACGTCGGACAGCACCACGGCCTGGCGCCGCGCCAGCGCGGCAAGGGATGGCGGCAGTTCATCCGCGGTGGGCATCTTCGCTCCGCCCACCAGCAGTGGGATGAGTGGCTTGCCTGAGTCAAGCGCAGCCTCGATCTCCTGGCGCACAAAATCGCCTGGGTCATCCAGCCGTCGCCGGCCATCCGCGTCGGCCTTCAGCCAGAAAGGTCCCATCATCACCAGCACCGCGCCCGCTTCACGCAACTGGGACTGGATGGCCTGCGCAAAATCCTCGCCCGGCTGGATATCATCGACATCGCGGAACACACTGCCGACGCCGAATTCCGCCTCCAGGGCGTCGGCCAGCCGGCCTGCAAAGCCGGCACTGTCGTCGCGGCGGTAAGAAAGGAAGATTCGGGCCATGGGTCAGAAGCCCGCGAAGTGCTCTGCCTTCACTTTCTTCGCCACCGCCTGCCCCACCCGCTGCAACTCGGCGATATGCGCCACGGAATCGAGCTTCTGCACGTCTTCCGGTTTGATATCCGCCAGCTCCAGGGCTGACAGTCCCTTCGGGGACAGCTCGGCGTTGTAGCGCATGTAAGTAAAGAGTTTACCCGGCCCCACCGGGCCCTTCGCGCCGATCATGTTACCCACCTCCCGATCAAGCTCATCGCCGGAGAGACATTTGCCAAACACACGGCAGAGCGTGTCCTGCTCGTTGAGCGCCGCGTACATCAGCGCGGAGGGAATAGAGCCTGCGTTGTAGAGCAGATTCATTTCGTTGGGATCGAGGTCGGCATTGGCCTGCGGGCTGGTGCCCGTGCCGATCGACACCACCAGCATCTTGTCTTCACCGGCGGACCAACCCATCTTGTAGGGCTCCACCGTTGCCATCAGGAAGGCCTGGAACGCCGGGTTGTTGTAGGTGGTGATGCCGCCATCGACAAAGACGAACTGGTATTCGTTCTGCGTACCTGGGTCGAAGGTCACAACCTCGGGTGGAAAATACACCGGTGCCGCCGTGCTTGCGCGCACCAACTGCCACAGCGGCAACTTGAGGTTGCAATCCTTCCGTTCCGGCTGGTTGTATTTAGCGTACGGATTGTTCGAAACCGGCCAGGGCGAGTCGGTGGTGGCGTTGCGCATCACCATCATCAGCACCGTCTTCAGCTTGTCGCTGCCCAGGGCCGTGTCCTTGCCGAATACCTCCTGCATTTTCGTCGCCAGCTTATCGTCTTCGAATTTGTAACGGAAGCGTTTGAGCAGGGATGCCTTGTCGAACATGTCGGTGCCGCTGCTGATGTAGAACGAGCGGATATCGGACACCTTCATGCCGAGCGAGATGCACGCCGCGATGATGGCGCCGGTGCTGGTGCCCGCGACAAAATCGAAATAATCGGCCAACACAAAATCGTCGCCGCGCCCCAGCTTCTGGCGCAGCATGTTTTCAATTTCGGCCAGCACTTCCACCGTCATCATCCCGCGTATGCCGCCGCCGTCGAGGGCGAGGATTTTCTTGGGGCCGGGGGTTTGGATGCGTTTTTTCAGTTGCTCGTTCATGGTGTTTTCCTTAAGTGTTGTCAGTTTTCTTCTGGTGAGCGGAAAGGCTGTTTAGCTCACCCCATTTGCGGTCTTGCTGGTTTGCTGCGGAACTGGCTTGTCCGGCGGAATCGGCAGGCCGGGGCACTGCTCGATGTAATTGATATCCGGAGACACCCACTCGCGCCATTCCTTCTGGCTCATGTTACGGGTGAGTTTCTTGCAAAGTTCGTCGGGCCATATCTTGGGGGCGGGCCACAGCCGCAGGGTCTTGTCATAGCTGCCCGAGACGATGCGCGTGCCGTCGGGGCTGAAGGCCACTCTCGACACGAGGCCCTGATGCCCCTGCAGCGGAGCGCCGATAGGCTGGCCGGTTTGCGCGTCCCACAGCCGCAGGGTCTTGTCCCCACTGCCCGAGACGATGCGTGTGCCGTCGGGGCTGAAGGCGACGCTCGACACGTAGTCCTGATGCCCCTGCAGCGGCGCGCCGATGGGCGACCCGGTTTTCGCGTACCACAGGCGCAGGGTCTTGTCCCCACTGCCCGAGACGATGCGCGTGCCGTCGGGGCTGAAGGCCACGCTCGTCACCCACTCCTGATGCCCCTGCAGCGGCGCGCCGATGGGCTGGCCGGTTTTCGCGTCCCACAGGCGCAGGGTCTTGTCCCAACTACCGGAGACGATGCGTGTGCCGTCGGGGCTGAAGGCCACTCTCGACACGAGGCCCTGATGCCCCTGCAGCGGAGCGCCGATAGGCTGGCCGGTTTGCGCGTCCCACAGCCGCAGGGTCTTGTCCCCACTGCCCGAGACGATGCGCGTGCCGTCGGGGCTGAAGGCCACGCTCCACACCGTGTCCTGATGCCCCTGCAGCGGCGCGCCGATGGGCTGGCCGGTTTTCGCATCCCACAGGCGCAGGGTCTTGTCTTCACTGCCCGAGACGATGCGCGTGCCGTCGGGGCTGAAGGCCACGCTCCACACCGTGTCCTGATGCCCCTGCAGCGGCGCGCCGATTTGCTGGCCGGTTTTCGCATCCCACAGGCGCAGGGTCTTATCCCAACTGCCCGAGACGATGCGCGTGCCGTTGGGGCTGAAGGCCACGCTCGACACTGCGTCCTGATGCCCCTGCAGCGGCGCACCGATCGGCGATCCGGTGTTCGCGTCCCACAGGCGCAGGGTCTTGTCCCCACTGCCCGAGACGATGCGCGTGCCGTCGGGGCTGAAGGCCACGCTCGTCACCCACTCCTGATGCCCCTGCAGCGGCGCGCCGATGGGCGACCCGGTTTTCGCGTCCCACAGGCGCAGGGTCTTGTCAAAACTACCGGAGACGATGCGCGTGCCGTCGGGGCTGAAGGCCACTCTCGACACGAGGCCCTGATGCCCCTGCAGCGGAGCGCCGATAGGCTGGCCGGTTTTCGCATCCCACAGGCGCAGGGTCTTATCCCGACTGCCCGAGACGATGCGCGTGCCGTTGGGGCTGAAGGCCACGCTCGACACCGCGTCCTGATGCCCCTGCAGCGGCGCACCGATGGGCGATCCGGTGTTCGCGTCCCACAGGCGCAGGGTCTTATCCCGACTGCCCGAGACGATGCGCGTGCCGTTGGGGCTGAAGGCCACGCTCGACACCGCGTCCTGATGCCCCTGCAGCGGCGCACCGATGGGCGATCCGGTGTTCGCGTCCCACAGGCGCAGGGTCTTGTCCCCACTGCCCGAGACGATGCGCGTGCCGTCGGGGCTGAAGGCCACGCTCCACACCGTGTCCTGATGCCCCCGCAGCGGCACGCCGATGGGCGACCCGCTGTTCGCGTCCCACAGGCGCAGGGTCTTTGTCCCCACTGCCCGAGACGATGCGCGTGCCGTCGGGGCTGAAGGCCACGCTCGACACCGCGTCCTGATGCCCCTGCAGGGGCGCGCCGATCGGCGACCCGGTTTTCGCGTCCCACAGGCGCAGGGTCTTGTCCCCACTGCCCGAGACGATGCGTGCGCCGTCGGTAGTTGTCAAGCTAGTTGTCGCCTGAATGCTTGAATTTATGCTGCCTTTTTGAGTTCTAAATTTTCCTCCTTTGGATCGGTTTTTTCGGCGACTTGTTGATCGGGATTCAAGTGAACTACGCGGACTGGCCGCCAGTTTCGAGTAACGCCACTCCAACGCTCTGGATGCCTTTTCTTCGCTGCTTCATAGACGTCGACGCGCTTCTGTAGCAACGCGGTGTCCAGGCCCGCATGGCGCTCTGCGGGGGTAACGAATCTGATGGCACTGTGACGATGTTCATGGTTGTACCAATGAACAAATGTGCTGACCCACTGCCTGGCGGCAATGAGACTTTCAAACGGTCGGAAGGGATAGACTGGCCGGTATTTCAACGTCTTGAATAGCGACTCCGAAAAAGGATTGTCATTGCTGACCGCCGGGCGACTGAACGATGGCATCACGCCCAGCGCTTGCAGGGTGGCCAGCATCGTGGCGCCTTTCATCGGGCTGCCATTGTCAGAATGCAACACCACCTGATTCAGTGCGATGTTTTCCCGCTTGCAAATATCGCGCATAACTTCGCTTGCCAGGTCACTACTTTCTGCATCATAGATCTGCCAGCCAACGATTTTTCGGCTAAAAATATCCATGAACAAATACAGGTAAAAATAGATTCCCTTCACCTGCGTTGGCAGATAAGTGATGTCCCAGCTAAATAACGCATTGGGCGCCGTTGCACAGAGCGCACGCGGCTTGTGGCGCTGTTGCGCGGGTCGTTCTGCGCCACGATGCCTGAGCTGATGTGCTTCTCTCAGAGCGCGGTAAATGGTTGACTCAGAAGCGATATATTGCCCACGGTCGGCCAGCCGAGGAACGATTTGACCTGGCGGAAGATCCCCAAATTCGTCTGAATTCACGACTGCCAGCAGGCGCTCGCGTTCCGGCACACTGAGCTTGTTTTTGGGTGCCTGCAACCGCATGGGTCGCTGATCGCCGCGTAATGGGTCGAGCTGCCAGCGTTGCAAAGTGCGTTCGCTGAGAGAGATCGCCGCACAGGCGCGATCCTGGTGCGCACCCGCAGCGATTGCTTCCGCCACCAGTGTCATGACTTGGCCGCGCTCTGCGAGGGAGGTCATTTGACCTCGTCCTCCCAGAGCGCGCGGAACTTTTTTTGCAGGATCAGCAAGGCTGCCGCCTCCGCCAATGCCTTCTCTTTGCGCACTAACTCACGCTTGAGTTTCTCATTTTCATCTTTCAATGTCCGAAATTCACGGATGCCTTGCACCGCTTTCACCTCGGTACAAAAAGCCGTTTTCCAGCTTGCCAGATGATGGGCAAATAAACCTTTTTCACGACACCACGCATGCAAGGTCTCGCCTGACAAGCCATGGGTTTCATGCAATGCCACCAGCTGCTCCTCCGCGCTCCAGTCCTGGGGCCGTTTCTCTTTTGTCACCGATATACTGAGCTTGCCCATCGATTTCCTTTTCATCCAATTCTTTAACGTATGGAAACTAACGTTCAGGTCTTCCGCCACCGACCGGATTGTCCGATCTCCACGAGAAAATACCTTGACCAGCGCTTGTTCTATAAATGCCCCAGAATACGTTATTTTCATCGTTGCCTCTATTTTAGAAAATTAAAATTTAGAGGCGACAACTAGCCTGACACAGGGGGCCGTCGGGGCTGACGGCGACTGCTAAGACTCGAGAATCCGCATCAATGACCTTCAACAAATGTGAGTGGCCAAATAGTGAGACACCTATTGTATTCTCGATCTCGCTATGCGGCGCAATCCGGTGTGCTGCAAGCAGTTTCAACAATCCGAGCACCGTGCCACCTGGGCGTGCGCCCGACAGCATGGCTTGCGCTTCAGCATTAAGCTGCAGCGCTGTTGCCTGCTTGGATTCCTGATCCGCTTTCCAGGCGAGCCACACAGCCAGGAATGCAACCGCGATAGCCGCGAAAAGCAGGTATCTTAATAGTTTGCGGCTTTTTTTAAGCCTCGCGGCATCGGCCTGTGCCTGCTCAGTGGCACGCTTCTGTTCGGCCGTGAGTGCTTCTGCGGCAGCCTGCTTCTCCCGTGCGGCATCGAGTTCCGCCTGACGCCGGCGTTCTTCTTCCACCTGCTTTTGTGTCTCTCTCTGGCGCGAAGCCAACATGAACTCGCTGACGGGTTCAAGTCGTCTACGATAGGCAGGTCTGGCGGCGAGCGCCTCGGCGATGGCCAGCCGTTCACCCACCATCAGCCAGGGGTCCTTGCGGCCGTTCTTCTCCCAGTCTTGCGCAGCCTGTTCAACTGCATCGGCGACCTTCAGGTCTTCGCGCTCGGCGTGCAGCCAGTTGGCGAGTACGTCCCAGCGGCGCAACAGCGCTTCATGGGCTACCTCGACGATTTTCTCGCCTTCGCGCTGGTCGGTGAGCAGCAGTCGTTTATCCGCCAGGGCATCAATGAGCTTATGGCTCTCGGGTGGTAGATCGGACAGCCGCGCTGTGCGGCGCATGGGCTCGTCGTTTTGCGGATTGATCGTGGCGAGCCAGGGAATGAAGGCGGCCCGCAGAGTTTCCAGTTGGGTCTGACGCTCGGCCGGGTCGCGGGCGAGCACGGACTCCGCTTCATCGTTCACCACGCTGCGCATGCCGCCCATGACGTCGTATTCGTCGAGGCGCAGGTCGCCGTCGCGTAAGCGTCCAGCCGTCCCACCTGTTTTTATAGTTACCCTTGCGCCACCCTGTGGTTTTCACAGGAGAGCGGCACATGAATATGAAATCGTTGGAGGCAAGTCGCCACTACTGGCAGCAGCACGTCGCGGCCTGGCGGTGTAGTGGCCTGAAGCAGATTGATTATTGCAGGCAGCATGGACTGGTGCCGAAGCAGCTTCGCTACCGGATCGCCAAAGACCGTCGAAACGACGTTTGCGTGAGCGGCACGGATGCGGTCACGCTGGTGCCCGTGCAGATCGAGGAGGTCAACGGTGCTGGGTTGGTGTTGCAGAACGCGGGGGGGTGGCAGCTCACGCTGCCGTCCGGTGTTTCGGCAAGCTGGCTGGCAACCTTGCTGCGGGGCTTGTCATGATTGCGCAGCCGCATACGATCTGGGTGGCGGTCGCGCCGATGGACATGCGGGTGGGCATCGATGGTCTGTCGCTGCGGGTGCAGCAGGCGCTGGGCAAGGCCCCCTGCGATGGCTCGGCCTATGTGTTTCGTAACCGTCGCGGTGATCGGCTCAAGGTGTTGCTGTGGGATGGCAATGGCGTGTGGTTGTGCCAGCGCCGGTTGCATCGGGGGCGCTTCGTCTGGCCGCAGGCGGACAGTCCGGTCTGGTCATTGGAACTTGCCCAATGGCAGTGGCTGATTGCTGGTGTCGACTGGCAGCGGATGTCGGCCCAACCGGCGGCCGACTGGCGTTTGTGACGATTGAAGCCGCCATGAAAAATGGTGAATAAAAACCTGTATTTATGCGGCTTTCTGCGGTGTTTCATGGTATAATTTTGTCATGAAAAACGTTGCCGAAGCAGCCCTGCAAGACGCTCCTGCCGCTCTCAAAAACTGGGCTGTGCTGGCGATGCAGCAGCTCGACGAAAAGAGTAACAAAGTACAACAGTTAAGCGATCAACTGTCACTGCGCGACCAGCAGCTCAAACACGCCGACCTCAAAATCCAGGCCCTGACCTTCGAACTCGCCTACTACAAGCGCATTCGCTTTGCCAACAAGAGCGAACAATTCTCCTTGGAGCAGCGCGAGTTGTTCGAGGAAAGCTGGAATACCGACACCAGTGCGCTGGAAGCCGAAGTGGAACAGCTGGCATCTACCCAGCAACCCAAGCGCGAACGCGCCGGTCGCCAGCCGTTGCCGAATCATCTCGGCAACCGCTCCATGCGTTGCTCTACCTCCTGCATCCATGCAGTCGTCCCGCGCATCGAGCATCGCCACGAACCTGAGGGTTGCACCTGCGGCCAGTGCGGCAAGGATCTGGTCAAGATCGGCGAAGACATCAGCGAGCAACTGGATGTCGAGCCCGCCCGCTTCTTCGTGCATCGCCACATTCGTCCGCAGTATGCTTGCCGTGCTTGTGAGACCGTCAGTGCGGCGCCGATTCCGCCGGCGGTCATCGACGGCGGCATGGCGGCGCCGGGCTTGCTCACCTGGGTGATGGTCAGCAAATTCATGGATCACCTGCCTCTCTACCGGCTGGAGCAGATCGCCGCGCGCAGCGGGGTCGTCCTGTCACGCTCCACCTTGGCCGAATGGGTAGGTCGCATTGGCGTGGCACTCCAGCCGCTGGCCGACCGGCTGGCCGAGATACTTCGCCAGCGCACCGTCCTGCACGCCGACGAGACCCCGGTGCAGCAACTCGACCCCGGACGGGGAAAAACGCTACGCGCCTTCCTCTGGGCCTACCGAAGTTGCGATCTCGAACAGGGAGACCCCCTCGTCCTCTTCGACTACCAGACCGACCGGCGCGGCAAACATGCCAGGAACTTCCTGCAAGGCTGGAAGGGTGCCCTTATGGTCGATGATTATGCCTGCTACAAAGGCCTGTTCGCCCGCGCCGTGGTGGAACTGGCGTGCCTGGCCCATGCGCGGCGGAAATTCTACGATCTGCATGCCGCCCATCAGAGCCCGATTGCGGCCGAGGCATTGAAGCGCATTGCCGGACTCTACGCCATCGAAGATCAGGGCAAGACCCTGGGCATCGAAGATCGTCATGCATTACGCCAGCAACACGCCAAGCCGAAGCTGGACGAATTCCACGCCTGGCTCCAGAACACACGGCTCACCACCGCCACGGGTAGCGGCACCGCCAAGGCCATCGACTACAGCCTCAAACGCTGGGATGCAATCAAGCGCTACCTCGGGGATGGCCGTTACCCCATCGATAACAACCCGGTGGAAAATGCTATCCGTCCTATTGCGCTTGGTAAAAAGAATTGGCTGTTCACCGGCAGTGAACGCGCGGGCCGCCGCGCCGCCGCCATCCAGAGCCTGTTCGCAACGGCGAAACTCAACGGCATCGAGCCGGCTGCCTGGCTGAAGGATACGCTGGAGAAACTGCCGACCTGGCCTAACAGCCGCATTGATGAGCTGTTGCCGTTGCGGTCTGTGCAGGCATCAGGCTGAGCTGTATAGATGGGGCGGCTGGACGCTTACGCCGTCGCTGCCGTAATCCCGGTACAGCCGCGCCAGGGTCAGGGAGAGCAGCGGCAGCGTGTCTGCGCCGTGGGCGCAGTCACTGAGCATGCGTTCTACCAGGTCCGGTTTTACTTCCAGCCGATTGCCCGCCACCGTGGCACGGTGTGCCGGGCCGGTGATGATTTCCTTGAACTGCGACGGCGGCATGGGTTTGAGATCGTCGAACACTCGGGCGTTCAACCCGGCCAGTTCGGGGGCGGTCTGCAAGGGTTCGTAGCGGTCCGAGCGGATGGTGAAGGCAACGATCAGCGACGGCTGATCCGGTCCGACATCGCGCAGGGTCTCGCCGATGAGGGCCAGGAAGCGACGCGCCTCGTCGGTGGCGTCCGGGTTGAACAGCTCCTCGGCCTGATCGACTGACAGCAGCAGGGTCGGCGGCGGGATGTCCTGGCCGTTCGCGATCAGCCGGTTATGGGCGGCACGCTGGATATCGGTGAGCAGGCGCGGTAACGAGTTGACCTCTGTCAGCAGGGCCGCCTTGATGGCGCCAAAAGTCTGACCACTCAGACCCAAGGTGGTGTGTGCCTTGTGGATGGCCATCGCCAAACCATATTCGCCGGTAAGGGGTTGGCGCTCGGGCCGGATCACTTCCAGCGGCAGGAAATGCCGGTCGTCTCGCTTCAGCCGGGGCAGCAGGCCAGCCCGCAGGAACGAGGACTTGCCGGTGCCGGAGGGGCCGAGAATAACGAACAGGGTTTCTACTCCGGTGGCACGCATGCCACGCAAGGCGTCCAGGCCACGGACGATCTGGGCATCCCGGCCGAAGAAGATCGCCGCATCGTTTTCCTCCAGGGCGGACAAGCCGCGATAGGGCGGACGCTGGGGATCGTCTGGCGGTGGCCAGGGAAAATAGCGCGCGTCCAGGCCGGCGTTTTCCAGCCCCATGCGCAAGCGCGTGAGTCCGTCGGTGAGAAATTCGATCTGCTGCGGCTCTCCTTTGTGGCTGAAAGTAAGCGCCGTCTTTGGGCCACCGCCCACCAGATGGCAGAGCTGCCATTCCGCGGTCAGCTCGGTGGGCAGTTCGCCGATCTCCACAGGCTTGAGAATGGCGCCGAAGATGCGTTTGTTGAGGCTCTTGGCGAGCAGAAACTCAGCCAGGCACCACTTGGATTTCGCCCACGCGGGCGTGACGACAAACACCACCGCCTCGCAACGGTCGGCCGCGCGCCGCAACGTCTCCTGCCAGCGCTCGCCCGCCGCCAGACCGCGCTGGGGATCGATGTCGAGAAAGACGTCATCCCAACCGTTCGCGGCCAGCCACTCCTTGAGTGCAACGGCCTCAAGTTCGTCGATGCTGGAGTGGCTTAGGAAGATGCGGGACATGGAGACTCCTTTGCAGTCATCGCTGTTAATTCACACCCCGAATACCATCGGGGTGCGCTCCCTTCCATAGTGGAAATTGCCTGCCGTTAACCATAGACCACGAATCCCCCCGCCGGCACACTGACCCTTACCGCTCTGCCGTTGCGCGGCTCGATGGACGCCATGGCGCCGATCTGCGCGGGGTTGGTCGAGTAGAGGCAGGTCAGCGCCCCCGGTGCGGCGTGCAGGGCGGCGTCGATGGTCACCCAAGCCGACCGCTCGCTGTCCGCGTCGGTGTTGATGGCCAGCAGGATCTCCTGGTTGTTGAAGAGGCGCGACCAGGGCACCAGCGAGAGGATTCGGCCTCCGATCATGCGGGGCAGGCCGAAGGTGCCCGGCTCGCCGCTGTCGGAGATCTCGCGCAGGTACTGGCGGCCGCGCCGCAGGGGGAGAAGATCGCGGCGCAGTGTCGTCACCTCGGCGATGAAGCGGTAGATCTCGTGGTCTTCGTTAAAGAAGTGGCGGTCAATGCTCTGCAGTGAGCCGAAGTCACCGCCGAACATACACTCACGCAGGAACCGGTCGTTGTCTCCCGCCCCGTCGAAGCCCTGCTCGGTGCCATAGTAAAGGCAGGGGATGCCCATGGAGGTGAGGTTGAGGCCCAGCACGGCCTTGAGGTGGGCATAACCATTGTTGATTTTGTCGCTGCAGAAACGGCCCTTGTTTTCGCCCTTGCGCACCTGGTCGTGATCGTCGAACAGGGTGACGACGTGCTTGCCGAACCAGACGTGGGAGGATTTGTTCACCAGCGCCGAGTTGCGGAACAGGTTGAAGTAATCGGTGGGCTCGCGCCAGCCCTTGGCCAGGTAGTCCATGCGGTCGGGGATGTCGTCTATCCCCAGGGCCGCGTCCAGGCCGGTTAGCTCCAGGGTGTTATAGGCATTCTCGCGCCCACCAGTGATCTCGCCCACCAGGAAGAAGTTTTCCTTGCCCAGGGTCTGGGCGAATTCCTTGATGACTGCAGCGAAGTAGCGCGTCGCGCCCGGTTCCATGTGTTTGACGGTGTCAATGCGAAAGCCGTCGATGTCGGCCAGGGCGATCCAGAACTTGTAGACATCGCACAGGGTGTCTAGAGCCGGAGTATTGTGGAAGGCGTCTACAATGCGCCTGTTCTGCGCGTCCCGGTCGTGCTCGCCGTGGTGAACATCCTTCAGGGTGACGAAGTCGCCCTCATAGTATTCGGGATCATAGTCCCAGCTATTGATGCGGCCCTTGGCGGTAAATGTGGCTGCGTCTTGCAGTTCCGATGGCCACACAGCGTCGTTGGGCCAGGCGTTGCCGTGGGTGGTGGGGTCGATGGCAGTGAAAGGGATATTGGCCTCGCCAAAGGCGTTGCGCCAGCCCGCCACCGGATAGGGTCTGCCATCCCAGCGCGGATCAATGTAGGTATTCCCCTTATCGTCCTTGGCGGGATAACGGTTCGGATTATTCTGGTAACCGAACACGTCGCCGGTGTGGTTGAGAATGATGTCCAGGATCACACAGATGCCATGGGCATGGGCCGTGTTCACCAGGTCGATGAGGTCCTGGCGGGTGCCGAAATGGGGGTCTACATCGAGGAAGTTCTGGATGCCGTAACCGTGGTAGGAGTGCTTGTCTGACTCCACCTGCTTGAACACCGGGCTGATCCACAACGTACTCACGCCCATGCGTTGCAGGTAGCCGATCTTGCTCTCCAGTCCTTTCAGTGTGCCGCCCAGCCACTCATCACCGGCATCGGCCCAGGTGGCCCGATCCGCCTTGTAGGCATCGTCGGGAAAGCGGAACGGGAGCGTGGTACCGCTGGCAACGGGATTGCCGGCAAGGTCGCGATAGTCTTTTTCCCGTCCGTCGGAAAAACGGTCGAGCATCAGGAAGTAGAGCACCTGATCCTCCCAGGCTGGAGGGGAAGCCCGGTATTTTGGGCGCCGCAGGGTAGTCCAGTTGATGTCGGTAAGGCTACGTTCCAGTTGCGCGTGGGTGGTGTTGTCGATGTTCATGATGTAGACCTCCTGTCTGTCTGATTGATCAGGCCGAAATCGGCCCCCTGCATTTATCCTTCTTGATCCAATGCGGCAAGTTGCTCCTCGAACCAGCCGATCCAGTCCTGATGATTGGGCGGCAGTCGGCTGCTGGCGCAGCAGACTTTCGAGTTCGGCCAGCACTTCCACCGTCATCATGCCGCGTATGCCGCCGCCGAGGGCGAGGACTTTCTTGGGGCCGGGGCTTGGATGCGGGCTATGAGTTGTTCGTTCATGATTTCCACTCCATGTTGCCTATCGCACCAAGGTCATCGGGCCTGCTTCACCCGTGACAAGATTGCGGTAATTACCCGTCATCTGCCTGCTGTTGGCGGAAACCTGAAGCCTTGCCTCACCACCGGTGTTGTCAAGGCGGGCATACTCAATCGTCACCACGCCCTGCACGATCGTCCCCGCTCCCTGGGCAATCAGTAGTTGGTTCCAGTTAAACAATTGGACGTTGACGTTGCTTCCCGACTGCTGAAAAATGTAAATACCATCTGGGCCGCGCCATGAACCGCTGATGTCAATAAACGCCGACGCGGGCGATGCCGGAACGGAGGACGCAGGCACTGCAGGCGCCGATATGGGGAGATTTTCCGATGAAGGTTGGGGGTCAACAACCGGCGGCGCGGACGGATCGGATGTTGTCAGTGTTCCGATAAAGGCGAGGGTCAGGATACCGCCTAAAACCATGCCGCTGATGGCCAGTACCTTCCCTTTTGCGCCGCCTGCATCGGGGCTGCGCTTCACATCGTAAAACGCAGCGATACCCAGACCCAGCGCAATAAGCGCGAATACCAATGCGCCTATTTTCGTGTCTTGATCATCGACACTTAACTCTGAGTACGAGATCATCAGCAGCACACCCAAGACCAGGCTGGCGATGGGCTTCCAACTGGTTTTTTTCGTAACATGCGGAGTCGGTTTGGGGGGTTCGGGCGGGCGCGGCCCGACCGGCGTCACCCCGGCTTTTTCCAGCACCTTTACCAGTTGCTGCGTATCGAACTCCCAGCGGTTGTCACTTACCTCTAAAGCCTGCCGCTTGCACAGCCGCTTAAGGTCTTCCGGCAGGCTGCCCTCTTCGGGCATGGTCGCTCCCTCTACAAGCACCGGGACCACCCGGATGTCGCGCTTGAGGGCTGCGGAAATCTCCATGCGGACAAAATCGTTGGCATCCTCCAACCGGCGATTGCCCTTTTCGTCCACCACCGTGAGCCACTGTTTGCCGATCACCACAATCAGGACTTTGCACGAAGATACTGCCTTCTCAATGACCCTATCGAACTCAAGGCCTGGCTCGATACTGCCCGAGACGTCCATGAACACTTGATCCTTGCCAAAATACTGGCTCAGCCAGTCGAAGAGCCTCCCTGCCTCCGACCGTGCATCGCCACGCCTGTAGTTAATGAATACACCCGCCATTTGAATTCCCCCTTATTTAGATAAACACCCGCTTATGCGGGTTTCGTGCTTCAAATCCCTAGATATTCAACAAATCAATGTCGCCCCCTCGGCCTCTCCTGTGTTTAGGTGATTGGAAATTAATCGCCATCAAGTTTATGCAATTGTGCCTCGAACCAGCCGATCCAATCCTGATTGGGCGGCAGTTGGCCGCGAGTCTTCAAACCTTGCTGAATATCAAGGCCACGCCGCAGATAGCCGCGCCGCTCGTCTGCCGACAGGCCAGCGTGCATACCGAGTTTCCCGCAGGACATGACGATATCGATTTGCCACTGCACATTGGCCGCATCGCGCGCGGCCAGCGTTTCGCGGATGTCGAGGCTGTTGCGGTAGGCCGCCAGCGCACCCGCCAGATCGCCCTGCGCCACCCGCACGTCGCCAATCTTGTTGTGACTGATCGACAGGTTGCGCTGCCACTCAGTGTTGGCGGCATCGAGTGCGGCCAACGTCTCGCAAATTTCATGGCTCTTGCGGTAGGCTGCCAGCGCCCCCGCTAGGTCGCCCTGTGCCACCAGCACATCGCCGATGCCGTCGTGACCGACCGCCAGGTCGCGCTGCCACCCGGTGTTGGCGGCATCGCGCGCGACCAGCGTCTCGCAAATTTCATGGTTCTTGCAGTAGGCTGCCAGCGCCCCCGCCAAGTCGCCCTGCGCCACCCTCACGTCGCCGATCCTGTTGTGGCTGACCGACAGGTCGCGCTGCCACTCGGTGTTGGCTGGATCGCGCGCGGCCAGCGTCTCGTGGATGTCGAGGCTGTTGCGGTAGGCCGCCAGCGCACCCGCCAGGCCGCCCTGCGCCACCAGCACATCGCCGATGCCGTCGTGACCGACCGCCAGGTCGCGCTGCCACTGCGTGTTGGCCGCATCGCGCGCGGCCAGCGCCTCGGCAATAGCGAGGCTGTTGCGGTAGGCCGCCAGCGCCGCCGCCAGGTCGCCCTGCGCCACCAGTACGTCGCCAATTCTGTTGTGACTCACCGACAGGTCGCGCTGAGCCTCATCATTGTCGGCGTCTGATGCCACACGCTGTTCAGCCACTGACTGTGCAATATCATAGCTGCGTCGGGCCGCCGCCAAGTCACCCAAGGCCACGTGCAGATCGCCGACATAAAAATGGGTTTCGATGTCCTCGGGATCGTGTTCTGCCGCCCGTTGATAAGCTGCTAACGCAGCGCGTACATCGTGTGAAAAAGCCAGTGCACCTTGTTCGCGTGCGAGCGCCGCCGCGCGTCGGCGAGCGGCGATTTCATCCTCACCGGTGACTTGTGGTGATTGGGCTTCTTCGTCTGCGGCGCGTTCTTCGGCGCGCATCAGGGCTTCAGCCGGTTGGGTATCGCCTTCTTGCAACGCCACTGCGGCGGCGATCTGCGCCGTGCTCGCGTCGGGTTGGGCAGCAGCAGTCAGTGTGCGCGCCACGGCCATTTGCAATTGCGTTTCCAATTCAGTGACGCGATTACTCATCTCAATAACGCTGTTACGCAATGTGGTGTTTTCGGTATCTTTGCTATCAAGCTGTCGCGTCAGTGTAGCGATGATCTGCATCACTTCCGGGGAGTTTGGGGAGACCTGGGATGTGACCCCTTGCAGCTTCTGAATTTCGTTCTGTACCCCGGTGCTCAAGGCCTGAATCAGGTCTTTAATATCGCTGAATTCTGCGGGGCGGGCGTCGCGCTGTACTTCCTCGCGAAAGGCCTGGACGCAATTGAACAGATGCGAGTGGCCGATATCAGACAGCGCGACATCGGGAATGCTGGTGCGTAGCAAGGCGATGTGAGGCTTGCCTTTGCCGCGACGGTACTCCAGATGTGTAATCGAGAGATTGTCCGGGTTGCCGTCGCCGGGCTGAAACCCATAACGGTGGCCCAATATCAGCACATACAAGTCGCAGCCGTCTATATCCGCCAGGCAACTGTCACGCACTGTCTCGCTGTCTGGACGATAGCTATGCACCGGCTGATGATTCGCCGCCACGAGCCAGTCGAACACCGCCTTACGCTCATCCTCCAGGTCCTTCAAGGTGGATGAGACATACACTCTAGCCATTCACAACCCCTTGATAGTTTCTGTGGCTCACCAAAGCTTCCGCGTATCCAGCCACGTTACCTGCCCCGTTCGTTCATTCACCTCGTTATACATATGCGCCGTCCCGCCCGGCCCGTCACCCCCTTCACCATTCCACAGACAAACGAACCGCACCTTGTCCACACCGCAGGCGAGTGCGGTATAGAGCAGCCAGAGGTTGCAGCGTTCGTAGGGGTAGCCGGGTTCGGCATGCGGTGGTGGCTCACCCAGTGCATCCGGCGCGGAGCGAATGGGGGCAGCGAGTTTGGCCTTGGCGTCGAGGTAGCGGTTGCGCCAGGTCTCGCCGACGCGTACCACAGATTTCTGAATGAAATCGGGTTCGTGAAACGGTTGCAGCCAATGCACTTTTACCCCGCGCTGCTGGCAGGCCTCGGTAAACAACAGATCGCCACCGCAGGCGCCTTGGGTGAGGGCGAGGTCATCGGGGCCGGCGCCGAGTTGGTCCAGCGCTTCGGCGATTTTCTGCGCGGCAATGGATTCCTTGTCGGCCGGAAAGCGCGGCGTGGCGCGGTCTGGCGTGTCGATCATGTGGCCGCTGAACAGGAACACTTGGCGCGGCTGCCAGCGCTCCTCGGGTGGGGTGAGTTTTTGCAGGGCACGGTCGAAGGTGGCGATGCCGGCGTCGACATGCTCCGGGTGAAAGCCGAGGTCCTTGAGCAGTTGCAGTTGCGCGCGGCTGGAGTTGAGCGCGAACCAGTCCTTGTCGTTTTTGGCGATGGCTTCCTTGTAGGCCTCCTTGACCGTCTCCGGCGTGCCGACCAGCACCTCGAGATCGCCGAGGGCCGCCAGGGACCAGAAGCGCTGACTGTCGTCCGGCTCGCACTCTGCGGCGAAGCGCACTGCACCGGCCATGGTATACATCTCACTGTCGTAGCGGGTGTCATTGGTGAGGTGGCGATAGAGATGCATCAGCGTGAGCGCGTTGATGCCGGAGTAGTAATGGCTGGGGTTGCGGCGGTAGCCCTTGGTGTAGCTGTCGATAGCGGCGCGCAGCAGGGCGTCTTCGTAAGCGGCCTCATCGCGCATCTGCGCCGGGGTCTTGCCGCTCTGGCGCCAAGCGGCGGTCCAGGCGTCCTTGTCGACGCGGCCCAGCAGCGCCCAGGTTTCCGGGTCAGTGGGGTAGGTGTCTAAAACGTTTCGATAGTGTTCGCGTGCCCTGTCCAACGAATGGCCGGGACAGCCAGCACAGGCCAGCCGTTGCAGGCAGATGCCCTTCCCCTGCAACCCCTTGAGGTTGCCCGGCTCGATCTCCAGTCCGCGTTCGAGCTGTTCCAGCGCGAAATCAAAGCGCTCGGCCTTGCGCAAGGCCTCACCCGCCCGGATCCAGGCCTCGGCGCGAAAGGCGGCGACGGGGGCTTCGTCCGCGAGCACCAGTACATCGCCGATACGCCCTGCCTTGCGCGCCAACTCGACGCGATCTTGCCAGGCATCGTGCTGCTCCCAGAACTCGCGCACATCGCCAATGCGCAGCGACTTCCAGTCCGGCTCCTGCAGGTTGGGCAGCAGTTGATACACCGGGCTCACCTTGCGGCCGTGCCAGGATTCCATCGTCGCCTGCACCATCGCAGTAAGCTGGCGCATGTCGCTCTCCAGTGTTGCCGGGTCTGGCCCGCCGTCCTTGATGTTGTAGCGCAGCTTGCGGTCGGTGTAGAGGTCGAAGGCGGTCGTGACCTGTCCGCCGCACACGATGACCACGCCGCGCGCGCGCAACGCATGGCGCACGCCGAGTTCGTACCAGACATTGGGATTGGCGAGTGTGAGGTCAGCCACCACCAGATCGGCGATCAGTAATTCCTGAAACATGTCGGTGCGAATGTCACCGGCTTGCCGTTCTTCATCCGCACGAAAAACATCCAGCCCGGCCGCCTCAAGCGCAGGCTTGATCAGCTCGGCATAGACACGATTGAAATCGATATCGCTGCCCTGGCTATCCTTCTTCGTGCCGAAAGGCATGGCGACAAACGCGTGCAGTTTCACCCTGCTCTCCCTTTGGTTTCTGGCGCGCCTAGCGCGCAGCCCATTCTCCACTTAGGCGCTATGATCGACAACAACGCCGCGCGGATAGTGATTCATTCGTCAATGTTTTTTATCATAGCAGCATACTAGAGTCTGGCGATTTATTTGAGCTTCTCTCTGAACGCCGCAGCCTACGAATCGCCATGCACCGGCATGGCAGCCGTCGACGGGCAGCACGATTCTGCGGCCGGCGGAGCGGCGTCGGCTTGTCACTCATTGGATGGCTGCCCCCAATTCGGTGAGGTGCAACTTGATTTCATCTTCCGTCCTGCCCATTGCCTGCAGAAGGCCGACGTAGTTCTTCGCGACGGTGAGCGAGTTCGGGTGCTCCGTCCCCAGGCTTACGATAAAGACCTCCAGCGCACGGCGCATCAGCGGCTCGGCCTCCACCCAGCGGTGGGTGGCTTGGAGCAGTTGGGCCAGATTATTGAGGTCACGGGCAACGCTGGGGTGATCCGCGCCGAAGCTCGCCTCGTCGATGGCCAGCGCCCGGCGCATCAGCGGCTCGGCCTCAGGCAGGGGATTGGTGTCCTGGAGCAGTTGGGCCAGGTTGTTGAGGTCGGTAGCGACCTCGGGGTGATCCGCGCCGAAGCTCGCCTCGTCGATGGCCAGCGCCCGGCGCATCAGCGGCTCGGCCTCCACCAGGCGGTGGGTGGCCTTGAGCAGTCCGGCCAGGTTGTTGAGGTCGCGGGCGACATCGGGGTGATCCGCGCCGAAGCTCGCCTCGTCGATGGCCAGCGCCCGGCGCATCAGCGGCTCGGCCTCCGGCAGGCGGTTGGTGGCCTGGAGCAGTAGGGCCAGGTTGTTGAGGCGGATGGCGACCTTCGGGTGATCCGCGCCGAAGCTCGCCTCGTCGATGGCCAGTGCGCGGCGCATCAGCGGCTCGGCCTCCGCCAGACGGTTGGTGGCCTGGAGCAGTTGGGCCAGGTTGTTGAGCTCGATAGCGACCCTGGGGTGATCCGCGCCGAAGCTCGCCTCGTCGATGGCCAGCGCCCGGCGCATCAGTGGCTCGGCATCAGGCAGGCGGTTGGTAGCCTGGAGCAGTGAGGCCAGGTTGTTGAGCTCGATAGCGACCCTGGGGTGATCCGCGCCGAAGCTCGCCTCGTCGATGGCCAGCGCCCGGCGCATCAGTGGCTCGGCATCAGGCAGGCGGTTGGTAGCCTGGAGCAGTGAGGCCAGGCTTGTTGAGCTCGATAGCGACCCTGGGGTGATCCGCGCCGAAGCTCGCCTCGTCGATGGCCAGCGCCCGGCGCGTCAGCGGCTCGGCCTCGGCGTACTGGGCCTTCGCGAGGAGCAGCAGCCCGGTCTGGTTCAGCAGCCGGGTGGTGGGATCAGCGAGTCCGGCCGCATCGGCGTGGGCCGCGACCGCCCGCGCATGGGGCGCCAGCGGGTCGAGCACCGGCCAGTTGCGCACGTCCTGGGGATCGCCCACGAAAGCGGCGTCGACCCAGCGCAGTGCTTCGGCGAGGGCGGTGTGCGCCGGGTCGTCGCGCTGGCTGCGGCGGGTGACCTCCTGCACCAGCCGGTGGACGCTGAAGGTGGGCGTGTCGGCGGCGCGGGTGATCAGGGAGTAGGACTCCAGCTCGGCCAAGGCGGCGAAGGTATCGGCTGCGGCGGCATCGAGCTCCGGAACGGGCACGTCAAGCAGGGATTCGGGAATCGGCTCCGGCGCCAACCAGGCCAGGCGCTGCAACAGCCGCCGGGCGGGCTCACCAAGGCGCTCGAAGGAGGTCTGCCAGGTGACGGCGACACTTTTGGGGTACTGCATCAGGCGCGGGTCGAACCACGCCAGCACCTTGTCGCGCTGCTCCTGCCATTCTTCGAGATAGCGGGCGAAGCCGAGGCGGCGCTGGGCGATGTAGGCGCCCGCCTGTTCCAGGGCGAGGGCGAGGCGGCCGAGTTCTTTGGCCAGGGTTCGCGCCACGGCGGGGTCGTCGGCCTGCTTGCGGCGCTGGGCTGCGGTGCGCGCCAGCAGGAATTCTGTGGCGGCCTCGGGCGAGAGCACGCCGAGCGGCAGCGCCGCGATGCTGCCGCTCCAGTTGGCGAGCCGGCTGGTGAGCAGGGCGTGGCCGCCGCAGAGTTGCGGCAGCAGGGCTTCGACGGCCGCAGCGTCATCTTCCGTATCGATGTTGTCGAGAATGAGCAGCCAGCCGGGGTGCTGCCGCAGCCACACCACTACCGCGTCGCGCTGCCTGGCTTCGTCCGTCTCCCGCTGTTCGGGCAGGTCGAGGATGGCGTGCCCACACAGCGCCGCCAGGTTGCGTTGCAGCGCCCCAGTGCTATCGGCGCTGTCGGCGCCGACGAACAGCAGCGCCGTATAGTCGTCGGCGCGCCGCCAGGCGTACTCCAAAGCCAGCCGCGTCTTGCCGATGCCGCCCATGCCGTTGACTACCCGCGCAACGACGGGCGTGGCGGCGCTTTTTGAAACGGGGGCTGGGACGGGGGCGAGGGCGGGAACGGGACCGAAGCCTGCAGTGAGGTCTTCGAGCGCGGCCTCGCGCCCCTTGAACAGATCGCCGATGGTGAGATAAGGCAGATTGCGCGGCTGCGGGCCGCGCTGTTGTAGCCGAAAGCCGTCACGCAGCACCAGCGCGCGCAGCTGGTCGAGTGAGCTGAACGGGTTCCAGTCCTTGCCGCTGCTGCGCAACTCCGTGAGGAACGCCTGCTGCAACTGCGCGGCATCGTCTGATTGTTGAACCGCATGGGCCGCGATAAACTCGGGCGACGCGAAATAGAGGTAAAGCTCCTTCACCGGCTGGCGCGAGCCATCGAGCCGCTCACCCCTGGCAAGGTAATACTCCCACTGCGAATAGGAACGGCGCGGAAATCCGGCAGGACGCGCCACCTCATCCGGCTCCCAGCCGTAGGCATCCCCCACCAGCGCAATCACCCGATCACAGGTGGCGATGTACTGCTCCAGCTTCTCCAGCAACGAACGGCCATGCTGCTGAAAATCCTCCTGCACCACCACCTCCGCCCCTACCGCGCGCAAGTCGCTGGCCAAGGCATCGCGGCAATCCTTGAGCTGTGCAGATACGGCGGAGAGGAAGATCTTCATGATCAATGAGTATCCTCTGTTTTTGTTGGGGCGGTTATTGGTGCTTGGTTATCACCACAATACATGAAGCATTGGGGTAGGTCATGCAATCTACCCACGCCTGCCCAGAAACTAATTACTCGAATTAGCCGCCTTGCCTACCAACTCCTTCTCTCAGATGCTACGACATTTGTGGTCGCGGGGCACCCGACAAGATTCGTCCCATGATTGATCAAGCTATTGATCAGGCTTCTGTCGAGTCGGCTTCTTCCGCCCACCCTTGCCAGTACCCCCTCCTTTCGATTTCGACTGCAGCGCCTGGACTGCGGCCGTGGGTTTCGGCTCATCCTCTCCCGTCAGCCCCTTCAGAATCGCTTTGATCGTTTCGACAGTAACGCCATCACCGCCAAGCCTTTCTAACATCTGCCTAATAAACTTCAACTGGCTCACCACCGAGTCCTGTTCGCGCGGCGTGGCCTGGACAGCGGTGAACACCTCGCGATAACGGGCGATGATGCTATCTACGGCGTCGGCCTTCAGCCCACCCTGCATCAGGCGGCGAGCAATGTCGGCATCCGGCAAGGCGACGGCGTCCCACAGTGTGCGCGAGGTGGCGTAACGCTCGACGGCGGCCGCTTCGCAGCGCGTAAACCACGACTCGGCATGGGGCAGCTTGTGACCCAGCAGCGCCTCGAGGGTGATCCAGTTGAGGGCGTGATAAGGGTCAAGCTGGGCACCAGTCTCGGCCGCCTCATGGTAATAATGGGCTGCTTGTTTCAGGGCCTTGAGCATGTGTTTGCTCTCAGTGTCGACCTGAGCGAGACGCTTGTAGGCACTGCCCAACAGGGCCAGACGCTCGCGGGTCTTGCCCAACGCGATGAGATGACCGAGGCGCTCGATGGCACTGTGAATCATGGCAATGTCATTGGTTTTTTGCCCGAATCGCGCCTCGAGGTTAGCAAGTTGTTCGGCGGCCGAGATGTCTACGTCGCTATCCGTCTCATCTGCAGCCAGGGCACCCCGATAGTAGTCGATAGCGGTTTTGAATTCGCCCAGCTCGCTGTAGGCACGTGCGAACCGGTACAGCAGTGCACCTTGTGTTTGCCATGCGGCCGGGCAATCTTTTTGTAATGCCGTGAGCCGCGCATTCAAATCCTTTTTCTTCTCTTCGATCTCCTGAGGCGTAAAGATGTTGTCATTTGAAAGGTCTTGTGTCTCGATCCATATCGACCCCAACTCATAGAGCACCTCCTCCACTGACGCATACTGCCGTGCCCGAGACGTGGTGCTAGTGTCATCAGTGGTATTCAGGCGGAAATCGGGATCGCCGTAGGCCTGGTAGGCGCCCCAGGTATTGCAGTCGCGGAACTGCGTCCAGGTTTCGGTGCGTGCTTGTTGCAACGCAGCGCCGAAGGTCGCGCCATCGAGCATGGCGGTGTAAAAGACCTTGGCAAAACTGTTCGCCGCATCGTCACGCACCGCCCAGCCGGCCGCAACCACGGCACGCACACCCATTTCAATGAGCTCGCGCGAGATGCTGGCGGCGAGTTTGTTATAGGCGACCGACGGGCTGTCTTTGGCCTCGGGCCCGATTTGTCCGAGATGGCAGCAGTTAACAAACACCAGGTCGGGGACATGGCGCATCTTGGCAATTTCCACCGCGGTGAGATACAGGCCGCCTTCCAGCACCATGCCGCTGCGTGCCTTTCCATCTAGCGTCGGTGTGGCCTCGTAGTAGCCGTGACCGGCCAAATGCAGCACACGATAAGGCTGGGCGTAGAGCCGGTTGAATACGTCGAGGCCACCGGGGCGCTCGGGGTTGTGCTCCACCGCAAATCCCTTGTGCGCCAGCAAGGAGGCGACGAGCTTCGCCTCCGCGCGTGCGCCCGGTAACGACGGGATGGTGTCTGAGGTGACGGGATCGCCGACGACGTAGGCCGAGTTGGAGGTGGCGGCGCGAATCTGGGTACGAAAATTCGCCGTTTCCAGTTGCCGTACGAAACCCAGTTTCACGCACAGCGGCTCCACATCATCGACCATCAGCTCCCAAGGGTAGTTGGCGGTCTCGGCGTCGACCTCGAGCACCAGACGGGTAATCTGTCCGATACCGTCCTTGAGTTCGTTGGGCAGCAGCAGCTCCCACAAGGTGCGCGCGATACCGGCGCGGAATTGACTGTCGCGCCTGGAGAGTTGCACATATTTTTCTATAAGTTCGGGCTGGAGTTGCTGTACGCGTACTTCGGTGCGGGCCCGGTCTGCAATGGCAACGTAACGCAAGGCGCGAGGTGGTTCCGCGCGATTCTGCGCATCGTCAAAGGCGCAGTCCAGCACGGCGCGCCAGGTCGCCGGATCGACCTGACTGGCATCGGCAAGACTGGCCTTGAGATGCACGGCCACCGCCTTGGGTAATAGAGGCAGGGGCGTTCTGGCATGTGTGGCGGCTACTGCTGTGACTGCCCAGCGGCGCCACTGGCCTGGCGTGGGCATTTGCGAACGCCGCAAGCGACCGTTACGGCCAATGACAAGCTCCGGCTGCGCGTCGATATGCACTTCCAATGACTGGGCGATCGCGGGCGCCAGCTTGCAGGCGGCATGCGCCGCTTGTGTCGCCGCGTCACTGAACAGCTCGATGATTTCGAGGCGGTGAATGCGAACAGGGATATGGGCCCGTTCCATTTCTGCGTTTGCCTGGGCAACCGCACGCATCAGGGTGGCGACCGAGTCTTCCACGGTGATGGCCGCCGCCGAATTGGCCCCAATCAACAGGGCACTCAGGCCGATCGTTTGGATGCCTGTTGCATCTGCACTGCGAGGTCTGTTGTCACAGGTTTGCAGTGCGTACTGCAATGCCCCTTCACGCACCGCGTTTGCCAGCGTACCTGTGCCTAGATCACCCATGCGCCCGAGGCCGATCACGATGGCGCCGCGCGGAATGCCCAGGCGCATGTCCAGCTCGCTCGGCGGGCGCCGCACGATAGCGGTTGTCCCCGGCGCCCCAGGATAGACGCCAAGCTGATAACGTTGCGATAGGGCATGGCCGAGTTGGCGGTCCAGATGGGCCTCGGCAGCGGTGATGGTATCGCCGAGGTAATGGCCGACCATGACAGGGTAACTGGCATAGCGCAGATCGCCATGCACCACGCAGACGCTGAGGCTTACCGGCTCACGCCGCCGGTAGGCGCGAACGGGCTTGCCCATGAACCCGGCAATGAGTTCACCGCGCGTGGGATAGAGCACTGGCTGCGGCACATAAGGCAACACCATCGTCTCACCGCGCGCCAGACTGGGTGGCGTGGTCGGCAAGGCCGTGGTCTTGCCTTGTTCAAGCAGCTCGAGGAGCGCCGGGAACGCCGGTTTGTAATCGGCGAGTTCACCGTGTTCAGCGGGCATGTACCACGTCGCGACGCCAGGGAGTTTTCCTGCCTCGTACGTGACGCGCCCATCGCCTGCATCGGTAGCGGACAGGACAATCCGGTCCCACTTGTCGATGTCTGCGCCACAGGGCGTCATGGGTGCGCTGCCCGCCACATAGACCACGCGGTCAGGATGAGGGATATTCACTGGCAGCGTGGCCACGGCATCCTGTGCATCCGTCAGCAACTTTGCCGCAGGCACGGCCCCACCATTTTCGTTGCTCTTCTTGAGCGCTTGCCACGCCTTCTCGGTGTACCAATCGAACGCCGCGCCCTCGCCTGGCTGAGGCAGCAGTTCCAATGCGCCCTGGAAACCACCAATGATGTCCACTACCCCCTGGAGGTCGTGCGCCAGATCAAGCAACGCAAGCTGGCGCACAGTTGATGCAGCCCCAAGCAAGGTCTCGACCATGGAATAAGAGCCGCGATTCGGCGTACCCAGCATAACGAAACGGCTACCCGGATGAGCACAGATCTGCTCCCACACGTCCGCATGGTCAGCAATGAAGCGGCGCACCACCAGACCGCCCATGCCGTGTGCGATGAAGCGCACCGGCTGGGAAGTGCGCTCGAGCACCTTGCCGACCTCTTGACCCAGGTCGGCAGCGGCCTCGCGGATGGACTTGCGCCAATCGTAGGCGAAGGGCAACACCTCATGGGAGTCAGCAAGGTACTTACACAGACTGTCATAGTACTCACCCAGCAAACCAGTGGCCTTGACGTTGCTGTCGTGAATGTCCTTGATCTTCGCTAACCCACCCATCATCAGATTCGGGAAATCCAGCCAGATGCACTCGCCCTTACGCTCTAGCTGTGACCCCATGATCCCTGGCAGCACAAACACCACCGGCTGTGGCACGCCCGCGCGGGTCTGTAACGCGCGCAGCATGGGCACCGGCTCAATATGCGCGCGCTCGAATGCTGTGAATCCCTGCGGGAACTGTCCGGCAGGCGCCAGCAACCACTGGGCGAGCTTGATGCGCGTGCGCGCGTTCTTGAAATAGTTGAAGTGGCTGACGTCCGCCCCCTGGTCGAAGATGTAATACTCCTGCGCGCGCTGCGCACCGTAGAACATCGAGTCGGTGTTGACCACGAGATCGTTATCGCGCTTCTCATAGATAAAGCGGTCGGTGATGAACACGGCCATGCGCTTGAACCAGTTGCCGCCCTCGATATCGCCGGCGATCACGCCCAGTTCTCCCCCCGATGCGGCGGCAGAATTCAGCAAGGCCACTAATGGTGACTCCGGCATCATCGCCTCGATGCCCGGAATCAGCGCCGGGTCGGTGCGGTCCCGCACTACCTGCAAGGTCACGCGCTTGATGACTTCGTAAATGGGCGATTGACCGACTACCGGAATGAAGCCAATGAGATTGGTCAGCAGCGAAAGAAATTCGTCGATGTTGTCTGAGGCAAGCAGCGTGCCGCGCGCCGGGGAGGCCACGCGCGCAATGCGCATCATACGCAGACGCTTCTGTTGTAACAGGTCGCGCAGGCGTTTGAGCTGCTTCTTGTCATGTCGGTCGGCCTCACCGAGCGCCGAAGCGGGGCGTTGAAAACGATCGATATGGGCGTCGTCCAAATCGGGCACGCCAAGGCAGACCAAATCGCCCACCTGGCCGCCACGCGAATGGGTGACCAGAGAGATCTGCGCCCCTTCCGGCAAGCACTCGACGAGAGCAACGGCATTATCGATGGGGCTCTCACTCATGGTGCGGTGCTCGAAGGCATAAATATGCTCGCCGAACGTAGCCCGCAATGTGCGCCATTCCTGGCTGGCATCACCTTCACAAAAGGCCCCGAAGCTGCCGAGGGTGCGCGAGGCCGTGCCATGGATGAACACCAGGATGGGTTTGTCCTTGGGCAGATCGTTCGCATTCAGTGATGCGGCCTGGCTGAGGTCCAACGGCGCACCGGCGTCCACCGCGGCCCAGCGGTATAGCCCGGGGGCGGGCGTGAGGCGTTTTTCGATCAGATACATGAGCAGCTTGGCGGTGGCCCAGGCACCGGCCTTTTCCACCTGCTCAAGCGCGAGATCCTTGACACAATCCGCCCAGTTTTTGGGATCCTTTAGCTGCTCGACGAGGTCATCGCCCTTGAGGCGCAACACCCGCAGTGCGCCGGCGAACCAATCCTTTACGCCGCGTTCCGCAACACTGGGGCCCGGCAAGCCCGTCAGTTCCAGGCCGCGCTCGGTGATAGCCTCAGGATGCCAGAGCGCCACACGTTCCTGATATCGCTTTGCCGAGGTCCACAGGGTCAACCCGCCCTCAACCTCAATCTCGAGGATGTCATCATCCTCCACCTCCACCACCCGGGCTGGCGCGCCTTTGGCCGCCGCTCGGGCCG
This sequence comes from Gammaproteobacteria bacterium, assembly GCA_040183005.1. NCBI lineage: Bacteria > Pseudomonadati > Pseudomonadota > Gammaproteobacteria > Gammaproteobacteria bacterium. The sequence goes on from JAMPIW010000007.1 coordinate 1,009,641, forward strand.
GTGGGGAGAGGTCAAAGGCATGCACCACCTCGATGTTGTTCAGCAGGTCGGTGGTGGGTGGCACCTCCGCTGTGCCGCGCAGCCCCACGCGAAAGGGCTCCAGTGGCTCGTCTCGCCCCGGGATGATGAGTTGGATGGTCATTGCGTCCTCTCCCTCTGTGCGCCTCAGGCGCGTTATTGTTGTACCCCCCTGCCCGCGCGGCCACTCGGCGAGCTTTCAGCCATTGCTCATGGCATGGGCGTGAGGAACGGCCGATCGAACTGATCCTTGCGCCCTTCGAGTTGCGGGGTCTGGTCATAATCGCCCTGCTTGAGGTTGGCCAGTGTCTTGCTGTGCAGCTCGCGATAGCTGAGTTTACCCTTGGCTTCGTTGATTGCTGCAACGAGATTGTAGGTCAACGCGCCGTTATAACTGTTGCCGATATAGGCGTCGGCCGAAGTCTGGGTATCACGGCAGCCGGTGACGAGCAGCTCGGGGATATCAGCCACTACCACATCGCTCTTTTTGCGTTTCGCCCGTGGGGAGGCACGCAGTTCACCACGCAACTTGCCACGCAGTTTGCGACCGGACTCCTCGGCCATCATGTCCCAGGGATTGGGCAGATAACGCGGGATTATCGGCGCGTCCGGCGGCAGGAAGGCACGGGTGTTGGTGCCTGAGTGGCAACAGTCCATGATGACGGTCAGGCTCACGCCCGCGCGCAGCTTGTCGAAGGTAGTTCGCAACCAGTCGTCCCTGAGCGGGTCCTTCCAGTCGAGATCCGTCGGGCACAGGATCTCGTCACGGTGATCGGCCTCGTCGCCATCATCGTCCGGCACGTTGGCGCCGTGACCGGAGTAATGCAACAACACCACATCACCCGCGCGCGCCTTACTCACCAAATCGACGATGGCCGCCTGCATCGCCTTCTTGGTCGCCGCCAAATCGGTAAGCACAGCGATGTCGCCCGCCTTGAAACCGTAATACTTGGTGAGTACACCTTTCATGTTCTTCACGTCATTGACACAGCCCCGCAGATCCGCGCCGGGGATACTGTAACGATTGATGCCGATTAACACTGCGCGTTTGGTCATGGCTTGTTCCTTAGTTGGGTGGTTGTGGGTGAGTCGGTTTGTGATACTGTAATTTCCTCTGTCGCTATTTCTCCAAGACTATCTCGTATTTGGCGCTGATTTGCGCTGAGGGTTTCGGGGGCACTGTCCATCAGCCAGGCGAGATGCTCATGTGCCAGGAGAGCGGCCTGATCGTGCAGACCTGCCTGCCTCAACGTCAGTAAATGATTCCACGCCGCGGCCGTTGTATCCGGGTGCTTCTCGCCCAGCACCCGGCGACGAACCTCCAGCACCTTTTCTTCAAGCACACGGGCGCCCGCCAGGTCACCCTGATCCCTAAGTGTGAGGGCCAGGTTATTCATGCTGGTCAGTGTGTTTGGATGCTCCTCGCCCAGCATCCGGCTGAGAACTGCCAACACCTTTCCCTGAAGCGCACGGGCACCCGCCAAGTCGCCCTGGTTCCCGCGTGTGCTGGCCAGATTGTTCATGCTGATCAGTGTGTCTGGGTGCTCCTCGCCCAGCACTCGGCAGCGAACCACCAGCACCTTTTCCTCAAGTGCACGAGCACCCGCCAGATCACCCTGGTTGAAAAGTATGCTGGCCAGGTTGCTCATGCTCGCCAGCGTGCCAGGGCCTTCCTCGCCCAACACCCTGTGGCTAACCTCCAGCACCTCTTCCCCAAGCGCACAAGCACCCGCCAGATCACCCTGGTTGAAAAGTATGGTGGCCAGGTTGCTCATGCTCACCAGCGTGTCCGGGTGTTCCTCGCCCAGCACCCGGCGGCTAACCGCCAATACCTCTTCCTCAAGCACACGGGCGCCCATCAGATTACCCTGGTTGAAAAGTGTGCTGACCAGGTTGCTCATGCTCGCCAGCGTGTCCGGGTGTTCCCCGCCCAGCACCCGGCGGCCAACCGCCAACATCTCTTCCTCAAGCACACGGGCGCCCTCCAGATCACCCTGGTTGAAAAGTGTGATGGCCAGGTTGCTCATGCTCGCCAGCGTGTCCGGGTGTTCCTCGCCCAGCACCCGGCGGCTAACCTCCAACACCTCTTCCTCAAGCGTACGGGCACCCTCCAGATCGCCCTGGTTCCAAAGTGTGCTGGCCAGGCTGTTCATGCTCGCCAGCGTGTCCGGGTGTTCCTCGCCCAGCACCCGGCGGTTAACCTCCAACACCCCTTCCTCAAGCGCACGGGTGCCCGTCAGCACCATTCCCAGAAACGCACGGGCGGCGGCACGCTCCCTGCGCACGGGGTCATAACGCGCAACCCAAGTGCAAAGCTCAATAGTCGCAAGATCGTCATACGTGCCCACAACGAGGCTGCTGGCATGCTCAATCCAGTGCGCCAGCGCCGCATGGTTACGAATATCGTCGGCGTGCTCGGCAAGTTCGTCCGTGAGCGCCCGCTTGGCAGCCACGCACAGGGCGATACTGCGATCGGAGTTAGCACCGTGAAAACGCATCGTGCGGGTTACCAGGACATGCACAGTCACCGAGAAATCGGTATCGCCGGTGGCCTCAGCCAGGGATTGTTCCTGGGCCTCGTGCAGGGCGAGGTCGGCGCGGTCTAGCGCATCCGAATCACTCAAGCCATCGGCAACTGCAAATACCCGAGCGACTAGGCGCCTGGGGATGGGCGCGATGGCCAGCACAGCGGCCAGGCGCAGAAAGTTGCGCGTCTCTTCGCTCACGGCGGCGATGCTCTGCAGCAGCATAGTGGCGATGCTGGCTTCGTGACCGTTGGGCAACTGGCCAGAGAAGTGCTTCGCCAACTCCAAGGCATCTTTGTCTGGATGACGAAGATCGTTGAGAAACTCGAGATAGGGTTTGCTTTTGAGGCGTGCCGCCGTCACATCCACGGCCAGGGCGTGATAGCCCAGCTCGCGGAGGATCTCAGCCACTGCGGCGGCCTCGGCTTCATCGGCGGGCGGGCGTTGCTGGGTGAGCAGGCTGCGTGCTTCGGCCTCAGCCAGCACGCCCACCTCCACCCTGCCACCCAACGCTTGGTATTCGTGGCTGCGAGTGGTGAGCAGGGTCTTGCCATGGGCATGGGGGGCGACCCAGCCGCGCAAATCCTGTATCGGAACATCCGCTGGCACGTCGTCGATCACCCAGAGGAAGGGCTGGTTTTTGTCTGCGAAATGTTTGTGCAACTCCCCTTCGATCTGCACCTGGGATTTATCCTTGATCTCTATGCCCAACCAGGCAGCCACGTTACGCCACTGCTGCTCGCGCTGTTGGTTGAGCGTATCTGCCGTAACGCCATTTTCGCCAGCGGTGCGCGCACTGAGCCAGAACACACCACCGGGATACGCGGCGCCATAACGCAAGGCGTACTCCTCCGCCAGCAGCGACTTGCCCATGCCACCGCCACCCACGAGCTGCGCCAAGGCCGTGCCCAGTTTGAGCTGGCCGATGACGGTCTGGCCGCACCAGAGTTGATCGTGCATCTGCCACATGTGCCGCAACCGCCCGACAAAACGCGCCGAGCCGGTGGCGGTGTAGGGAAACCAGGAGGGGATAACAAGCGGGCGGATATCACCGAGGGTGCCCGTCAGCCCCTGCACTTGCGCTGCGATGCGCTTGGCGAGGTCGTCATAGCCGACGCGATCATCCATGGCAGGTGCGCTGAGGTATTGCTGATCTTTCAGCTCAGGCAGGGCAATGTGGTCCGGGCTGGTTTCGGGATTGACGATAAGCACCCGCTGGCGTGGATCACCGGCTTGCTGCGCGGCCAGGTAGGCAGCGGTGAGCTCCCATTGGCAGGGGCGGGAGAGCGGATAGTGCTTCGAGTACCAGGCGAGCACCGCCTTGCTGTGCGCGAGGCCTTCTGTGATCGCGCGGGTGATGGCGGCATAGTCCGCGATGTCGGCACGGTCGAGCCAAACGCTGAGCCCCTGCGCGCGCAAGGCCTCTACGAGCAAGTCCACGCGTGGCATGTCGAGGCGGCGGTAGCTGATAAACACGTCGTATTCGGTCATCCCCTCATTCCCTGAACCCCTCCCGTTGCTCCGCCGTCGACTCAGCAGCGCCTTGACCTATTACAACGGATAGACGCACTTCTGACAAGGGCTTACATCGAGCCACACAACAATCTTAAAAACGGATAGTCATCTGAAACGAGAAGGTGTCGCGGAAATCAGCGGCCTGATTATTACTGTTGGCTCGGCTTATCCTGCCATTTAGCCACTCATAATGCGTGGCCAGCGATCATGCACTGCATGCTTATGTTCGAATGTTGGCTCAGGAATATATTCACACATAATTTACCCGGCAATAAAAAAAGGGACCCGAAGGCCCCTTTTTTCTCGTTCCCGCTACGGACTGGCGCGATCAGTCGTCACCCTCTCGCTCGACCTTGGTGGCGATGTTCGTGCTCGTACCGTCTTTTGTGTAGAAGTTGATCTTCAGGAAATTCGATGTGGTGACATTTCCCAGGTTGCGCTGGATGCCGTCTTCGAACAGGGTGTCGTTGTTAACGGTGACTATCACTGTCTTCGCGCCATCGAATATGGAGAGGGTATTGGGGGACGTGACCGAGGTGACCTGACCCTTGATCTCACCGAAAACAATCCCGCCGCCACTGCCATCACCACCGCTGCCACCACCACTCGCACCATCGTCGCCGCCTAGCTTGAATTTCACCTTCTGCGCTATCAGCACGCCATTGGTGATCTTACCTTCCACCTCGACCCTGACGTTATTAACCAGGTTGGCATTGGTACCATTCTCGTAGCCGGAACTGGGCAGACTGGCGACGCTCACCGCCACGCCATTGACGCTGAAAGTATCACCGGACAGGCCCGTAACAAAGCCTTCGATTTCGACCTCTTCGCCATTCTTGGTGCCGCCCAACGAACAACTGTCATCGAACTCGATACTGGTTGCCGTGATCACAGCGCCGCTTGCCGTGCCTTTGACTTCCACACACACGCCGTTAATCACACCGCCGGGAAGGCTGATGTAATTCACAGTAGTTGCGCCTATGCTGAATGTCCCAGATGGGTTGCCGAGGCTGCTGACAACGCCCTTCAACTCGACTTCGGTAGTCCCCGTCTTAACCTCAACACGCGTGGCGCGAATATCCCCGTTGGCGTCGCGCAACCCGCTCACTTCGACGATCTGGCCTCCAGCCAATCCAGCAAACCCCGTTGTTCCCGAAAACACCGTCAGGGCATCCACCTTGATAGTCTGCCCCAGCACGGTGAAGGTGCCACCCGTACCTGTCGTCGCTGGAATAATGCCCGCCACCGGCCCCTGCACATCATCGGCATACTTGATACGCTTCGCGATGAACTTGCCGCTGGCGTCTTTCTCCCACTCCACGCGCACCACCATGCCGACGCCCAGTTTGGCCTGCGTGACGCCGGTCTGGCCCTCCACCTCAATCTCCGCCCCTTCGGTGGCAAATTCGATACCGTTGACAAACACACTGCCAAACCCGGTTACCGGCCCCTGGCTCATGCCCGTGCCGCCGATTCCGCCGCCCGCGAGTCCCCCTCCTGCACCACCGCCACAGGAGACCAGCCCCGATAGGATGAAAGACACCAACAGACCCCTACCAAATAATCCGGCTTTCATTTTAGTTCTCCTTCTGACGACGCATCAAAATCTTCTTCAAAATAATAAATACCAACGCCCGCATTTTTGCGCCCCGTCCCGCTGGCGGAGGGGTTCACATCACGGTCATGCCCGGCGAGATAACGATCCAGCTCCTCCAGCAATGCCTGCGCGCGCGTAGCACTCAGCGCGCGCAACTGCGGCAGAATATTTTCCGGCAGATTGTCGTAGGCCACCTTACGCTGAAATAAACGCTCATCGGCAGTGTGGCGGAGATTGTGGTCAATGGTGGCAATGAGCAATCGCACGTCGGTGCCCAGTATTTCGAGCCTGGCAATGTCATCGGTTTGGGGTAGATAAGCACGGTTGAGCAGCCGGATACGGTCATCATCGAGACGTTCGACTGTGCCGACACGAACCAGCTCGTCGAGCATGGCGCGCGCGGGGACATCGCGGCTGAACTCTTTGACCAGCCCTTCAAACGTCGCTCCCTCGCCACTCAAGGGAAGATCGGCGGGGTTGCCCTGCTTGTCGGCAAAGCGCGCTTCCCGCACCCAGCCACTGATCACCCGTGCAGCACGGTTATAGCGCTCTTCAGCGGCATCATCATAGGGAGCGCCCAGCTCCTGCAATCGCGTAATTTCCTTGCGCGACAAGCCTGTAATCACCGCCGCCCGTGACACGGACTGCTTACGGCCTGCTATACTGAACTCGCGCAACGCGACGTCCGCATACACCCAGCGCGCAATATCCTCAAACACGCCATAGGGCACACCATTGCGCAGCAGGATGCGCACCAACGGGCGCAACAACCTGGCGACGGCGGAAGAAAGAGTTTTGGTAAATTTTCTGTTTGGCATGATTGGGAACTTATTCCCATTTATTTTGTTTGTCAAGTTTTTTTACGTTAACTTCTAACCCGCGAACGGCTAAACACACACCTTCTCTATCAGCGATTGACTGGTATAATCCCTCATTTGCATACAGACTGGCAAACCTCTCTGCCGCAACCCCCGGAAGTTACGTATATGGCCCAATACATCTATACCATGAACCGCGTCGGCAAGGTCGTGCCACCCAAACGCGAAATCCTAAAAGACATATCCCTGTCGTTTTTCCCTGGCGCCAAGATCGGCGTACTGGGCCTGAACGGCTCGGGAAAGTCCACCCTGCTGCGCATCATGGCAGGCGTGGATAAAGAGCACCTGGGCGAAGCCCGTCCCCAACCGGGCATCCGCATCGGTTATCTGCCGCAAGAACCGCAACTCAATTCCGCCAAGGATGTGCGTGGCAATGTGGAAGAGGCCATACAGCCCGTCAAGGATGCGCTTGACCGACTGAGCGCGGTCTATGCCGCCTACGCCGAGCCCGAAGCCGACTTCGACGCCCTGGCCAAGGAACAAGCCGAGCTGGAGGCGCTCATTCAGGTTGCCGATGGACACAATCTGGACCGCACACTCGAAGTGGCCGCCGACGCACTGCGCCTGCCTCCGTGGGATGCCGATGTCACCAAGCTGTCCGGCGGTGAGCGGCGCCGTGTCGCCCTGTGCAAGCTGCTGTTATCGTCCCCCGACATGCTGCTGCTCGACGAGCCCACTAACCACCTGGACGCCGAATCAGTGGCTTGGCTGGAGCGTTTTCTCCAGGAATACCCCGGCACCGTGGTCGCCATCACTCACGACCGCTACTTCCTGGATAACGTCGCGGGCTGGATACTGGAGCTCGACCGCGGCCATGGCATACCCTGGGAGGGTAATTATTCCTCCTGGCTGGAGCAGAAAGAACAACGTCTGGAGGTCGAAGAGAAACAGGAATCCGCCCGCCAGCGCGCCATGAAAGACGAGCTGGAATGGGTGCGCAGCAATGCCAAGGGACGCCACGCCAAGAGCAAGGCGCGCCTGGCCCGTTACGAGGAAATGGCCTCGCAGGAATACCAGAAACGCAACGAGACCAAGGAGCTGTATATCCCGCCAGGGCCACGCCTGGGTGATCTGGTGATAGAGGCCCAGGGCCTGCGCAAGGCCTTCGGTGACCGCCTGCTCATCGACAACCTCAGCTTCAACCTGCCACGCGGCGGCATCGTCGGCATTATCGGCCCCAACGGTGCCGGCAAGACCACCCTGTTCCGCATGATGACCGGCCAGGAAAAGCCCGACGCGGGTGAACTGCGTATCGGCGACACCGTGCATTTAGCCTATGTGGATCAGTCGCGTGACACGCTCAATGGCAGCAAGACCGCCTGGGAAGAGATCTCGGACGGGTTGGACGTGATCACTGTCGGCAAATTCGAAATGCCGTCGCGCGCCTACCTGGGACGCTTCAACTTCAAAGGCACCGACCAGCAAAAACTGGTCAAGGATCTCTCCGGCGGCGAGCGCAACCGCATCCATCTCGCAAAACTGCTCAAAAGCGGCGGCAATGTACTGCTGCTCGATGAGCCGACCAACGACCTCGACGTGGAAACCCTGCGCGCCCTGGAAGATGCGCTGCTGGAGTTCCCCGGCTGCGCCGTGGTCATCTCCCATGACCGCTGGTTCCTGGATCGCGTCGCAACACACATCCTCGCCTTCGAGGGCGACAGCCAGACCGTGTGGTTCGAGGGCAATTATGCCGATTACGAGGCCGACAGACACCGCCGCCTTGGCATCGCCGCCGATCAGCCGCAGCGTATCAAGTATAAGAAACTGACAGGATAATTCAATCCCAATTCAATTCAACGGTTGCAACTACCCCCACTCCCGCCCTGCGAGAGTGGGTTGGGGTGAGGGAATATAAAGCACTCATCCCTCCCTGCAGAAAAATGCTGGGGAAAAACCACCGTTTCCGGATAACGATCAACAAATATTATTGAGGAAGAATTTTTAATGAGTGTATTTGTAACGCTGTTTTTGATGCTCATCGTCATACTGATTGCCGCCGAAATATTCACCAATGCGCTGGAACACCTAGGCGAAAAATTGAAAATTTCCGAGGGCGTCACCGGTTCATTATTTGCTGCCGTTGGCACTGCAATGCCGGAGACCATGGTGCCGCTGTTGGCCATTTTCGCAGGCACCGACAATCAACACGTGAATGAGGAAATCGGTGTGGGCGCAATCCTCGGCGCGCCGCTGATGCTGGCTACGCTGTCCGTTTCATTACTGGCGTTCTTCACCTTCCGCAAACGCGGCATTAGCGGGCATTTCACACCGGAAAGAACCGGCTTTAAACGCGACCTGGACTTTTTCCTGTTCGCGTTCGCGCTGGCCGCGATTGCGATGTACATTCCACACGACATGAATTATCTGCGCGCCTTTATCGGCGTGTCGCTGGTGCTGACCTACTTTGTCTACATCATGATGACCTTGCGCGCCTCTGCAAAACTGGTAGAGGACGGCCACGCTACCGAGGCCCACTCACCCATGCTTCTCAGCCGCATCGGCCTGCCCACCAACATGACCACCATCGTGCTGCAACTTGGCATGGGCCTGGGCCTGTTAGTCGCGGGCGCCAAGGGCTTCATCAGCGGCGTGGAAGAGGCTTCGACTATCCTCGGCATATCAGCCCTGATGCTGTCACTGATGATTATCCCCATCGCCACTGAGCTGCCGGAAAAATTCAACAGCATCCTCTGGATTCGCCGCCACAAAGACACCATGGCCTTCGGCAACATTACTGGCGCCATGGTCTTTCAAGGGACGCTGCTGCCGGCCATCGGTATCATGCTCACCCCCTGGTCACCGCGCCCGGAAGTGCTGGCAGGCATCGTGATCGCATTTTTAGGCGCGCTATGGCTACGCCTCATGGTCACGCGAGGACAGCTAAAGGTCTGGCATGTGCTGGTCAATGGCAGTTTATATATTACCTATCTGGCGATTGCGTTGAGTTAACTCCATTTCCAATTCAACCGCGTATTTTCACCTCATCTCCCGCAAGGCGGGAGATGATTTTTTCTTCATTTATGATTTCAGCCGTGCTGAACGGTATAGCCGAATGTCTTGACTGGGGAGTCCACTATACGGCGTACCCTACATTGATTGGCTTCACGAGCTAAGTCGATGCAACCTCATCAGCAACTCCGCCTCACCTCTCACCAGACCACAGGATGACATCAGTTCGTCAACACTGGCGCCTTTCTGAACAAGTCGAATGGCATGTCCATAAGTTTGTGCAGCAGGATCGCGCAAATCCACTTGGTCCTGTCGTTCGGCCAGTCGGCGCAATTGCTGTTCCATACGTTCCACATTCCCACCAACCCCCGCCGCCCCGGCACATAAGGCACGCAAATCATCTTGCAGTATCAGCACCTCGGCGTCACGCTGCTTAATGCGCAGATCCAGGCGACGTATTTTTAACCATACGGGAATCTGCATGATCAATGCCAACACACCAGCCAAAATCAGAATCGTCACGTCACTGTTCATGGCAAATCAGCTCGCGCGGGGATGCGCGGGGACAGGGCTTTAAAGCAATAGAAAGGACTACGCATAGTCATCAATGTAAGGGGGATGACCCTCATCCTTTTCTTTTTCATCAGGCATTTTCCTGTCGCGGCCTGAACGATCAGAGGGGCGATCAGTCGGGTGCTTCCTGGGATCGACCTTCTCCACAGGCCGTGTTGGCCAGACAGGATACAACGGATTGACATCACCTACCTTGGCCATCGCCGAGCCTCCTGACAGACGGTCTGCCGCATCAGACCATCGACATATCCTTCCACTCTTCGTCGCTCAACAATTTATTAAGATCGACAAGTATCAGCAATTGGTCGCCGCGATTGGAAACACCCTGAATATAACGCGAGCTTTCCTCATTACCGATATTTGGCGCAGCCTCAATCTCCGATGTGCGCAGGTAAACGACCTCCGCCACGCTGTCAACGAGGATACCTATCACATTCTCCATAACCTCAATAATCACAATGCGGCTGGAGTCATCCAATTCCTTGGGCCTTAAACCAAAGCGCCTGCGGGTATCCATCACTGTCACTACATTACCACGTAAATTGATAATACCAAGAACACTATCAGATGCCCCCGGTACAGGCGCGATTTCGTTGACGCGAAGGACTTCCTGCACCTGCAAGACATTCACTCCGTACATTTCACCCTCTAGGCGAAACGTAACCCATTGCGAAATAGCGTCACTTTCAGTTTGTTCAGCTTGCCTCATTAAATCATTCCCCATATGTTAATCTGGAACGCCGCACTTAACCCGCAAGCATTAATCATGCCCAACAAATAAGTATCAACAACCCGCAAGCTAACCAACCAATTCCTGAGAAAATTTATCCACGTCAAGCAACACACACATGTGTTCAATCACAGTCCCTACCATCCAGGGGCGGTGCGTGCTATCTGCGCGCCAGCGCACTTTTTTGCGGTCCAGAGTGAGCGCCTGAATGACCTCATCGCAGATAAACCCCCATGATGCATCATCAACCAGCACAACACGCCGGGAGGTTTTTTTTTCAACAATCTCAGCATGTGGGTGACGGTTTTCAGGCGCCATTAAATAGCCAATGTCAATTATTTTGACATTGGCTCCACGATAAGGAAGCAATCCCAAAAGCCGTTTTGAATATCCAGGCACAGCCGCAATGGAATCAACCCCATCGACAATACTGCTCAACCTGCTCAAGGGGGCCACCAGAGCTACCCCATCCACTTTAAACAAGAGACCCTTAAAAGTTGGGGATGCCCACACCGGGAAGTCACCGCTTTCCAGTTGCACTTGTTCCTGATCGGGTTGATCCGGCGCAATGCTTCCACTCTGCTCCGCAATAACAATATCCGCTGAGGACAAAACCGCCGGGAGACTGTATGTAGAAGATACATCTGGCTCAAAATCCGGGACGTCCTGCAACAGGGCATCAAGATAGACCGTAAGGGCTGTGTCTTGTTCGAGAACAACCGCTAAACGTCCTTTTTTCATCGGATTATTCATAACGACCCCACCATGCGTAGCGCCTGTTCTCGCACCACTACTCCCGTTGGATTATGTCCCATAAGACTGTCCAACAAAGAAGTATAGGCGCCGACACCTCGCGCATCCGGCGCCATCATGGGTAATGGCAGCCCTGCGCGGCTTGCCTCACGAAATTGGGTGTCAATGGGAATAATGGCCTCAGATAATTCAACGGAATAACGCTCCTGGAGAAACTGTAGACTCTGTTGAGACGCGCGGGTCCTACGGTCAAACATTGTAGGTAAAATGGTATGAGGAACAGGAATGTTGCGTGACCGCATAATCATTTTTAATGTACGCATCATACGCTCCAGACCCTTCAATGCCAAAAACTCAGTTTGCACAGGGATAACAAGGTGATCGCATGCGGCCAACGCATTCACCATCAGAACACCCAACATAGGCGGACAATCAATCAGCACATAATCAAACCGTGAGCTGATACGCTTTAACGTGCGTGACAATATCAACCCCATACCTCCCTGCGCTCCAAGCTGGCGGTCAAGGGTTGCAATTGCGGTAGACGACGGCAATAGAAAGAGACGATCAAATTTTGTCCGTTTTATCACGGACGCGATCATTACATCAGGATTCTGGAACAGGGAATAAACACTGTCTTCAATCGTATCAGGATCATATCCGGAATAGGATGTCAGGGAACCATGCGGATCCATATCAATCATCAATGTTCTATAGCCACGCAACGACAATAATCCGGCAAGAGTAATTGTTGTCGTTGTTTTACCAACACCACCCTTCTGATTCGCCACCGCCCATACTTTCATTTCGCGCCTCCTTGACTCAAACGGGCATCACTCGGTTGTGCGCCGGTGGTTGTTGATGAACTTTTAACAGGATGATCTATCACAGTGAAAGAGCCCCTGTCTGTTACCTCCTTCCCTGTAACATCAACCGGCTCATGTGGGTTCTTGTTTGGTGCATCATGCTTCCCTGATGGAATCTGGGGCGCGACTTCACGCGTTGTTAAGGAATCACTGCCATCTCCTGATGATAATTTTCTTCTATCGTAAACTCGCCCGGAAGATTCATCATTCAGTATCACAATAACGACCTTCCTGTTTTTGTTTCGACCATCCTCCGTTGAGTTGTCCGCAACAGGCCTATACTCTCCATAACCAACAGCAGACATTCTCTCAGGACTGACACCTGAATCCATAAATACGTGGACGACACTCGCGGAACGTGCGGCAGACAGTTCCCAGTTTGACGGGAAGGCTAATGTGTTGATAGGGAGATTATCGGTAAACCCCTCAACCCTGATCGGGTTCGGGAAATCTCGCAATATCTTTGCAATTTCACTTAATGTAGGTATGGCTTGTTCTTGTAAACGGGAAACGCCACTTGGAAACAAAATGTTGGTGTTGATCTCAACTTCAAGCCAAAAATCACTTCGCCGGATAGAGACCATATTCTTGACAATAAGGCCTGCCATCGCCCGCTCAATCTTATCGGCAATGGCTTTTAATGCGGCCGGGGAACTGGCACGCTCACTGTTAATTTTATCCTGTTGGTCCATCGTCTTGCGCGGGATAGGCATCGGGGGTCTACGGATAACATTTGGGTCCGTTCTTTGCTCCAGTGTCGTATCACGCGGGGATTTAGCCTCCCTCCCCACTTGAACAGGTTCAATACTTTTCGGGGCAGCCCTGAATGCCGCAACCATTGAATCAGACAATACGCGGTACTTTCCCTCATTCACAGAGGATATTGAGTACATGACGACAAAGAATGCAAAAAGCAGCGTGATGAAATCAGCATAAGAAACCAACCATCTCTCGTGATTTTCGTGTTCCTCATGTTTTTTCTTCCTTGCCATATAAATAAATTACATTCTAGTGTAGATAACCATGGAGTTTTGTCTCGATATTTCTCGGGTTCTCACCTTCCGCAATAGATATAATTCCTTCTATGATCATTTCCCTGAATTGTGTCTGGTCGTGAATAATTGCCTTCAACTTGCTTGCCATGGGCAGCATAAAAAGATTTGCCAATCCTACGCCATAGATTGTTGCAACAAACGCCGTGGCAATACCCCCGCCCAGCTTGCTTGGATCGGAAAGATTATTCATTACGTGAATCAGACCCATAACAGCTCCAATGATGCCAACCGTGGGACAATATCCACCCATGCCTTCATATACTTTTGCGGCCTGAGTATCGTTATGCTCCTTTGAGGAAAGCTCTACTTCCAGTATTCCTCTTATCGCATCCGGTTCGCTTCCATCAACAAGCAATTGCATCCCTTTCTTTGCAAACGCATCGGTTTCCGCCTCAATTAAAGGTTCAAGACCCAATAAACCCTCTTTTCGGGCAACATTGCTCCACCCAACGATTTTTTCAATAATCTCTTTTTGAGCAATTTTTGGAGGAAAGAAAACCCATAACGCGATCTTGAGAGACCTCATGAATGTAGGCATCGGTGTTTGAATCATGACGGCCCCTACCGTGCCGCCAAAGACTATTATGAATGCAGTCATCTGGAGCAATGACCCAATGTGCCCGCCTTCCAGGGCATTTCCGCCCAGAATGGATCCAAAGGCCAACACAATGCCCACAACCGTCAGAATGTCCACACGCTAATTCCTATGGGCAAGATTGTTGCCGATGTCCTGGAGTGACATAACCTGATCAGCCAGACCCGCTTCCACAATGGCCATGGGCATACCATAGACCACACAACTCTGCTCGTCCTGAACCCATACGACCGATCCTCCCTGCTTCAGAAGACGCGCACCCTCACGACCATCCGCACCCATGCCGGTCATAACCACAGACAATACCTGTCCAGGAAATATCTTGGCGGCGGATGAAAACGTGATGTCGACGCTCGGCTTGTAAATTTGACCTTGCTCACCATCATGAATACGAACGTACACCTTCCCGGAGCGCTGCTCAAGAAGCATCTGTCTCCCTCCGGGAGCCAATAATGCAACCCCCGCTTCCAGAAAATCACCGTCCTCGGCCTCTTTCACCTTTATGGCACACAATTTATCCAAACGTTGAGCAAATGCAGGCGTGAAGCTGGCGGGCATATGCTGGACAAGCAATAATGGAAACGGAAAATTGGCAGGTAATTTTGACAATACTTGCTGAAGGGCGACTGGCCCTCCCGTCGAAGTTCCTATAGCAACCAATTTGCAGTTTCCAGGGTATTTTTTTACAGAAGCACCTATGGCCTCTCTGGATGAAAAATTTTCTTCTTTAACTCGAGCAGTTTTTGGCGCCTCGGATAAAACAGGTGCTTTCTTTAATGCTCCTTGGCGCAGAGCCATTCCTTTCGTTCCAACTGTACGCACACGGGAACACAACAAACGCTTTGCTTCTTCACGATCTTGAGAGAGATCTTCAAATCGCTTGGGGAGGAAATCCACGGCACCCGCATCCAGAGCATCCAGAGTAGCTTGTGCCCCATCGGTAGTAAGTGATGAAAACATCAGCACTGGAGTAGGATTAGAAGCCATGATGCGACGCACAGCAGTAATACCATCCATCACCGGCATCTCTATATCCATGGTAATAACATCGGGCTTGAGCTGGACGGTCTTTTCAATCGCCTCCACCCCGTTTGATGCTGTTCCAACAACTTCAAGATGAGCGTCACCACCTAAAATCTCTGTCACCCGCCTGCGGAAAAAACCGGAGTCATCGACAACCAACACACGAACCTTCATCATGAACTCCTATCAACGAGGTGTCTTACCTATGACCGTAGGCATCCATAAGTCCGGGGAAGTCGAGAATAAGCGCAATGCGGCCGTTTCCGGTAATTGTTGCCCCTGATAATCCCCGCGTACCATGCAGCAATGACCCTAAGGGCTTTATTACCACTTCTTCTTGCCCAATGAGATTCTCAACAACACACCCAATGCGCTGCGACCCAACGCTGACTACAACAACATATCCTGCTGAACGATGATTATAAGAATCAGCGTCTTTCACTAGCCAGTCGTGCAGATAAAATAACGGGATTGCCTTGTTTCGCACGATCACAACCAATCGACCATCAACTATATTGGTACGCGCCTCATCAAGGTTGAATATCTCACTGACATTAACCAGAGGCATTGCAAATATTTGCTGGCCAAGCATTACCATCAATGTCGGCATAATCGCCAGCGTCAATGGCACCTTGATAATGAAACGGCTCCCTTTCCCTAACTTTGATTCAATTTCAACAACACCGTTAAGTTGCGCAATGCGGGTTTTCACCACATCCATTCCCACACCACGCCCGGAAACATCCGAAATCTGCGTCTTGGTGGAAAATCCTGGTAGAAAAATCAGGTTGTAACAACCGGTATCATCAAGGCGAGCCGCAGCCTCGGTATCCAGCAATCCTTTTTCTACCGCCTTGCGACGCAACACTTCGGCATCCATGCCGGCTCCGTCCTCTTCTATTGACAGCAGGATATGATCCCCTTCCTGTTGGGCAGAAAGAGTCACGGTGCCGGCACGCGGCTTTCCAGCCGCTAACCGTACATCAGGGGTTTCAATGCCGTGATCAACGGCATTTCGCACAAGATGGACCAGCGGATCGGCGAGTGCCTCTACCAGATTCTTGTCTAGATCAGTCTCCTCACCATGCAGCTCTAATATCACTTCTTTATTCAGGCTGCGTGCCAAATCACGGACAACCCTCGGAAAACGGCCAAATACCTTCTTTATCGGCTGCATGCGTGTCTTCATGACAGCATTCTGCAAATCCGATGTCACCAGATCGAGGTTCCCTACGACTTGGGCCATTTCCTCATTAATCATGGATGACTTGAGGGTGGCAAGCCGATTGCGCACCAGCACCAGCTCTCCCACCAGGTTCATGATGTCATCCAGGCGTTTCGTATCAACACGCACTGTCGTATCCGCAGGCGGCTGCGCTGCATCCTTGCCGGTAGCGGATGGCTGACTTGCCGCTGGTTTGTCTTCCGTCTTGGTTTTTTGAGCCTCTATAGGAGGAGGTTCAGAAATCAGGGAGGCTACTGGTTTATCCTGTGCCTTTCCCGAGGTGGCATTGATATTATCTAGTAACGCTTCGAATTCTTCGTCCGTAATCATGTCGGATGAAGGCAATGAAGCTGGAGTCTCCGTGACATTCTTTGATGGTGAGCCGGCATGAGCAGCCTGCCCATGCAATTGATCGAGAAGAGCCTCGAATTCGTCATCAGTAATATCATCACTGCCGGCGGCTACTGGCGTTTTCCCCGGCGCATGTACGGGTAAGGCGGCTTCAACGGCATCATCCATCATGACTTCAACGATTGGCTCCGCAACAGGCTCAGGAAATGCGCCTGGCATGACGCTTACAGCTTCGTTCTCGCTCTGAGGCTGTGCCAGAACATCCAAATTCTTGAGCAATGAGGGATCGGCTGGCGAGGGATCCTCACCAGATCGCACTTGCTCCATCATGACCTTAACAAGGTCAAGGACAGTTAAAATAACATCCATGAGCTGGGCATCAACCAGCCGCTTTCCCTGCCGGAGAGTATTAAAAACATCCTCAGCACGATGACACACGGCAACTAATGCAGTCAGATTTAGAAATCCGGCACCGCCTTTGACCGTATGAAACCCTCTAAACACCGCGTTAAGAAGATCACTGTCACGTGGGCGCCTCTCAAGATCAACTAGTTGCTCGCCCAGTTTCTCAATAATTTCGCCGGCCTCTACCAGAAAATCCTGAAGAATGTCATCGTCTGTGTCAATCGCCATCTTTGAAAACCTCAGAATCCAAGACTGGAGAGCAAGTCATCAACGTCATCCTGGCCGGACACTCTGTCCTTGTGACTTTCACAGCCAGGAATGCGTGGTCCATCACCTTCAACAGTGTTTTTATTTACACCCGTTTTTTCCACCGTAATCATTCTTTGACCTGAGATGCGAATAAGCTCAACCAGACCGCTCTCAACCTCCTGTACCATATTAATAACCCGGCGAATGATTTGACCTGTCAGATCCTGAAAATCCTGGGCCATCATCACATCTGACAAATGCTCATGGAGATGCTCGGCGTTGCGCGCCGTCCAAACCATAAATTCTCCGATTTCTCCACTCAATTCTCTAAACTCATTGACCGGCATTTGGCGCTGCCTGAAACGGTCCCACTTCATCTCTAAGGTTGATGACTTCTCCTTCAATTGCTCAGAGATTGGAAGGGCTTTTTCAACTGCATTAAGCGTTCTATTCGCGGATTGCTCAGTCATCGTTATGACATAGTTAAGTCTTTCCTTGGCGTCAGGAATATCACTCTCAGCCAACGACAAAATGCGAGAATCAACCTGGAAGCTGTTTAATGTCTCATGAAGCTGCCTTGTCAGCTTGCCGACCTCCTGAAAGAGAGATGACTCACGTAATTTTGTGATTTCATCAATAAGACGATCAACTTCTTCTTCATTGCCATCCTCGATTGATTCGGCAAGAGCTCTAGCCATAGATAGGCATTTGTCCGTATTATTGATCATTTCGCTCATTACTAATCCTTGCTGGTGTTATTATGAAATCAACAGATCGATTCATTTTGCCGATTCTATTCTCTCAAATATCTTGTCTATCTTTTCTTTCAGGGTTGCTGCCGTGAATGGCTTTACAACATAACCATTAACTCCAGCCTGTGCTGCCTCGATTATTTGTTCGCGCTTTGCTTCGGCAGTAACCATCAGCACTGGAAGCGTTGTCAGCTTTGGATCGGCGCGCACCGCCTTAAGAAGGTCGATCCCCTGCATTCCAGGCATGTTCCAGTCTGTAATAAGGAAATCAAACCCGCCCGCCTGCAACATAGGAAGAGCCGTTTTACCATCATCGGCTTCACTGGTATTATTAAAGCCAAGATCACGCATCAAATTTTTAATGATGCGCCTCATTGTGGAGAAATCATCCACAATGAGAATTTTCATATTCTTGTCCAAAGCAACCTCCAATCCTAGCTCAAAGAGAGATTAATGATTTCGCCAACCATAGATCTTCCTTAGTTTTCCGCTCTCCATTGGCTGAGACGGGCCTGTAAACGTATCAGAGCCTGGCTATGAATCTGACTCACTCTCGACTCGCTTACACCAAGAACAGCCCCAATCTCACGCAAATTGAGTTCTTCGTCATAATAAAGTGCCATAACAAGACGCTCCCTTTCCGGCAATCCAGAAACCGCCTCTGATAGGCTCTTTTTGAAATCATCTCTTTGCAAACCTTCGAGTATTCCCGAGTTTTTATCAGCAAACTGTGAAGCTACGGCCTCATCATCCACCCCCATATCCTCGAAACTCATTACCAAATAGCCGCTCGCATCCTGAAGCATCTGGTGATATTCATCGAGGGACATTTCCAGAATCTCCGCCACCTCGCTGTCGCGAGCATCACGTCCCTTGATGTTTTCTATCATGCGCACGGCTTCCGCCACTTTTCTTGCCTTGCGATGCACGGAGCGTGGTGCCCAGTCATTTTTTCGGATCTCATCTAGCATTGCACCACGAATGCGAATACCAGCATATGTTTCAAAGCTTGCTCCCTGTGTCGCATCATAGTTACGTGATGCCTCCAAAAGACCGATCATGCCGGCCTGTATCAGATCATCGGCCTGGACACTGGGTGGTAGTCGGCTCATCAGGTGATAAGCGATCCTCTTCACCAGAGGAGCGTGTTGCGCAACGGTATCATCTCTGTCATCGGCGTTAGTACGGGCATACATAGCGAGTCCATTCATAGCGACATCATCCTATAGTTTTGGTTGGTCTGAATCAGCCGCTCGACGAAAAATTCGAGATGCCCTCCAGCTGCTACCGTCACAGGCCAATTATCGGCCTTCTGCGCCAGTTTCTTGAATGCCATTGCAGACTTACTGCGCGGATATGCATCGACTACCGGACGCTGCTTTTGGACTGCTTTGCGCAAATAGTCGTCGTAGGGAACTACGCCCATGAAATCCACTGTAGCATCGAGATAACGATCCACAACCTTGACTATTTTGTTATACACATCACGCCCCTCCTGAAGACTATGCACCATGTTGGCCAGGATACGAAAACGATGCATCCCATAATCGCGATTAAGAAGTTTTATCAAGGCATAAGCGTCGGTCAGGGACGCCGGTTCGTCACACACTACCACGATGACTTCCTGCGCAGCCCGGCTGAAGCTGACCACACTTTCTGAAATACCGGCAGCGGTGTCGATCAGCAATACATCCAGGGTTTGGCTCAACTCGCTGAAAGCGCGTATGACACCGGCATGTTGTGTGGCACTGAGTTCCGCCATGCTTTTCAGGCCGGAAGACGCGGGAACAATTGATAGTCCGTTAGATGCTGGAAGAATGACTTCTTCCAGGGTACGTTCGCCACTAATGACATGGGAAAGATTGTAAATGGGGTGCAATCCCAGCAATACATCAACGTTTGCCAGCCCCATATCCGCATCCATCAGCAGCACTGACTTTCCTTCATTGGCCATCGCAAGGCCGAGATTCACGGACACATTGGTTTTTCCGACGCCGCCTTTTCCACTGGTAACTGCGATAACACGCACGGGCCTGTGATGTGCCATACGGCGCAACCCCTCGGCCTGATCCCCGATCAAATCACGATGCACGTCAGACATGAGCATGTGCTGCCACCTTTTCGACCGGCACTGATAACGCCTCATCCTCAAGAGAAGAAGCAGCCTGTTGCATGATGGCCACACTGCGGCTCACCAAGGTATGCGCACGAGCATTATGCAAATCTTCCGGAACACGCTGACCATCGCTGATGTAGGAAACGGGAAGGTCGTGCTGAATGGTGACACTCAATGCGCTGCCAAGGCTGGTGGCTTCATCCAGCTTTGTGAAAATGCAGCCATCCAGAGCCATCCCTTGAAATGCGCGAATGGTTTCATCCAATCCCGACAATCGTGTCGTGGTAGACAGCACCAGATATTTTTTAATGAGTGGCATACGGCCACCACTGCCATTGAGAACAGCAAATTGCGCGGATAGCCGCACATCACGCTGGCCCATCCCGGCGGTATCGATCAGTATGAGGCGCCTGTCACTCAGCTCCGCTAATATCTGTTGCAACTCGGCTCTATCGCCGGCCACACGCACAGGAATATTCAATATCCTTCCGTAAGACTTAAGATGCTCATGTGCGCCGATACGGTAGTTATCGGTTGTCACCAGTGCAACATGGCGCGATCCATGCCGCAAGGCATAATGCGCCGCCAGCTTGGCCACTGTTGTGGTCTTACCGACTCCGGTGGGACCGACCAATGCAACGATGCCACCCTGGGTAAGAATGTCATCATCTGTTACCTTCACTTGGTGAGCCAGAACTCCCAGCGCCCGTCGCCATAACAACTCAATCTGCGGTGCCTGTGCGATTTCCAGGGGGATTTCATCGACCACCTGGCGACACAGTGTCGCGCTTAGACCCAGCCTCATCAGACGTTGAAATAATGCAGCCTGCTGAGGATGACGTCGCTCAAGATCGCCCCACGCCAGACCGGATAATTGGTTTTCCAGCAAGCCTCGCAAGTTCCTGAGCTCAGCCCACATGTCATCCAGTGCTGGCCTTGGGGCAATGGATGAATAAACATCACTTTTGTGATCTTTTTCGTAAGATTCCTTAACAGCCTGTTCTTGCATAAAATCCAGGCTTATCTCTTCATTTTCATCATCTTTCTCCGAGGACAAAGCGGCAGCGGCTTCATAAAATGTTTTTTGTGATTGTGCTGACCGTGAAGTGCCACGATGCGGCCCTACAACAGGATGAGACCGCTCAACATTCTTCGACACATTTGACCCTGTGGAAAACAGATCGGCATTGCTCACCATGGCTTCGTCGTAGTCGATGGCAGAGACTATTTCCACCCCACCTTCGACCCGCCGATTGGAAAGTATCACTGCATCCGGCCCAAGCTCATCGCGTACTTTGCGTATCGCCTGGCGTATGTCAGGAGCGAAAAAGCGTTTCATTTTCATTCCACATGCCTTTTATTATAAGATCGGTGGGTGCAAATTCTTTCGCACTAACCAGCCGTATAGTTGTAGGGCGAAAATCAATTCGGCCCTGCATTACTTGCCCACACTCGCCACGACCCTGATCTGCTTGCTGTCGGGAATTTCGTTGTACGACAACACATGCAAGCCTGGAATCGAATGCCTCACCAAGCGAGACAGAGGCAGTCGCAATGGCATTGACACCAACAACACCGCAGGCTGTCCTGCAAGCTCCTGACGTTGCGCGCTTTGCTCCAGCGCAGAATGCATCCTTTCTGCCAGACCCGGCTCTAAACCCATTCCTGCTGAGCCCGGTGCTTGTAATGAGTTTTGCAATATCTGTTCCAAATCCGGATCCAACGTAATAACCGCAAGCTCTGGAGCCACCCCATTGATTTGTTGAACAATTAACCTGCTCAGTGCGACGCGTGCGGCGGCAGTCAATACGGCGGGATCCTGACTTTTTGGCGTGTGCCCTGCCAATGTTTCGGCAATCGTTCGAATATCTCGGATCGGAATGCGCTCTTCCAAAAGGTTTTGCAATACTTTCAGAACCACACCCAGAGACACCGTATTCGGCACCAAATCCTCAACCAGTTTGGGAGCGGTTTTGGCAAGGCTATTGAGGAGCTGCTGTACCTCTTCGCGCCCCAGCAACTCCTGCGCGTGACCTTGCAAAATTTGACTGAGATGCGTTGCCACGACGGTGCCGGAATCAACGACGGTATATCCCAGCGTCTGGGCATGATCACGTTGCGATGGATCTATCCATACAGCCTCCAGCCCAAAGGCTGGATCTTTGCCGGGCATCCCCTGCAATGTGCCGAAAACTTGCCCTGGATTGATCGCAAGATCGCGCTCCGGGTGAATCTCCGCCTCGCCGATGGTGGCTCCCAGCAAAGTGATGCGATAAGCATTCGGCGCCAGGTCGAGATTGTCGCGAATATGTACCGGTGGCACGAGAAAACCGAGATCCTGGGTCAACTTCTTGCGCACACCCTTGATGCGCCCCATGAGTTGCCCGCCCTGATTCTTGTCCACCATGGGAATCAAGCGATAACCTACTTCAAGGCCGATGGGGTCGACGGGGACGATATCATCCCAACTCAAATCTCGTGATTCGGGTGCGCTTTCGGTCAGCCTTTCCGCTACCACAGGCAGCGCTTGCGCAGTTTTTTGGCGCTGCGCAATCATATAAGACATCGCTCCCGCCGCCGCCGCCAATGACAGAAACGCAACATTGGGCATCCCAGGCACCAAGCCTATGGATCCTATGACAGCCGCAGTTACAGCCAATGCACGTGGACTATCAAACAACTGCTTCAGAATCTGCTTGCCCATATCCTGGGCACTGGAGACACGCGTCACCATGATCGCGGCGGCAACGGACAATAGCAGCGCGGGAATTTGTGTTACCAAGCCATCGCCGATGGTCAGCAGGGTATAGTTGTGCAATGCCTCGCTTAATGGCATACCATGCTGAAGCACGCCGATCACAAATCCACCAATAACATTCACGAAGAGAATCAATATTCCGGCGATGGCATCACCGCGCACAAACTTGCTGGCGCCATCCATAGAGCCATAAAAATCCGCCTCCTGAACTCCTTCGGCACGGCGTGCCCTGGCTTCATCCTGCGTGATCAAACCAGCATTGAGATCGGCATCTATCGCCATTTGCTTTCCCGGCATGGCATCCAGGGTAAAGCGTGCGCTTACTTCTGAAATACGTCCGGCGCCCTTGGTGACAACAATAAAATTAATGATCACCAAAATTGCAAACACAACCAGGCCAACCGCGTAATTACCCCCCACCACGAAGTCGCCGAATGCTTCAATGACGTGACCCGCCGCGCCGGTCCCGGTGTGTCCTTCCATCAATATCACACGAGTGGAGGCAATATTCAGCGCAAGCCTCAATAACGTAGCCAGCAGCAATACTGTGGGAAATGCCGCGAAATCCAGCGGTTTCTGCACATACACCCCAGTCAGCAACACGACCAGTGAAAGAGCGATGCTGAAGGTGAAAAATGTATCTAGCATCAGTGGTGGGAGGGGCACCACCATCATAGCCAGAAGCATCATCAGGAACAGTGGAACGCCTAAACCGCGACGGCTAAAGTCACGCAAGCTTTGTAAAATCATGGTTTGGTTCATCTATTACTTATCCGTTGTTAAGCCTCAAAATGGCGGCATGAGGCAACGGCCTTACTCATCACGCCGCAATTCATCCGGTATTGGTAATTCCGCCATCGTTAGCGGTGTTTCATCATATTGAGCGCCAGAGTGTTGACGCTGTTTCAGCTGATAAACATACGCCAGCACTTGCGCCACCGCCAAATACAGCCCGGCGGGAATGGCATGATTCAATTCCGTACTGTGATGCAGTGCCCGTGCCAGAGGAGGGGCGGAGAGTATTGGGATACGATGCGTGACGGCGACCGTACGTATCTGCAGAGCGATGAGATCAGCGCCTTTGGCCACCACCACCGGTGAGCGCATTTTATCCGGGTCATAACGCAACGCCACGGCATAGTGAGTCGGGTTGGTAACGATTACATCGGCTTTTGGAATTTCCGCCATCATGCGGCGGCGCGCCATCTCGCGCTGCTGACTACGAATGCGTCCCTTGACCTCTGGATTTCCGTCCGTTTCCTTGAATTCTTCCTTGATTTCCTGATGGGTCATCTTGAGCTTTCGGGAGTGATCCCAAATCTGGAACGGCACATCAACCGCAGCTATCAGCACCATCGTGCCGCTTAACGCAAGAAATGACCATCCCAGCAAGCTCGCTACATGGCCCAGGGCATTAGGCAAAGGCTCATCACCCAGACCGACAAAATCCCCCGCCATGTTCCATAACAGCACTACGGCAGCAGCGCCCAACACTATGAACTTCGCAAACGCCTTCACCAGCTCCATCAAACCATGCGGCCCAAAGATACGTTTCAGGCCGGATAGCGGACTAAGTTTTTCCCATTTAAACCCCAAGGCCTCGCTGCTGAATGACCAGCCGCCCAGTGCCAGCGGTGCAAGCAATGCGGCCACTATCATCAGAACAAGGAAAGGCGCCAAAGCAGTCAGGGCGTCCGCCACGGATTGCTCAAGAAGCTGCAACATGGCGCCAGGGTTAAATACATTTTCCCGGCTGATATGGAAATTGTGGCGCATGGAGTCCAGCAGCCCCGATGTTATCCGGCCACCCAGCACCAGGAATCCACCGGCGGAGGCCAGTAACATTACCGTCGAGTTGAGATCCAGGGAACGGGCGATTTGCCCCTTTTCTCGCGCCTCCTGGAGGCGCTTGGGAGTCGCCTGTTCAGTGCGTTCCTGGCCGCTGTCTTTCTCTGCCATGACTTACGTACCTCCCGCTACCATTTTCTGCATCAGGGCAAAGACATCGCTCATGAGATTATTTAATTGAGGAGAAATAACCGGCAACGTCACAAGCATGACAACGATGCCCAGCAATAGCGTGATCGGGAATCCAATCGAAAAAATATTCAGTTGAGGAGAAGCGCGCGTCATGACGCCGAAGGCAATGTTCGCCACCAGCAACGCGGTAACAGCAGGCAGGGAAATAAGCACTGCGCCGGAAAACATATGACCACCCCAGATGACGAGATCCCACACGCCACTCATCGCCAATCCAGTCGGACCGACAGGCAAGGTACGAAAACTATCGGCGAGCACTTCAAGCAATACCAAATGGCCGTTGAAGCCAAGAAATATCAGTGTCACCAACACCTGGTAAAACTGGCTCACTACCGGCACCTGGACGCCATTCAGTGGATCCACCATTGAAGCAAAGCCCAACCCCATGGATTGCCCGATCAACTGCCCGGCCAATACAAAAGCACCAAAAACCAGCTTCAAGGAAAACCCCATTGCCAGGCCAATCAACACCTGCTGAATCACAATCATCAATCCCGCAGAGCTGAGAGGATCAACCACCGGAACAGGAGGCAGCACTGGGGCGATCACCAGTGTCAACGCTACGGAAAATCCCACGCGGATGCGCACCGGCACGCTTTGCGCTCCAAACACCGGAGCCATTGCCACCAATGCCATAACGCGGAACAAGGGCCAGAGATACATGCCGATCCATGAGGCGATTTCAGCGCTGGTAAATTGCATGGTAAGAAACCACTCGTGGGGGGCGCGGAGCGGGATTCAAACCCGTCCCTACTCAGCCTATCAATACAGGAATACTCTCTATCAAGCGCCGCATATAATCCACCAATCGCTCCAACAGCCATGGCCCGGCTATTACGAATGTCAGCAATGTGACAAGAAGTTTCGGCACAAAGCTGAGCGTGACTTCGTTGATTTGGGTTGCCGCCTGGAACATGCTCACCAGCAAACCAACCGCCAGTGCGGGAAGCAGCAAAACCGCAAGCAACAGCACACAGACTTCCAGAGCCTCCTTTCCTACGGTGACAACTGTTTCTGGGGTCATGACACAATTCCGATTAATTAAAGCTTGCCGCCAGCGTCCCGATAATCAACGCCCAGCCATCGACAAGCACAAACAACATGATTTTGAACGGCAAGGAGATCACCATCGGCGATAACATCATCATACCCATTGCCATCAACACACTGGCAACCACCAGATCAATAATCAAAAATGGAATAAAAATCAGAAATCCAATCTGGAAGGCCGTCTTTAATTCGCTGGTAACGAATGCCGGCACAAGCAGGGAAAACGGCACAGCCTCGGGTGATTCAATGCCATCCCGGCCTGAAATGTGTGTAAACAATTCAAGGTCGCTATCGCGGGTTTGCCCAAGCATGAAGTCCCGGAAAGGTGCCCTGGCGATGTTAATCGCCTCCTGGGCGGATATTTTTTCATCCATATAGGGAGTCAGCGCTTCCTGATTCACCTTGTCGAATACCGGCGCCATGATGAAAAATGTCAGAAACAATGCCAGGCCAAGCAGGGTTTGATTGGTCG
The DNA here is from genome assembly GCA_040183005.1 of Gammaproteobacteria bacterium. Lineage (NCBI taxonomy): Bacteria > Pseudomonadati > Pseudomonadota > Gammaproteobacteria > Gammaproteobacteria bacterium. Next base: position 1,036,136 of record JAMPIW010000007.1, read on the forward strand.
GTGTCGCGCCCGTACCTAATGCCTGGCGCAGAATTGCCAGCACAATGATGATGCGCGTAAACGATGTCATCATGAGTAATGCTGCCGGCAACATGGACAGCAGCGTCATGAACAACAGTGTCTGGATGCTCACGGTATAGGTCTGCGCACCGTTGGCACCAGCCGTTACTGTAGCCACATCCAGCCCTGGTGCCGCCATGGCTGATCCCAGCGGCACGAGCATGGCAAGAATCACGAACAGGCCGTGCTTCATGACTGTTTTCGCTGCTTGATTGCCAGGCTCAGCCGTTCGGCAAAGCCTCTTGCATCACCCGCCACCAGTTTTCCGAACAGATTATCTGGCGATTCATTTGGTGAGGATGGCGTCAATCGCACTGGATGCTCCAGGCGATGCAGCGCTTGCACCCGTCCCGGAGCCACCCCGATCAACAATTGCTCTTCTCCCACCTGCAACAACACGACCCGCTCACGGGGGCCAACAGACAGGCCGCCCAGAATTTTTAGAGATCCACTCGCCGAGGATTGAAAACGGCCATAGCGACGCAGCATCCATGCAATGCCAACAATAACCAGCAAAACCACCAGCAATCCCAGTGTTACTTGCAATAAACTCCCGGTGGAAACACCTGCCGGAACGGATCCACCGCCGGCAGGACCCACCTTTTCCACGGCGAAGGACATGGCTGGCCATAACAAACTCCCAGCCAGAAGAAAACCGCCACACGCAAGATATTTACTCTTCATTATCTCAACTTTTTTACGCGTTCAGCGGGGCTAATAACATCAGTTAAACGTATCCCGAATTTCTCATTGACCACGACCACCTCGCCGTGTGCAATCAATGTCCCATTGACCATAACATCCATCGGTTCACCCGCTAAACGGTCGAGCTCAACGACAGAACCCTGATTGAGCTGCAACAAGTGGCGGATACTGATCAGGGTGCGTCCAATCTCCATCGAAAGGGTAACAGGAACATCCAAAATCACATCCATGTTCACTTCTCCCGGCGACCCCGAAAAGGAGGTCTCCGGCTGCAACTCATGGAATTGCGCACGGGAATAGTCCGTATTTCCGGAGCCGGACGCTCCTCCACCATTGGACTGCGCCGGGATTGGCGTGGCCTCCTGTTCCGCCAGCGCTGCGGCCCATTCATCCGCTATATCAACATCCATCGTGCCACCGTCCTCGCTCATAACATTCTCCTGGTCTATTTACTTTGACCCGACTGGGATGACCCTTGATGTTTTATAGACTCCACTATCTTGATCGCACTGTACCCTTCTGATACTCCAAACCTGCCACGGAACACTGGAATATCTTCAGCACGCAACATTACCGTTTCAGGAATCTCCACGGGGATCACATCGCCTGCTTTCATTTTAAGCAAATCTCTCAAACTAATATTGGTTTCTGTCAGAACGCTGCTGATCTCCACCTTGGCTTCCTTTATTTCATCCCGTAGCGCAACCAACCAGCGCTCGTCAACATCGGAGCGGTCACTTTGCATTCCCGCATCGAGCACATCACGGATAGGCTCGATCATCGAATAGGGAAATGTTACGTGCAGATCTCCCCCTCCTCCATCAAGCTCAATATGGAAGGTGCTGACAACAACCACCTCAGTAGGACTAACAATATTGGCAAACTGCGGATTCACTTCCGAGTTGATATATTCAAAATCAACGGGCATCACCGGCATCCAGGCTTCTTTGAGATCCTTGAATACCTGCTGCAGAACCATCTGAATGACGCGCATCTCGGTTGGCGTGAATTCTCTCCCCTCGATCCTCGTGTAAAACCGCCCCTCTCCCCCAAAAAAATTGTCTACTACAATAAAAACCAATTTTGGATCAAAGATGAATAGCGCTGTCCCCCTCAGCGGGTTAACGCGAACAAGGTTCAAGCTGGTAGGAACAAACAAGCTGTGTACATATTCCGCAAACTTGAGCATTTGCACACCGCTTACGGAAATTTCAGGAGAGCGGCGCAGCATGTTGAAAAGGCTGATGCGAAAGTGACGGGCAAATCTTTCATTGATCATCTCCAGAGTGGGAAGTCGCCCACGCACAATGCGATCCTGGCTGGCAAAATTATAGTTGCGCGCCGTCCCATCCGACGCAAGATCGCCTCCATCGGTCTCGACGTCCCCGCTATCGACACCATGCAACAGCGCATCAATTTCATCCTGGGAAAGAATATCTGTGACTGACATGGCCGTTATTGCATCACAAAACTGGTGAAATAAACTGCTTCCACACCGGTGGATCCTGTTTGCTCTTTCATGATCTTCTGGATTTCCTTCAAGGCATCGGCGCGAATCTTTTCCTTTCCTTGACGTGTGCTGACGCTTTCGGGCGTCTGGGTGCCAAACAACATAACGAGATTGTTGCGTATCAATGGCGTATGTGTTTTGACGGCCTCGATCACGAGCGGATCACGCGCCATTACCTCCACGGTAATCTGCAAAAATCGCACGGAAGATTCATCCTGGAAATTCACAACAAATGCCGGATCAAGGGCGAAATAAACTGCCGGCGCTTTGTTATGTTTATCGCCACCGGCTTCCTTGTGCCCTTCTGATGCACTTTTGCCGTGGCCACCCCCTCCGCTCATGAATATTGCAGCCCCGGCGCCACCTCCTGCTAGAACCAGTGCACCGACAACAATAAGGACAATTTTCACAACCGGAGATTTTTTCTTCGCCGGTTTCTTATCATCCGCACTATCGTCTTTGTCCAATTTTTCGACCGCCATTGCGCTGGGCCCTTTCTGATCAACCAAGTATTTCTTGATATGATCAAAGCAAGCGCCATGCCATACACGGAAAAAGAATTTATCATTAAACAATCATGCGGTTATGATTTGATCAAGAAATGATGTCAGCAAATTGACAGGAAAAGGGGGAGACTCTGCCGAAAATATGGCGGGGGATTTCTGGGGCTAATGGATGAGAGTTTTTAAATACGTCTTAGGTTCTGTTGACGTTTCATCTCAGCCACAAAAGTACCGCCGCAAAAGATAGCATTCCCATGTAATTAACAGCTTTTTTCTCATATCGAGTAGCAATCCGGCGATAATGCTTGAGCTTGCCAAACATGCATTCGACGGCATGTCGCTCCTTATAAAGCCAATAATCACAGTCAATTTTCTCTTTTCGGTTCGACTTCGGCGGAATCACAACCTCTATCCCACGCGCCTTTAACCACGCGCGCAGCTCGTTTGTGTCGTAGCCTTTATCCGCCAGAAGTGCTGATGTTTGGATGCCTTCCAGCAGCGGTATTGCGACCGTGCACTCCGCCGTTTGGCCACCCGTCAGAATGAATTCAATCGGCATGCCAAGTGCATCACAGGCCGCATGAATCTTACAGCTAAACCCACCTTTGGAGCGCCCCAGCGCTTCTTTTTCAGCCGAACTGCCCGCCGCGCCTGCGGCACAGGCGTGCGCTCTTGTCACCGTTCCATCAATAGAAACATCTTGTAAATCAGCATCTTCGGAAAAATAAGTGAGCAATCTATCCCATGCGCCATTCGCACACCAACGTGAGTATCGCTTGAAGACGCTATTCCATTTGCCATGCTCTGGCGGCAGCGTCCGCCACTGCGCGCCGGTGCGCAGTATCCACAATGATGCGCCCATAAATCGCCTGCATTTATCGGGCGATCCGAGATGCACGCCCGTCAATTTAGTTAAGTGTGACAATATACGCACCCACTCACTATCGCTTATTTTGGTTCTGTCCATGCCAAGGCGCGCTCAAAAACCAAGTGCAACATTTTTAGGGGATAATGTTGCATGGGAAAAAACTACGATCAATTGAGTATTGAAGAGCGGGCAATGATACAAACGCAACTGGAGATGGGGGTCAAACCTGCCGCAATTGCCAAGTCCATAACCCGGTCAGCCTCTACCGTCTCACGTGAACTTCGGCGCAATGGCTGGAGCCGCCCGAAAACGCCTCGCGGCCCTGGACGACCGGCTGTGGCGGGAGGCTATCGTGCCGAGGCAGCCCACAAACGTGCGCATGGCTGCACGATCAAGCCGCGTGTTGAGGGTCGCCTGCGACTGGGAACCACGCTGTGGGATTCAGTCATGCGCCACCTGAAAGCAGGCTACTCACCGGAGCAGATTGCTGGCACACTGGCGCTTGTGCATCCAGATACCCCTACCTTGCAGGTTTCCCATGAGACCATCTACACCGCCATCTACGCCATGCCGCGTGGCGAACTGCGCACGGAAGTGATTGGCTGGTTGCGTTTCGGCCATGCCAAGCGCCGTCCCCGTGCGCGTGGCGAAGACCGGCGCGGACGGATTCCTGACATGGTCAGCATTCATGACCGTCCGCCTGAGATTGAAGAGCGGTTGATCCCGGGCCACTGGGAGGGTGACTTCATCAAGGGCGCGCATAATCGCTCATCTGTCGGTACGCTGGTGGAACGGACCACGCTGTTCACGGTACTGGCAAAAATGGAAAATGCCACTGCTGAGGCGACGTTGACCGGCTTCAGTCATGTGCTCAACCGCATTGATGCGCAAAAGCGCCTCTCGTTGACGTACGATCAAGGCAGGGAAATGGCGGCACACCAACGGCTGACAGAAACCACAGGGGTGAAAGTATATTTTGCCGATCCACACAGCCCCTGGCAGCGCGGCATCAACGAGAATACCAATGGTCTGTTGCGGCAGTACCTGCCCAAGGGGAGTGACTTGAGTGGTTTCACGCAGGAGGAGCTGGATGCGATTGCCTGGCAACTCAATACCCGACCACGCAAGTCACTGGGCTTCAAATGCCCAGCCGAGTTGTTTACACCAGACTCTTTCGATTTCAGGCAGCATCACGCTGCGCTTTTTGCACTTGGTCATTGAAACCGCCCAACCTAAAACGGCGGATTCTACCAAAACCGCGAAACGTCAACAGAACCTAAGAGACTGTCCAAATTTACGTGGCCAATTACAATACGATTTCGGTAAGTGATAAAGTCAGCAGCACATTCAAAATTCTTCGGCTTGACAAATGACTCGAACACGCTCTTAATAAACTCACGTGACCTTTAATGGCCAAATTATCATGCGCCGACTCGCAAGACAGTCTCTGTTGCTATTTGTTGTGCTGCATCTCGTGACGATGCCGGCCCATGCCCAGCTTGCGTGCATCAAGGCCTGTGCGGCTCATGCGGGACATACCCATACCTCTCCCGCTCATGCACATCATATGGATGCGCATGGTGTGCAGCACGCCGACAAGTCCCATGATGTCGCGGCACATGACCTTGCCAAGAAGGCCAAGCCCTGCGGTTGCGACGCCAGTCACTGCGCTGGTGGAGCGAATTGCTGCATGGCCCTCATGCCCGGCTTCACCCTCGCCTTGCCGGCGCCGGACATGCCGGGCGCAGAGGTTCCCTGCCGTCTCGTCGGCACGCCCATCCCTCCCAAACTCCGACCTCCACTCTCTTCTCCCACCTGAGCGGCTGATACCCGGATTCTCACCTCGGCGCGTGCCTGTGTCGCCGTGCGGCTCCAGGCATTGCCACGTTGCATTCTTGGCATCCGTGCATTCTCACCAAACCATGTCATCACCAGTCCGGTCACGGGTTGCAGTATTGTCCGGCAAGGAGAAGAAAAAATATTTGCACTCAAAATCAACGACAAGAAGAACCTCGTCATGGGGTTGCTGCTGGGTGCTCTCGTCACCGGCATCTCCGGCACCACGCGAAATGGTAGCAGCTAAGTGCATGCAACCGAACAATCTTGATATTCCCGGTGGAACGAACCACTTGATTCACGCACTTGAAAGGAATAGTTCATGAACGCCAGCACTGATCCGGTATGCGGCATGAAGGTCGGTATCGATTCACAACATTACGCGGAGCATGCGGGCGAACGGTATTATTTCTGTTCACAACGCTGCCAGGAAAAATTCTTTGCAAATCCCGCCGGATATGTCAAGCCGGATGTAGCGGCCGCAGCTCAGGCCACCCAATCAGCCCAAGTTACCGGGTGGTACACCTGTCCGATGCACCCGGAAATCCGCCAACCTGCACCAGGCAATTGTCCGAAGTGCGGCATGGCCTTGGAGCCTGAATCTCCGGGAGTTCTGGGAACGGTCGAATACACCTGCCCCATGCATCCCGAGGTAGTGCGCAGCAAACCTGGAAACTGCCCAATATGCGGCATGGCTCTAGAGCCGCGCAACGCCCCGGCGGAAGACAACGCGGAGTTGCGCGACATGACGCGCCGATTTCGGATGAGCGCGGCGCTGGCGTTGCCGGTCTTTTTGGTGGCGACAGTGTCCGATCTTCTCCCGTCCGCAATACCGGATGCGCTCACGCCAGTGTTGCTGCAATGGCTGGAATTCGTCCTAGCTACGCCAGTGGTACTGTGGGGCGGCTGGCCGGTCTTCCAGCGTGGCTGGGCATCCATGGTCAATCGCAGCCTCAATATGTTCAGCCTGATCTCGCTCGGCGTCGGCGTGGCTTGGAGCTATAGCGTGATAGCGATGCTGCTTCCGGGCATCTTCCCGCCCACGATGCGTAGCATGGGTGACACGGTGCCGGTGTATTTTGAAGCTGCAGCAGTGATCATGGCGCTAGTGCTGCTCGGCCAGGTGATGGAACTGCGCGCACGCAGCCAGACCAGCGCCGCGATCAAACTGCTGTTGGGTCTTGCGCCCAAGACTGCGCGCATCATCCGCGCTAACGGCAGCGAGGAAGACATCCCGCTGGAGCAGGTACAACCGGGCGATGTACTGCGCGTACGTCCCGGCGAGAAGGTGCCGGTGGATGGCGTGGTGCTGGAAGGCACGAGCGCACTGGATGAATCCATGGTCACCGGCGAATCCATTCCAGTGGAAAAAATCGCCGGCGCGCGCCTGATCGGTGCCACGGTGAACGGCACCGGCAGCTTGGTGATGCGCGCCGAGCGCGTCGGCTCCGACACGCTTCTCGCGCAGATCGTGCACATGGTGAGCGAGGCGCAGCGTTCACGCGCGCCGATCCAACGCCTGGCCGATGTCACTGCGGGTTATTTCGTGCCGGCGGTAGTGCTAGTTGCGCTCGCCACGCTGGTGGTGTGGAGCCTCTGGGGACCGGAGCCGCGCCTGGCACATGCCATCGTCAACGCCGTGGCGGTGCTCATCATCGCCTGCCCTTGCGCGCTGGGACTGGCCACACCGATGTCGATCATGGTCGGCACCGGGCGCGGCGCGCTGGTCGGCGTGCTGATCAAGAATGCCGAGGCACTGGAAACCATGGAGAAGGTGGACACGCTTGTGGTGGACAAGACCGGCACGCTGACTGAAGGCAAACCTAAGCTGATGTCGGTCATGCCGCTCGCCGGATTCGACGAAGGCGAAGTGCTGCGGCTAGGCGCCAGTCTGGAGCGCGCCAGCGAGCATCCGCTGGCGGCGGCGATCGTGAACGGCGCGCAAGAAAAAGGGTTAACACTCGCGGCAGTCAACGATTTCCGTTCATACCCCGGCAAGGGCGTGGCGGGAATGGTCGAGGGGCGCGCGGTCGCGCTGGGCAACCTCAAGTTGTTCGAAGAATTGCGCATAGCCGCAGGCGAATTGCCCGTCCGTGCCGAAGCGCTCCGCGGTGACGGTCAGACAGTGATGTTGCTGGCGATTGACGGCAGAGCGGCGGGACTGATCGGCGTGGCTGATCCGATCAAAGATTCCACACTGGATGCGATCCGCGCCCTCCATGAGGAAGGCGTGCAAGTGATCATGCTCACCGGCGACAACCGCACCACGGCCGAGGCGGTGGCGCGCAAGCTGGGAATAGACCGTGTCGAGGCGGAAGTGCTGCCCGAACAGAAGGCATCCATCGTAAAACAACTGCAAGCGCAGGGCCGCTTCGTTGCGATGGCGGGCGACGGCATCAACGATGCACCGGCGCTGGCCCAGGCCCAGGTAGGCATCGCCATGGGTACTGGCACCGACGTAGCGATGGAAAGCGCGGGCATTACCCTGGTCAAGGGTGACCTGCACGGCATCGTGCGCACCGTGCGTTTGAGCCGCGCCACCATGCGCAACATCCGGCAAAACCTGTTTTTTGCCTTCATCTACAACGTGCTCGGCATCCCCGTTGCGGCGGGCGTGCTGTACCCGTTCTTCGGACTGCTGCTCTCGCCCATCATCGCGGCGGCGGCGATGAGTTTCAGTTCCGTATCAGTGATTACCAATGCACTGCGCCTCAACCGCGTGCGGCTTTAGGATGGTGCGTGTTTCCAAGACGCGCACCACGCCGCGAAGACGATAAAACAACAACGAGGTAACACCCATGCCCATCATTGCCACTCCTGCGAATTATCGCTTCCCGTGGTATGTGCGCCTGTTCTTCTGGAACCAGCGACGCCGTTACGGTAAGGTGCTCGAACCGGCCCGGCTGTGGGGCCGTAGCCCCAAGGTATTCGCCGCGCTGGCGCTGCTGTTTGGCGCCCTCGACCGGCGCTCATCGCCCATCGAGTCCACGCTGCGTTCTTTCATTACGGTGCGTGTTTCGCAGATCAACTGGTGCGCCTTTTGCGTGGACATCAACTCGGCGCTGGCGCTGAAGCGCGGTGGCAATCTGGACAAACTGGCCGAGCTGCACCGCTTCGAAACCAGTACGCTGTTCAGCGAGCGCGAGAAGGCGGCGCTCGCCTATGCCGAGGCGATCACCCATTCGGACCGGCAGTCCACGGCCGAGCATTTCGCGCGCCTGCGCCGCCACTTCGATGACGACGCGATCGTCGAGCTGACCGGGCTCATCGCATTTCAGAACATGTCGAGCAAGTTTAACGCGGCCCTGGGTGTGGAAGCACAGGGTTTCTGTACGATGGCGCCGCAACCAAAGGGGCCGGGATGCTCTGGATGATCCTACCCCTCCCGTATTAGCAGGTGACAGGTCAGGTTGCGCGAAGCGCTCCCCTACGCGCCAACTTGGCCCGCATCTTGTGCCACCCGCAAGGGCGCAATGCCTTCAGGGTAGATGAGCCAGCCAAAGCGCCACACCCAGCGCCGCCGGGTACAGCCATTGCCTGACAGCAGGGCGTCCATTCTCAGGGATTTCGACAGCATGGCAGATCTCGTCATCAGCGCGCACTAATACCTGCTGGTACAGCACCGCAGCGGCATCGCCTATCCGGTCAACAGTCCGGCTCTGTGGTGTGGCAGTGACAGGTTGGGCCGCCCTTGCCCCCCGGAGGGGAGGCTGCGCGCTGCCCTTCAGGGTACTTGTGCCCTTCAGGGTTAACGCCTGCACCTTGGGCACCGTCTCAAGCACCAGGGCCATGCGCACCGCCAATCTGTCATGGGAAACACCCAGCAGCCGTAATGGCCTGGCCAGCCAGTGAATGGCGCTCAACAATTGCTCGCGGGATGTGGTTTGCAACAGGAGATTAACCGCCAGCACTAATGCAATCAGAGAAACGATACGTATCGCCCCCTCCTCCATTCCTTCGAGGGTGGGCAGCCAGACGGACAATGCGGGCGATAATAAGAGAGGCGGTTCGCCGGGGGTGAACCAGAAGTAAATGATCACCAGGGAAAGAAACAGCCAGCGCATACGCCGCAGCATTAACATAGCTGGCTTAAGATGAACGCCACCAGCCATGCCATAGAGAATCACGAGGACCGTAGCGGCCATCAGCAGGGGATTCAAATCACCGAGTGAAAGAAACCCTGCCATGACAATAAAACTCACAACGCGGATGACTGGATGGATTGCCATCATTGCCGATCAAGCAATCTGTTGCATTAGCTCCTGAGCTTCCTGCTTTTGCGAATCATCTCCTTCATCCAGCACTTCGTTCAGCAGCACTCTCGCGCCTTCCTGATCTTCCATGTCGATATATGCCTTGGCGAGATCCAGCTTGGTGCCTACCATGTCGATCCCGGCAAACAGGTCATCATCAGCTTCTTGCGTCGGCACATCCTCGGGGGCGGTGCCGTCAAAAGCAGATAACGCGGCCTCCAGATCCCAATCATCGGCGGGCTCTTTGGAAACCACCGCCTCCGCTGCTTCACCGGTTTCCTGGGCCAGAAGGCCAAAGTCATGATCGACCGAGCTGTTGCCTTCAAGATTAAAGGCGAGATCCGATGCGGTTTCCAGGATAGACGCTGGTTCTTCAGCGGTAGCGAGCTGTATAGCTTCAAGCTCAGCGTCAAGGTTTTCTTCCATCCCCATGCTTGTAATGGTATTACTCGCTTCGCTCGTATCCTGCTCATCAAGCAGGAATACACTCGAAGCGTTTTCCGCCACCTCCTGAACATCGTCAACCACGGAATTGCTGTTGACCTCTTGGCTCAGGTTGTTGATCGCCCCGCTCAGGCTAAGATCGAAGTCCAGGGAGTTATCCAGCAGCGCGTCAGCAGGCAGGTGCTCTTCCATCTGACTCGGCGCCGCATCAACACTTGCCTGCTCACTAAATCCAAAATCAAAATCGATGGAATTATCGGCACTGGCGGGTTGCACCGCAGCCTCCAGAACTGCGTCCTGCCCGGCGGGCATGCCTAGCTCTAACTCAGAAAAATCCATCTCGCCGGCAGCGGAACTATCGTATGACCCTTCGGCTTGCGCGTCGGGCAGCGAAAAATCGCTTAGATGCTGAGCCGAAGCATTTTGATCTGGATAGAACGCATCCGCGCCAGCTATGGCAGCCGCGCCGACACCAGCGATTCCGGCAATCACTGCCCCATCCGGCATATCCTCGGGCGCTGCTTTACCAAACAAAGGATGCCCGGGGCAGACCTGTTTACCCATTTCCACCACTTTGTGCCACAGGGGATGACCCTCGCCACCCAGAGTGGCATACAGTGTCTCGGCCTGCGTCTCAAAGGCATCGGCATTTTTGGTCGCGTGATAAATCTCCAGCAGCTTCAGCGCAAGTTCATGCCTACCGGGGTCTTGACGCATGGCCTCTTTGATTAACGATTCGGCCTGATCGTACCGCCTGTAGGCCAAGTACACATCAGCCTCGGCAAGGGGATCAATCACGTCCTCATCAGCATGGATGACATGGGCATCACCCAGACCCATGGCCGCTTCCGGTACTGCTTTATCATCACCTTCGACGCTCGCGGGAGCAATTGCCGGGGTAGACGCACTTGCCGCTCTAGAGGCGAACTTATCACGTCCTTGTGGTGCAAAAGCCCCTTCCTGGATATCTATCGCGGCTTGCCGACGCCGACGCACAAGGGTCCACAACAATGCTGATACAAGCAAAAATCCACCCAGGATCATGCCCAATTGCTGGGGATTATTGGTGATTTCAGTTATTGCATCCGTTGCAACCGGTTGCTCTGCTTCTGGAGCCTTAACAGGCTGCGGTTTGACGGAAGGCTTGCTGCTTACCGCCGGCGCCGATACTACAGATTTCGCAGCCGCTGCCTCAGTGGCGGTTGCTGAACCCGCCTTATTTTGCAAGGCCGCAAGATCGCCGCTCTTGAGATTCATCAGGCGCTGCATGGAGGAGATTTGCTGCTCCAGCATCGTCAGGCGGGTACGCAGCTCCTCATTTTCCTGGCGAGTGGTATCCACCGACTCTAGCGCCACAGCCAAGTCCTTACGCAATGATGCCAGGTCGTTGGCATCCGGTGCGCCGGCCTTTGCGCCACCGCCTGTAGTCACGGCCGTTTTGCCGCCATCAGGCGTAATCAACTTCAATTGCGCGCCACCGCCGCCCTTTTCCACTGCGGGCGTACTCTCAGTGCGCACGGGGGAAACCTCACCCTTTTGCCCGCCTAACCACTGCTGATATTGCATGGCGACTTCGTGTGCGGCTTCCTGCTGGGGAACGGCGTGGATTGCGTCCATGGGAGGCAGGCGCAGGATATAACCCGCCATCAGAGTATTCACATTACTCGTGGAAAACGCGTGCGGATTGTTCTTCGCCAATGCCAGCATCACCTGTGAAATACTGACGGAATTATCCGGGCGCATCTCCTTTGCGACTTTCCATAAAGTATCGGTTCTTGTTGTAGGTCCATAACTCGATCCGGCAGTGGAGGATCTTTCACGCACGGCTACTTTCCTGGTGCCGTTGCCAGCCATGGGAGATGGGGATGGCGCTGAGGGTTCGACCTGGGATTGAGGATGCGCTGCCGGAGAGGCTTCAAGACGTGGAGCAACGGGGGGAGAAGGCGTGGAAACAGGTACCTCTATCGGGGCAGGCTTGCCACCATCCGATACCGGAAAATCGAGCAGCACGGTATATTCGCGCACAAAGCGCCCGCTCGACCAGTTGACCTCAACGAGAAAATCGAGAAAAGGTTCGCGGATTGGCTGGCTGGATGTCACCTTGATGACGTGAGAGCCATCCGACTTCTGGATAACATTGAATCTGAGCTGGGTCAACAACCCCAGCCGCTCCACCCCCGCGCCAGCAAAGGCCGCCTCGGGAGCAAGTGCCACGGTCAGACCTTGCAACTCGGCGGGTGTCGCAGACAGCAGCCTGATCTCGGCATTCAGCGGCTGATTGAGCGCCGAATGCAGTTCGATATCCCCTACCCCCAGCGCATAAGCGCCCGAGGCTTGCAACAACACCAGCGGAACCAACGTCAGAGCCAGCTTGCGCATCTATTTCTCCAGTCTTCGCTACGTCCTTACTGCCAAGCATCGCGGTATATTAAAAACGCAGGGGCGGCCAGCGTATTATCCCGCGGCAGGCAAGCTATCAATCCAAATAGTCTTTTATCAAAATCTCGGCTATCTGAACACTATTCAAGGCCGCACCCTTGCGAACGTTATCGGCCACTATCCACAAATCTAAACCCCGGGGGTGCGAGATGTCTTCGCGGATGCGCCCGACATAGACAGGATCCGTACCCACGGCCTCGGTGACGGCGGTTGGATAACCGCCCGGCTTACGCTCATCAAGCACCACGACACCCGGCGCCTTTTCCAGCAGCGCACGCGCCTGCTCCGCACTGATTTTGTCGCGGGTCTCGATATGCACCGCCTCGGAGTGACCATAAAACACCGGCACCCGCGCAGCAGTGGGATTAACCTGAATGGCATCATCCTCAAATATTTTGCGTGTTTCCCACACCATCTTCATCTCTTCCTTGGTGTAGCCATTCTCCAGGAAGACATCAATATGCGGCAACACATTAAACGCAATCTGCTTGGGATAGACACGCGGCGCTATCGGCTGGACGTTAAGTAGCGCGGCCGTCTGCCCCGCCAGTTCCTCGATAGCCTCCTTGCCGGTGCCCGACACCGATTGATAGGTGCAGACATTGATGCGTTCTATTCCTACCGCGTCGTAGATAGGCTTTAGCGCTACCAGCATCTGGATGGTAGAACAGTTGGGATTGGCAATGATGTTGCGCACACGGTACTGCGCAATCGCGTGAGGGTTAACCTCAGGCACGACCAGGGGAATATCCGCCTCGTAACGAAAATGCGCGGTGTTGTCGATGACCACACACCCCGCCTCTGCCGCCTTGGGAGCGTATATCGCGGAAACCTCACCACCCGCCGAAAACAGGCCAATCTGCACCTTGGAGAAATCGAATTCCGCGAGATCCTGCACCCTCAGATACTCACCCCTGAACTGCACCCGGCTACCCGCAGAGCGACTGCTCGCCAGAGGATAAAGCGTACCGACAGGAAAGTTACGCTCCTCAAGGATGGATATTATAGTCTCACCCACCGCGCCGGTGGCACCCACTACCGCTACATCGTACTTTTTGCTCATGTCATACCTTGAAATTGAACATTCGGTTTCTAGCTCCTATGCAGGATGCGTTTATGCGCCAAATTCCGGTGCGCACAGCGCACCCTACCTTAGCGCATTCACCACCGCATCACCCATTTCAGCCGTGCCTGCCTTATGCATGCCCGGCGTGTAAATGTCCGCAGTGCGCAGCCCTTGATCCAGCACCTTGTTGACTGCCGATTCGACGCGCCCGGCCAATTCCGGCTGGCTCAGTGAGTAGCGCAGCATCATCGCCACCGACAGGATGGTCGCCACTGGATTGGCGATGCCTTTACCGGCGATATCCGGTGCCGAACCATGTATCGGCTCATACATACCCTTGCCGGAGGCATCCAGCGACGCCGAAGGCAACATGCCAATCGAGCCTGTCAGCATTGCCGCACAATCGGACAGGATATCACCAAACATATTGCCGGTAACCATTACATCAAACTGCTTGGGCGCGCGCACCAACTGCATGGCGGCGTTATCCACATACATATGGCTCAGTGTCACTTCCGGGTAGTCCTTGGCGACACGAGTCATCACCTCGCGCCATAGCTCTGTGCATTCCAGAACATTGGCCTTGTCCACCGAACACACGCGTCTATCGCGGCGCATGGCGATGTCAAACGCGGAGCGGCCAATGCGCTCAATCTCTGATTCGCGGTACACCATGGTATTAAAGCCTTCGCGCTCGCCGTTTTCCAGGACGCGGATGCCGCGCGGCTTGCCAAAATAGATATCGCCAGTCAGCTCGCGAACGATCATGATATCCAGACCAGAGACAACTTCGGGCTTAAGCGTCGAGGCATTCGCCAACTGGGGGTACAAGATAGCTGGGCGGAGATTGGAAAACAGCCCCAGCTCCGAACGCAATCCCAGCAGACCCTTTTCGGGGCGCAGCGCAATATCGAGCGACTCCCACTTGTAACCGCCCACGGCCCCCAACAACACCGCATCGGCCGCTTTGGCCAGGGTCAAGGTCTGCTCCGGCAGTGGATGGCCGGCGGCGTCATAGGCCGCGCCGCCCACCAGCGCCTGCTCCATCTCGACATCCAACCCAAAGTCCCGACGCAATGCTTCCAGCACCTTCACCGCCTCTGCAACGATCTCAGTACCAATGCCATCACCGGGCAATACCGCAATTTTTTTAGTCATCGATCCTAATCCTGCCTGCCAAACAACCAAGGTGCCTCAGCGCCGCGCTTCTTTTCATAAGTCTTGATGTCGTCCACATATTGCAGCGTCAGGCCGATATCGTCCAGCCCATTGAGCAGGCAATGCTTGCGGAACGCATCGACTTCAAACGTAAACAGTTCGCCGCCAGGTGTTGCCACCGTTTGCTGCTCCAGATCCACCGTCAGCATATACCCCGGCTGCGCTTCAACTTCATTGAACAGCCTGTCTACGCTGCCGGCATCGAGCACAAGAGGCAACAAACCATTTTTAAAACAGTTATTGTAAAAGATGTCAGCGAAACTGGGGGCGATAATCACACGGAAACCATAATCCTGCAGCGCCCAAGGGGCATGTTCACGCGACGAACCGCAGCCGAAATTGGCGCGTGCCAGCAAGATCCTCGCGCCCTGATAACGCGGCTGGTTGAGCACGAAATCGGGGTTCAATGGGCGCGCGCTGTTATCTTGGTCTGGCTCGCCATGATCCAGATAACGCCACTCGTCAAACAGGTTCGGCCCAAAACCGGTACGTTTGATGGATTTCAGGAATTGCTTGGGAATGATCGCATCCGTGTCCACGTTGGGACGGTCCAAGGGCGCCGCAATACCTGTCAATCGAATAAATTTTTCCATATGGACCCTTTACGAAAATCAAGTCTGCATTAAAAGTTATGCAATGCTCAGCGTTTTTTCAGCCACCTTTTCCCAGGCGAATTCGGCGAACGCTCTGTTGCAGCCTTGCGCGCCAAGCTGACGGGCGAATTCCGGGGAGCCGAGCAAGCTGATCATTCCCGTGGCAACAGCCTCGGTTGACGCCCCATCAACTCTCACGCCGGTCACACCATCAAGCACCGCCGCGCCGGTACCACCCGCCTGCCCCGCCAAAACAGGCTTGCCACACGCCGATGCTTCCAAAAATACCATGCCAAACCCTTCATTATCACCGTTTATTTCACGATTGGGCATGGCGAATACATCTGCGGCATTATACCAGCGAGGGAGATCATCCGGGATAACATGCCCCAATAAATGCACCCGCTCTGATACGCCGGCATCGCGCGCCAAAGAGATCAGATAATCACGATCTTCACCGACGCCAACAATCGCATAATGAACGTCGATGCCCTGCGTCGACAAGATCGGCAGCGCCTTGATGACCTGGTCAAACCCCTTGCGGCGGCTCAAGCGGCCCACGGACAGGATCAACTTTTGATTTTCCGCCAGCCCGATGGATGCACGCAAATCCGCAACCGCCAAACCGGGATGGAAGCGATCAATATCCACACCAGGAGAAATAAGCGAGATTTTATCCGCCCGAACGCCAAGCTTGAGTAACTCGTCACGAGTGAAATCGCTGTTGGCAATAACTCGATCCGCGTGCTTATAGGTAAACACCATTGCCTGGAATTTCCCTGGCTGACGCCAGGTAGTGATTTCTTCGCCGTGGGCATAAACCACCAACGGACGGCGAACCAGCCGCGCCACCACCAAACCCACTAAACCTTCTGGCAGTACGCGCCCGGCATGAATGGCATCGAATTTATTCTGCAGCGCAAGTTTCAGTGACTTAGCTAATAGCTTGCCATACATTGCCAGGGATTCCGGCCTCAGCCACCAATGGCGGCGCAATGAGATGCGATGAATGCTGTTCGGATGATGCGCGTCATACGCTCCGGCACCGTTTACATCCGCCGTTACAATATGAATCTCCTTGCCGCCAATGCGTTTGTAAACCTCGTCAAACCACACCGCCGTCCCTCCTTTGGTAGGCAGGAACAACTCTGTAATTACCAGATAGCGATGCGGCTTATCCATGGTTTTTTCCCTTACTGACACCGCGCATTATCGAGAGCAAATCACGCAGGGTTGTAAAACCGGGGCTTGCAACGAGAGAAGGGAGAACAGCGCGGATCGCCTCGCCCTGCCTGCCCTGCCGAAGCAGTACGTAGGCCAGATTCAACCGGGCGCGCCGCAAGCGGCCTCGCCAGCCGCGTTTTATCAACGTGGGGGCGTTGGCCAACGTATTTTTCAGGGGAAGCAGCGCCTCCACGGTAAGCTGCTGGGCACGCAACGGATCCGAGCGCGTCACGCTGTTGCCGTGTATAAAATAGACGGCCATCGGCTCACACACCACCCCGATACGCTTGCTCTGGGCGCAGAGGCGGATCAGAAAATTGACGTCCTCGCATACCCTGCGGCCCAGCGGGTAACCACCCAACTCCAGAAAGGTTTTGCGTGGCACACTCAAGGTGTGTGTGTCCCCAAAATGATTTTCAATAAAGAGGCTGATTTCGTCCTCTTCCATGAGGACTTCGCGGCGCCCTGCGGCCCTTCTCAAAATCATGGAGCCTGCCTCGGTTTTTTCCATGGACCGGCTGATCCGGCTGCCGTCGGAGCGAATATAATCGTAATCACCAGTTAGAAAATCCAGTGCGGGATCACGCTCTATCCATTCTGCATGCAGCCGCAACCGATCAGGATAATACCAATCATCCGCGTCGAGAAATGCCAGCCACTCGCCTGTCGCAAGCTGTGCCCCAGCATTACGCGCGGCGGAAACCCCGGCGTTCGATTGATGCACATAACGCACATGCCCGCCAAATTGCGCCACCTCCGCGGCTGTTGTATCAGTGGAGCCGTCATCCACCACAATCAATTCAAGCGCGGGATAGGTTTGCGACAATACCGATTCAATGGCGCGGCGAATAGTGTTTGCACCATTGTATACGGCGATAATAACGGAAAAAGCGGGCTTACCCATTGTCCTTCACGCCCCCGCAAAAAAGACGCGCCGTGAAAAATAACAGCGCAGCAGGGACTATGGCGCCCGTCAGCCACGCCAGCTTCCACAACCGGGGCACTTCGCGCAACCGCAGCAGCCACACGGCTATGCGGCGCATCGTATTAATTTCCACCAGGCTTGCGTCAGCAATGCCCATACGGTGCGCAAGATGCTCCGTAGACGTAAAGATTACATCCGGGAAACGCTGCAATGCTCCGGCGAGTAACCCATCAAGTTCGCTGATCGCGGCATCCGCCACATCCGGGTCATCAACAAAGTTAAAGCGATGCGTCTCCAGCAGGGTTGGCCGGCCCATGCGGGACTTTATTTGCATCGCTGCCAGCCCTTTTTCGGCCATGTGGCCGAGTGCCGGTTCAAAATAATCGTCGCGCACCACGTACATCACACCACCGGCGCCCGTTTGGCCATTCAGGATGGGGCCGCCAGAGGCGATCAAGGCTCCCACATGATCGCGCGCCTCATAGCACTGCCCTGGCGTGACGATGACATGCACACCCGCGTCGGCCCACGCCTTCTCAACCACTGGATTCCATACAAAAGTGGGCGGCACCACAACACGCGGAGGGCAGCCAAAAATTGCAATGAATGCTTCAACTTCTTCGGTCACGGCGGCCTTGATTTGGCTTTCCGGAATCGGACTGGAAGGCAGGCTTGAGGCATCAATCCAGCGGCTTTGCAGGTGTGATGGCAGACCTTCCGTTCTTGAATCATCGCTGGTAAGCCAGCGCCTGATACCGGCATCGAGGCCCGCAGCAGTCATCAACGCAGGAGGCCAGAAATGTTCCATGCCATGTAATTGCAGCGCGAACACACCGGATGCAACACCACGCTGAATAACGTCGCGCATCGCCGGGTACTGAGAGTGGGAAAGCAAAACGCGGTGATAGCGCTGGCAGCCTTCCTGTCGCATAAGCTCTGCATCAGGCACAGCCAACACCACCCCCAGCGTCATCACGGGAGGGTGTCCCTCGCTATCCTTATAGCGCGACAACACCTTGGCAATGCGATGCAATTGCTGCGCATCCGCCTTGGGTCCAGGCCCCCAGTCATCGCTTTCGATAATCAGCACAGGACGGCGCAACACCGGCTCGCGCCATAAAGACAGCAACTCGCGACGATAGCGCCAAACCAGCGCTGCCCCTGCCGTGAACCATAAAAGCAATATTGCGACTAAAAGCTGCATTATTTTGGATAGGCTTTAAAAGTCATACCCCATCGCGCGCGCCACATCGGTAACCGAGGGCATAATACGCTCGATGCGCTCATGATTGCGTCCATCCCGCCATTTGTCGAGGCGGATTTCGGAAAAGGCGTTGTAAGGGATATCCAGCACCTCCGCGCAATGTCTTTCCAGCGCTGGCGTGAATGCAAGGCGACATGATTCAAAAGATCGTCGAAATCCCGCGACCGGATCCTTGACCAAGTCTTCGTAAAATATTTCATTCCACTGCGCGGGGGGGACGAGCTTGCGCCCCTCGATGATCGCCTGGTTAATAGCTCTATATTGAAATGCGCAGACTTCTTCAACAGGGGCGCGCAGATAATTTCGCCATCCTTCGGCAAGAAAAAAACACCAGCGCGCATAGCGGCCATCATCAACAGCAACGGTTTCGGGCAGATCGTTTGACCAAGTGGCGAATTCGTCCGCCTTACCCCACCCCTCTATCAGCGAGTTGATGTTGTCGCCGGGGCTGCGCTTGACATAAACAAAATGCGCATCAGGGAAAAGAGCATAAAGGTAGGGCACACACAATCCGTTCTGATTGTTTTTGTCTACAAAACGGTGTTTTCCTGTGTTGCTATAGAAATAGCGCGAAACGGCGTCACGGTCTTGCGGGCTGGCATCCTGGGCGTCCAACGCATGGGTATCCCAGTTTTTTTCCTGTAAAGGATGTAAATCAACCCAAAAGTCATGGGTTTCGCGCTGCAAGGAGCCAATTTCCAGGGATTCGGAGAATGTTTTGTACACCAAGGTAGTGCCCGCACGGCTGCACCCCAAAATAAAAATGGGGCGTTGCGCCACATGGCGCCTCACCTCCCAGGCCACGCTTCGCGCAGCGTTTAATGTCCTGCGGCTATGATAAGCTAGTGTTTTCTCAACCTTCCGCCAAAATTCACTCACAACCGACCTTGCGCCTTGGTAAAGTGTATAAATTCGCCATTATACGCTAACATCTGGCGCATTTTTTGGTTGGCTGTGGGATTGCGCCACTAAACATTTTTAGCACTGCGGAAAAATCAGTTTGCGATTTCGTAAGCCTGACGAACCGCTGCCGCCAAATAATTTGCCAGCGACTCGACCTGTTGCGCGTCAACGCCTTCGATCATCACACGTATCAAGGGCTCAGTGCCAGAGGCACGCAGCAACACCCGGCCTTTGCTCGCCAACTGCGACTCCACTTCGCGCAGCGCATCCTGCACATGGCTGGATGCGGCAAAATCGAATTTTTTATCGGTGCGCACATTGACCAGGCACTGCGGGTACTTTGCCATCCCTGATTTCAATTCATGCAAGGAACGCCCGGACTGCATAAGCGCCGCCAATACCTGCAATGCCGACACAATACCGTCGCCGGTGGTAGTGCAGTCCAGGCAGATGATATGGCCAGACGACTCCCCGCCCAATGTCCCGCCTTCCTTGCGGAGCAGGTCCATCACGTAACGATCACCCACCGCCGCGCGCCGGAAGTCCACCCCAATGGCGCACAACGCGTGTTCCAGACCCAAGTTACTCATTACCGTACCTATCACCGCGCCCTTGAGATTACCGGCTTCGCGCCGCGATTGGGCGATGATAAACAGCAGTTCATCGCCGTCCACCAGTTCGCCCTTGTGATCCACCATAATCAGCCGGTCACCGTCGCCGTCCAGCGCAATCCCCAAGTCCGCCTTGTGTTCAAGCACGGCGGCCTGCACAGCTTCCGGATGCGTGGAACCACAGCCTTTGTTGATATTCAGCCCATTGGGCTGCACGCCCAGCCGGATAACTTCTGCGCCCAGCTCCTCGAACACATGCGGCGCGACATGGTATGTCGCACCATGTGCGCAATCCACCACCAGCTTCATGCCACGCAGCTCGACATTGCCCGGTATGGTGCTTTTACAAAACTCAATGTACCGCCCTGCGGCATCGCGCACACGCTCAGCCTTGCCCAGCAACGAGGAATCCACTGTGTGCATGGGTTTATCAAGCTCCGCTTCTATGGCCAGCTCGACCTCGTCAGGGAGCTTCTCCCCGCGCGCGGAAAAAAACTTGATGCCGTTATCCTGGAAAGGATTGTGTGACGCGCTGATGACAATGCCCGCCTGTGCATGCAGCGTGCGGGTCAAATACGCTATGGCAGGTGTCGGCATAGGACCAAGCAGGTGAATATCGACGCCTGCGGAAGACAATCCTGCCTGAAGCGCGGATTCAAGCATATAACCTGAGATGCGGGTGTCTTTACCGATCAGCACCTTGCCGCGCCCGCCCTTGGTCAGCACGCGCCCGGCCGCCCAGCCCAGCTTAAGAACGAATTCCGCAGTGATCGGTGTTTCCCCGACCAGCCCGCGAATACCGTCCGTGCCAAAATATTTTCTCTGCTGGCCCTTGCTCATTGTTATCACCCTTTTAAGTCCATGTTTCTTCCGATAGCAGGGGCGGTTGGCCCATCTATTCTGAACACACGCCTACGCCTGCTTGACAGCCCACACCATTTTTATAGCATCCGCAGTGGCCTGCACATCATGGGTACGGATAATAGAGGCCCCCTGCCAAACCGCAAGCGCCGCCAGGGCAACACTGCCATGGAGACGTTGCTCCACCGGCTTGCCTAGCACCGCTCCAATCATGGATTTTCGCGATACACCCACAACCAGGGGCAACGCCAGATCACGGAGAGCGTCCAAATGTTTAAACAGGCGCAGATTATGCCCCAAAGCCTTGCCAAACCCAAAACCCGGATCGACCAAAAGCCGCGCGCGGGGAATACCCGCCGCCACACAGGCATGGATCCGTTCGACCAAAAAGGACCCCACCTCTGCGACCACATCGTTATAGTGAGGGCAGTGCTGCATGACGCGCGGCTCGCCCTGCATATGCATCAGGCATACCGGCACGCAGGCTTGCGCCGCAGCCTGTAGCGCACCTTCTTCTCTAAGCGCTCGGACATCATTGATCAAACCGGCCCCTGCGGCCACCGCCGCACGCATAACTTCGGGCTTGCTGGTATCTATGGATACAATAATCGGGAGTTCTCGTGAAATAATTTCAATGACAGGAATAACCCGATCCAACTCTTCCTGAACAGAAACGGGAGCAGCACCAGGACGGGTCGATTCGCCGCCCACGTCGATAATCGCCGCACCCTCTTCGACCATCCGCCGCGCCCCGGCGAGTGCAGTTTGCGCGGACAAAAAAATACCCCCGTCCGAGAAGGAATCGGGGGTGACATTGAGTATTCCCATCACCTGGGGCTGATTGAGATCGAGCAGCTTCCCGGTAAAATCCATTGTATAAACAGGCTTTGGCGCGGGGGCAAGTTTCAAACCTGCCCCCACACTGAGACTAATGTTGGCCTGCCGGCCCGCCTATCGTGCCATCCGCGGGCTTGCCACCCTCGCTGGAAGCTTCCGCACTGGCACCACGCCCGGAACTAGACCCGGAGTCTTCACCCCAGTCCTTCGGCGCACGCGGCTCTTTGCCTGCCATGATATCGCCAATCTGCTCGGCATCAATGGTCTCGTACTTGATCAGCGCGGCAGCCATGGCATGCAGCTTGTCCATATTTTCGGTGAGTATCCGTCTGGCACGCTCGTAGTTGCGGTCGACAATCATGCGAATTTCCCCGTCGATGGTATGCGCGGTTTCATCCGAGACCCCTTTGTGCTGCGTTACGGAACGACCCAAGAACACCTCGCCTTCTTCCTCGGCATACGTCAACGGACCAAGCTTCTCGGACAGGCCCCACTTGGTCACCATGCTGCGGGCAAGTTCGGTAGTACGCTGAATATCATTGCTGGCGCCGGTCGTAACCGCCTCCGACCCGAAGATCAATTCCTCGGCAACCCGCCCGCCGAACATGCTGGAAATCTGACTTTCCAGGCGTTGTTTGCTATAGCTGTAACGATCCTCGGTCGGCAGGAACATGGTTACACCCAAAGCCCGGCCGCGTGGAATGATGCTCACTTTATGCACGGGGTCATGGGCGGGCACACTCAAGCCCACGATGGCATGGCCTGCCTCGTGATAGGCAGTGAGCTTTTTCTCTTCGTCGTTCATCACCATGGAGCGGCGTTCCGCACCCATCATGATTTTGTCTTTGGCCTTCTCGAAGTCGTTCATACCCACGGTGCGGCGATTGGAGCGCGCCGCAAACAGAGCAGCCTCATTCACCAGGTTGGCAAGATCGGCGCCGGAGAAGCCCGGCGTGCCACGCGCAATGATCGCCGGTTTGACATCATCATCAATCGGCACCTTGCGCATATGCACTTTAAGCACCTGCTCGCGGCCACGCACATCGGGCAACGGCACCACCACCTGGCGGTCGAAGCGGCCGGGACGCAGCAAAGCGGGATCCAGCACGTCTGGGCGGTTGGTGGCAGCGATCACGATCACGCCCTCACTGCCTTCGAAACCATCCATTTCAACCAACAACTGATTAAGGGTCTGCTCGCGCTCGTCATGCCCGCCACCCAAACCGGCGCCGCGATGACGGCCCACAGCATCAATTTCGTCGATGAAGATGATGCACGGCGCATGTTTCTTGCCCTGCTCGAACATGTCGCGCACTCGCGCCGCGCCGACACCGACGAACATCTCCACGAAGTCCGAACCGGAAATCGAGAAGAACGGCACCTTGGCCTCGCCTGCGATAGCCTTGGCCAGCAGCGTCTTACCAGTACCGGGCGAACCTACCATCAACACGCCGCGTGGGATCTTTCCACCGAGCTTCTGGAACTTGCTGGGGTCGCGCAAAAACTCGACCAGCTCAGCCACTTCTTCCTTGGCCTCTTCCACGCCCGCGACATCCGCGAAGGTTACTTTGACCTGATCTTCACCCATCATCCGAGCGCGGCTGCGACCGAATGACATGGCGCCACGGCCGCCACCGCCGCCACCCTGCATCTGGCGCATAAAGAAAATCCACACGCCAATCAGCAGCAACATCGGGAACCAGGAGATAAACATCTGCATGAGCACACCCTGCTGCTCTTGCGGACGGGCCTGGATGACTACGCCCTTGTTGAGCAAATCACCAACCAGGCCGGGGTCGCCGGGGCTATAGGTGACGAATTTCTCGCCACTCTGATATATACCCTGGATAGTGCGCCCTTCGATCACGACCTTCTGGACATTACCCTGCTTTACATCCGCGATAAACTGCGAATAGGCAAGCTGCGCCGAGGCAACCTGAGGTGGGCCAAAATTGTTAAACACCGACACCAGGATGACGGCAATCACCACCCATAAGATTATATTCTTTGCCATATCACTCACGTGTGCGCCTCTGCTTTAAGAGAAATACAGTATATATCAACCTAACACTGGCCATAATGCATTTATCAGACCATGCGTTTTTCGCCACTAATCTGGCGATCTGTTATGCCTTTTTATAAGAACCATTTCAGCCAAGATAGTTCCTCGCCAGCACATACACTTCGCGGCTACCGGGCCGCGACGCTTTGGGTTTGCGGATCAGCACTTTTTGAAACAAGGGCTGAATCTCCTTATGGAAGGCATCAAAACCGCTGCCCTGAAACACCTTCACCAAGAAATCCCCCCCTGGGGCCAGAACTTTACGCGCCATATCCAATGCCAGCTCGGCAAGATACATCGCACGCGGCTGATCAACCGAAGCCATACCAGTTATATTAGGCGCCATATCGGAAATTACAAGCCCCACGTTACGGCCTTCGACCATTTCGAGCAGCTTGTCAAATACCTCCTGCTCACGAAAATCACCTTGCAGAAAATCAACGCCAGCTAGGGCTTCCATCAACAGGATGTCCGTGGCAATCACCTTGCCCTTATCCCCTACAGCTTTCACGGCTATTTGCGACCAGCCCCCCGGCGCCGCTCCCAGGTCGACTACCGTCATCCCTGGCCGCAGTATGTGGTCGCGCTCGTTGATTTCGAGCAGCTTATAAGCTGCTCGGGAACGATAGCCATCCTGCCACGATTTCTTGACGTAGGCGTCAACAAAATGCTCTTTCAGCCAGCGGCTGCTGCTTTTACTCCTGGCCATAATTCCGGCGTTCATTATATTGATTGGATTGCACCCTGGTCAGCACACGCCGCGTGCGGAAAACAATCCACACCATCCCTACGCACCCATACCCACCCATCAGAAGGAGCTGGGCCATCGGGTTGGCCGTGATTCGCCCCTGCGCCAGCCACAGTAGCACACCGACGCAGCATATGACTGCCAACTCAAGCTTTACGGCATTCATCGGGCTGGGCGCCACCATGAAGCCGCTTCTGCGTTGTGATATACTGCTCCGCTTATTATTATCTTTGGCCATCGATACTTTATATGTCACTTACTGAGAAAAACAAACGTTATTTGCGGACACTCGGCCATAAATTAAAGCCGGTGATTATCATTGGAAATGCCGGTCTGACGGAGGCCGTGCTCAAGGAAACCGGGCTGGCTCTGAACCATCATGAGCTAATCAAGATCCGGGTGAACGCTGCCGACCGCGCCGCCCGTGACCATATGATAGATGAAATCTGTAGCAGCACACACGCCACGCTGATTCAACGCATCGGCCATATTGCACTGATTTATCTGCGCAATAAAGACAAGCCGCTTATCACCGTCACCTGAAGATAGGGTGCCTGGTGGATTGCGCAAACCCACCGGGCATTTTGGCTTACTCTTCGCCGTATCACGTTAAAGGGTATACCTGGAGGGCCGCCTGCCACCTGGACCTGCGATCACCAGCCCCAACCCCAGCAGGCTGGTCGCCATATACAGTATTGATGAAATGCCGTGCAATCGCCCAAAGCTCGCTGTCTGGGCGCTGCCTTCAACCAGACCATGGGCTTTGAGATCCTGCATCATCGGCTGCAGAACAAAGAAGCTCACGGCAATAAACACCAGCATGGCGGACAACATCCACACCCGCCAGGCACGCAGCCATTTGTCACCCGCCCGGTACACTGCACCGATCAGCAATAAAACACCGAGCACCAAACCTATCATGCTGATGATGCTGAACATTTTTCCGGCAAGCTCACCTGCCAGCTGCCGGTCATTCAACATGTTAAACAACACCGGCACGGCCAGGTAACCGATGGCCCACAGGCCGCCGACCCACAGGGTCAGCATAATTTTTTCACCGACGAGTGCAAAACGCGCCGCGCGGCTCATATATATTTTACGGCCGCAATCTCATACTCGATTTCACCGCCGGGCGCACGCACCACGGCGATGTCGCCCTCTTCCTTGCCAATCAGGGCGCGGGCGATGGGAGAGCTGATCGATATCTTGCCTTGCTTGATGTCGGCCTCCAGATCACCCACAATCTGGTAAGTCACTTCGTCGCTGGTTTTGACATTCACCAGGCCCACCGTGGTGCCGAAAACGATCCTGCCATTGGCATTCACTGTCGCAACATCAATGATCTGGGCGTTGGAAAGCTGGCCGTCAATTTCGGAGATGCGCCCTTCAATAAAACTTTGCTGCTCCTTGGCGGCGGCATATTCGGCGTTTTCCTTCAGGTCACCGTGCGCGCGGGCCTCGGCGATGGCCTGGATAACGCGCGGCCTTGCAACGCTCTTCAATTCCTGCAGCTCTTCGCGCAATTGCTGCGCGCCTTTCGCTGTCATCGGTACTTTGCTCATGCTGTTATATTTCTCCCGAGTAATTCCTGATGCAGATCCTGTAAACGATTCACCGCTCGATCATCCGGCTGTTGCAAGGCCAGACAAGTCGCCCAGGCACCGGCCAGCGTGGTGCTGTGGGTGACCTTGTGCTGCAACGCGGCGCGGCGAATTTCATAGGAATCCGCAATCGCCTGCTTGCCTTCAGTAGTGTTGATAATAAGGCTGATTTCGTCGTTTTTAATCATATCGACAATGTGAGGTCGACCCTCGGCAACCTTGTTTACTTTAATGCAAGGTACGCCCTCGCCTTCCAGGATCTTCGCTGTGCCGCGGGTAGCGAGCACCTTGAAACCAAGCGCCACGAGGTCGCGCGCCACTGCCGCCACGCGAGGCTTGTCGGCCTCACGCACGCTGATAAAAGCACGGCCACCGCGCGGCAGGGTAATGCCCGCCGCCTCCTGTGACTTGGCGAACGCTTCGGCGAAACTGCGTCCTATGCCCATCACCTCGCCCGTGGATTTCATTTCCGGCCCCAGAATCGGATCGACGCCAGGGAATTTGATGAATGGGAACACCGCCTCTTTGACGGAATAGTAATCTGGAATCACTTCCTTGGTAACCCCTTGGCTGACCAGACTGCGCCCTACCATACAGCGCGCTGCGATTTTGGCCAGGGGCAAACCTGTCGCCTTGGAGACATAAGGGACGGTACGGGAAGCGCGCGGGTTAACCTCGAGGACGAAAACCTTGCCTCCCTGAATGGCGAATTGAACATTCATCAGACCCACCACGCCGAGCGCGGAGGCCATCTGGCGGATCTGTTCGCGCAGCTCATCCTGAATTTCGGCACCCAGGCTATAGGGTGGCAGCGAGCACGCCGAGTCACCGGAATGCACGCCGGCCTGCTCGATATGCTCCATGATGCCGCCGATCAGCACGTCCACCCCGTCGCTGATGGCATCCACATCCACCTCAGTGGCATCATCCAGGAAGCGGTCGAGCAGCACGGGGGAATCGTTGGAGACCTTCACGGCGTCGCGCATGTACCGGCGCAGGTCGTCTTCGTTGTAGACAATCTCCATGGCGCGTCCGCCCAATACATAGGAAGGCCGCACCACCAGCGGATAGCCGATCTGCTTTGCCAACTCCACTGCCGCCTCGGGATGGCGAGCAGTGCGGTTCGGCGGCTGGCGCAGCCCCAGCGTGTTGATCATCTGCTGGAAGCGCTCACGATCTTCGGCAATGTCGATGCAATCCGGCGTGGTGCCGATTATTGGGGCGCCGGCAGCCTCCAGGGCGCGCGCCAGCTTGAGCGGCGTCTGCCCGCCGTATTGCACGATCACGCCCTTGGGCTTTTCCACGGCGATGATTTCAAGCACATCTTCTAAGGTAAGCGGCTCGAAGTACAGGCGGTCCGAGGTGTCGTAATCGGTAGAGACGGTCTCGGGGTTGCAGTTCACCATGATGGTTTCATAGCCATCCTCGCGCAGGGCGAACGCGGCGTGGACGCAACAATAGTCAAATTCGATGCCCTGCCCGATGCGGTTGGGTCCGCCACCGAGCACCATGATCTTGTCTCGGGAAGTGGGTGCGGCCTCGCACTCTTCCTCATAAGTGGAATACATGTACGCCGTGGCCGAGGCAAATTCAGCAGCGCAGGAATCCACACGTTTGTATACCGGACGCACGCCCAGCGCATGACGCCGCGCGCGGAACTCGTTCTCGCTGACACCCAGCAGCGCAGCCAGACGGCGGTCGGAAAAACCCTTGCGCTTGAGCGCGAAGACACGCGCCTTATCAAGCCTTGATTGCCCCGAAGCACGCACCTCCGCCTCGGCCTTGATTAGATCCTCAATCTGCGCAAGGAACCAGGGGTCAATCTGGCTCAGCTCATGGATCTCCTCAGAGGACAAGCCGGCACGGAAGGCGTCACCCACAAACCAGATGCGATCCGGTCCCGGCGTGCGCAGCTCGTTACGGATGCGGTCAATGGACTCCGGAAAGGTAAGATCAAGTTTTTCGTTCAACCCGTCCGCCCCGGTCTCCAGTCCGCGTAGCGCCTTTTGCAGCGATTCCTGGAAGGTGCGGCCTATCGCCATCACCTCGCCCACCGACTTCATCTGGGTGGTGAGGCGCTGGTCGGCCTTGGGAAATTTTTCGAAGGTGAAACGCGGCACTTTGGTTACAACATAGTCGATGGATGGCTCGAACGACGCCGGGGTGGCGCCGCCAGTGATCTCATTGCGCAACTCATCCAGGGTGTAACCCACCGCGAGCTTGGCTGCCACCTTGGCGATAGGGAAACCGGTGGCCTTGGAGGCCAGCGCCGAGGAACGCGATACGCGCGGGTTCATCTCGATGACGATCATGCGCCCGTCGTGGGGATTAATGGCGAACTGCACATTGGAACCACCGGTATCGACGCCGATCTTGCGCAGCACGGCGATGGAGGCATCGCGCAGCAGCTGATATTCCTTGTCAGTCAAGGTCTGGGCGGGGGCAACGGTGATGGAATCACCCGTATGCACACCCATCGGATCGAAGTTCTCGATGGAACAGATGATGATGCAGTTGTCCTTGCGGTCACGCACCACCTCCATCTCGAACTCCTTCCAGCCGAGCAGCGATTCCTCGATGAGCAGCTCTTTGGTCGGTGAAAGGTCCAGCCCACGCTCGCAGATCTCGACAAATTCCTCGCGGTTATAGGCGATGCCGCCGCCACTACCACCCATCGTGAACGAGGGACGGATGATGGTGGGGAAGCCGATCTGCGCTTGCACCTGCAATGCCTCTTCCATGCTGTGAGCAATCGCAGCACGCGCACTGTTGAGGCCGATGTCGCGCATGGCGTGGCGGAAGCGGTCGCGGTCTTCGGCCATATCAATGGCGTCGCGTGAGGCGCCGATCATCTCCACGCCGTATTTTTCCAGCACGCCCTCGCGCACTAGGTCGAGTGCGCAGTTGAGAGCAGTCTGCCCGCCCATGGTGGGCAATAGCGCGTCGGGGCGTTCCTTTTCAATGATGCGGGCAACCACCTGCCAGGTGATGGGCTCGATATAGGTGGCGTCGGCCGTCTCCGGATCGGTCATGATGGTGGCCGGGTTGGAGTTGATCAACACCACGCGGTAACCTTCCTCGCGCAATGCCTTGCAGGCCTGAGCGCCGGAATAATCGAACTCGCAAGCCTGACCGATCACGATGGGTCCGGCGCCGATGATTAAAATCGTCTTGATGTCAGTACGTTTTGGCATAGAAAATCAGTTACAAGGTCAAGTAACGAGTAGCAAGAGGAAAACGATGTGGTTTTTACTTGTAACTTGCAACTTGAAACTTGTCACTTGTTACCTCTCATGAGATCAATAAAGTAGTCGAACAGCGGTGCAGCATCGTGCGGGCCAGGACTTGCCTCGGGGTGTCCTTGAAAACTGAAGACGGGCCTGTCGGTGTGATGGATGCCCTGTAGAGAGCCATCGAACAGCGAGCGGTGCGTAGCGCGCAACGTGGGGGGCAGGCTGGCGTCGTCCACTGCGAAACCGTGATTCTGGCTGGTGATCATCACCCGCCCGGTAGCCAGATCCTGCACCGGGTGGTTGGCGCCATGGTGGCCAAATTTCATTTTCAGGGTTTTTGCGCCGCAGGCCAGGGCCAGCAGTTGGTGCCCGAGACAGATACCAAATACCGGCACACCTGTTTCGACAATCACCTGAATCGCAGCAATGGCGTAATCGCACGGCGCCGGATCGCCCGGCCCGTTGGAGAGAAACACACCGTCCGGCTTCATGGCCAGCACTTCAAACGCGGGGGTCTGTGCCGGCACCACTGTGACACGGCATCCGCGATCCACCAGCATGCGCAGTATGTTGTACTTGACGCCATAATCATAGGCCACCACATGGAAACGCGCCTCGGGAATAGCGGATGCGCCGCCTAGAGTCCAGCTTCCACGCTCCCAGCGATAAGGCACCTCGGTAGTGACCACCTTGGCCAAATCCAGGCCGTTCATTCCCGGGAAAGCGCGCGCGGCATCGAGCGCTGCCGCTTCGTTGGCATCCCCCGCCATGATGCAGCCGCTCAAGGCGCCCTTTTCACGAAGCAAGCGCGTCAAACGCCGGGTGTCGATACCCGCAATGCCAACCACCTGCTGTCTGCGCAGGTAGGCATCCAGTGCCTCCTGAGAGCGCCAACTGCTCGCCAGCAGCGGCAGATCGCGTATTACCAGGCCGCTGGCCATCACTTTCGAGGACTCTTCATCCTCACTGTTGGCGCCGGTGTTGCCAATGTGCGGATAGGTGAGAGTGACGATCTGTTTACAATAAGAGGGATCGGTGAGAATTTCCTGATAGCCGGTGATGGCGGTATTGAATACCACCTCCCCCGTCGACTGCCCCTCAATACCAATGGACTCACCCCAAAACAGGCTGCCATCTTCCAGGGCTAACAGGGCTTGATGCCGCAAAACTACCTCCACATCAGACGCGCGAAACGGGGGGAGACCAGGCTAAAACCCCTCCCACCGCTGCAATAATTACTATTATTAATCGGATGAATTCTACTTTACCAGGCCCCTTGCTGTCTATGACATTCACCCAGTCTTCTCAGAAGCTGAGCAGCTTCAACCCCCACTCCGGCCCACCCTTTCCGCGCAACATTACAAACAGCGGCCTGCCCTGTGTGCGCCAGAACTCCACAGACGCATCCAGAATTTCCAGAGCGGTCTCGAACTGATCCGGGACCTGTTCGGCAAAAACATCGAAATGATCGTACAAAATCACGTAACCTGGCGCTTCACGCCAGGAAAGGTCGGTGAGACAGTCTTCCAGCGCGTCCCAGTTACCGCCGAAATAATCAGGGAAATCCATGGCGCGGGCAATCTGACCCAGAAATTGCTCTTTGCCAAGGACGCCCTCTCCTT
This sequence comes from Gammaproteobacteria bacterium, assembly GCA_040183005.1. Classification (NCBI taxonomy): domain Bacteria; kingdom Pseudomonadati; phylum Pseudomonadota; class Gammaproteobacteria; species Gammaproteobacteria bacterium. The sequence goes on from JAMPIW010000007.1 coordinate 1,067,522, forward strand.
CCAGGTAAAAAAAAGCGTAGCCACAACGCTCAACTTCTTTTTCAATATCCACCACAGCTATCGCCGTATCAAGCAAATACATCCCGGCAGCTTCACTATCACGCAAAAACAATGACAAGCCGTTCATAAACTACTCCTTGATCCGCCTGAAAGTGCTGTAGTGATCACTTGTATAGTAAAGCTCACCACCCATCCCGGCGATAATGCGCCGGGCGCCACGGTCGCGGGAACCGGGCGTCTTGACAGTATATTCCTTGTAATAGCCGCGCTCACGCGAGGGCAGGCGCCTTTCCCGGTTACCGAAGGTCGAGCCGTCCTTGCCATAGGGGAATGGCCCACCCTGCTGGATGAGTTTCAGCGTCTCGCGCGCTTCAGGAGGAAGATCGCTGGCGACAATAACGCCCAAACCTTGCGGCTTGGCTGCGTTATCACCAAAAAAATTAAAAGCCAACTGGTGTTGGTCATTCGCACCGGCCACCGCAGGGTGCAGCCCTACAGCCAGCAACAAAACAGCCGACAACAACCACAGTGCGATGGCGCGCCCTACTCCTCGACGCTCCATTGGTCTCTCCCTTTATGTTTGCTGCGATACAGCGCTGCATCGGCGCGCTCGAATACCTGGGCCACTGTGTCGACGCCTCCAAACTGGGCGACGCCACCGCTCACGGTAATGGGCACGCGTGATCCGCTGTGCTGGAATTCACAGCCGCGCACACCCGCGCAAAGCTTATCCGCCACGATACCGGCGCTTTGAATATTGGTCTCCGGCAACAAGATGACGAATTCCTCCCCGCCATAGCGGGCCATGAAATCCACGTCACGCAGGTGTTTGCACAGCTCCTGAGCAATGACCCTGATCACCTTATCCCCCGCCTGGTGCCCATACAGATCGTTAACGCGTTTGAAATGATCAATGTCGATAACGATCATCGACAGCGGCGCATGGTAGCGTCGCCAGCGTGCGTACTCATCTGCGACGCGCTTCTCATAGGCCATCCGGTTGGGAATGCCCGTCAAGGCGTCCTGCAGGGCGTTTTCCTGCTCCTTGCGCACCCTGCTGTGCAACCGGCTGATTTCTTTTTCCATGTCACGCAGACGGGATGTCAACACATCAACCTGATGCTTTGAATCAACCTGACGCTGCGTTTCATCCTGCCGGAAGGTGTCCATATGCTCGCGTATGCCATCCAGACGCCGCTGAATCACCTGCTTTAACTGGCCGATATCGGAGACCTCTTTCATGGTGGTCTCGATACCCTCGACCTGGGCATGCACCGCAATATCCAACTGGTGCTGGTTTTGCTGCGACGCCTGCTGCGTTATCGCATTATCAGACAAGCGCTGATCTATTTCCTGCAAACGCTCGGTGAGCTGAAGCAGGAAGGCCTCAAGATCGCTTTTTTCGCTACGGATCTTATCCAGGGCATCGGCCACCAGCACCGCAATTGATTGCAATGATGACGAAAGTGCGCTCGGATCAGTGTCCTCGCCAAGCTGCTGCTTGAGCACTTCCACCTGCTCGGTCATCTCGGGTTGCAGGGCCAAACGCTCCAATAGCTGGGCAAGGGCTTCGTGAACATCGGAGGGAATGCCTCTTGGTTGAGCAACTTCCGCAACCACCGGCGTCTCGCGGGCGCCCTTTGAGGAAAGCCCACCCAGCAATTTCCCCAAAAATCCCGGCGCCGTTTCAGCGCGGTTTTCCACAGCCGCCGTTTCCGTGGGTGCTGGCTTTGGCGCCGGTCGCTGATCCAGCTTTAGCAACGCTTGGGAGATCCCTTCGATACGATCCTGTAATCCCACGGCACCCACGCCATCCCGGATCGCCTTGCGTAGACTCTCCAGCTGAACATCAATCTCGGGATGGATACCGTCAGCCGCCAGTGCCAAACGGGAGATGCAGCGGCGCAGGGTTTTTTCCAAACCTTCCCACTGCTCCTGCTTTTGCTCAAGCTTCTCCAGGGAATCATAATACTTCTGACGCCACTGCTCGAAATCCTGCTGATTGCCGCCTTCTTGCTTCATCGCGTTTTTCCCGCCTCACAACATGGCCATCAACTATCCTACTGTGTCACAACGCGATCAGGGGATGCAGTGCAAGGCAAAATCGGGCGAAAAAGCGGAGTTTACACGGAGTAAATGAGCATTTTGAGCCTGATTTTAACGCCGCAATGCGCCCCTCAGCGCTTTGTGACACAGTAGGACTATCTCAATCCCAATACATCCTGCATATCAAACAGTCCGCGCTCCTGCTGCACCAACCAGCCTGCGGCACGGACGGCGCCATTGGCGAAGGTCATGCGGCTGGAGGCCTTATGTGTAATCTCCACCCGCTCGCCCAGCCCGGCGAACAGCACGGTGTGATCACCTACAATATCCCCCGCTCGCACGGTGGCAAATCCGATGGTCTTGCGATCGCGCTCACCAGTAACGCCCTCGCGCCCGTAAACTGCACACGATTTGAGATCACGGCCTAATGCATTGGCCACCACCTCACCCATGCGCAATGCTGTACCGGAGGGGGCATCCACTTTATGACGATGATGAGCCTCGATGATTTCGATATCCACCTCATCGCCCAGCACCTGCGCCGCCATTTCCAGCAGTTTGAAGCACAGATTAACACCCACACTCATGTTCGGCGCCATAACAATCGCGACATCATTAGCCGCATCGAGTATCTGCTGACGCTGCTCGGGAGTAAATCCAGTGGTACCGATCACCATGCGCCGCCCTGCGGTGCGGCATATCTTGAGATTAGCCAGCGTAACCTCGGGCCGGGTAAAATCGATCAACACATCGAAATCACCTGTCGACGCGTTTAAATCATCAGTCACCGGCACCCCCAGCTTACCGATACCCGCCATCTCACCCGCATCCACCCCGATCACTGAGCTGCCAGGGCGCTCAAGCGCTACCGCCAAACAAAACCCGGAATTCTGCTGGCAGGCCTCGATAAGACTGCGCCCCATACGCCCTGCCGCGCCGGTAATGGCTACTTTGATCATGAATTCCTCTTTTAAAGCTATGTCGGTGTTTTTAGTTGATTTGAGAGTCTAATTCACCCAACCGGGAAAGGCAAAAGCGGAAAAATCACATTGTAATATTGGGATTAGAGCAAGCGACTTTTGCACGGACTCGTGGGCACCCATCTGGTGGATTGGCCATGTGTTGGCGACGATAACCGCTCTTGTGGGTTGTTCGCACATACAACGCTGCGCTCGCTCACCGTTCAAAGCGCTCGATTTTGAGTGACTCGATAGGCACGAAATGCTTGATGTTGCCGGTGAGTAAGATGAGATTATGTTCCAACGCGGTGGCGGCGATGAGCGCATCACCCAACTGCAATCCGTCACTCAAAGACAATGCCTCCATCAAGGCGGTCGCGCGTTCGGTAATTGCAGGTGTCAGCGGCAGGCGTTGCGTTCTGCGCATCTCGAAACTTTTTTGCACTGCGGCCATCTCCGCTTTGCTGCGAAAGCCCTGCAACAACTCAAGCCACGTGACCGCTGAAATGGTCAGGTTCGGCAACTGATCGAGCCGCCGTGTTGCTTGTGGTAGGCCGCGCAGATGCCAGATCAATACATCGGTATCCACCAGCATTTACGGCTCCTGTTCGCGTGAGAAGCGTGGCGCGCGCAGCTTGTGCAGATAAGCGTCCACGTCCGCCATGTCTTCGCGATCACGCCAAATGCCGAATGCAGGATCGTTGGTGACAAAGGGTTCTGCCTGATTCGCGGCAGTCTGCTCCGCCTCTTCCTCGATGCGCACAGTCACCCGCGCATTGCTCTTTGCGTGCAACCGCTCGCGCCAATCCTGGGGCAGATCGTCCACCTTTACATGCTCAATTACAATCGCATTCATGCCTCACCTCACTTCAGTCTGGCGGCAGGAACGTAAGCGGATCATCCCACTCTCCGTTTTAACTGCCCGCGTTCAACAAACAGATCAATCACCAGCAACACCCTCGCGCTCGCAATCAGAGTCTAATTCACCCCATCAAGAAAGACAAAATCAGAAAAATCCATCCCGGCTACTTGACATTACCATCAATTGCAAATGATAATCATTCTCAATTGATGGTAGCTAAATCGAACAAGCAAGCAAGGAACACCACCTGCGCCTCACCAGCAACGGAAAATTGATTCTGACGAAGCCCATTATTAAACCGCCACGAAGGAGACACGGCCATGCTAACCATCGGACAAACCATCCCTGCCATCGACGTCGAAGCCCTTACGCCCCATGGCGACTATCGCATCATCAACCTGGGCGAACAGCGCAGCCGATGGAAGGTGCTGTTTTTCTGGCAGTGGGACTTCACCTTCACCTGCCTTATGAACATCCGCGCCTACCACGATCTGGTCAGGCAATTCACGGAAAGCGACGCAATATTGCTCGGCGCAAGCGTGGACAGCGTTTATGCGCATCGCGCCTGGACCACCAACGGCCTGGGAAAAATCGGCTTCCCCCTCATCGGCGATGCCACGCGCCAGCTCGCCAGACGCTTTGGGGTGCTCTCCGGGGAAGAGGGCATGGCCGAGTATGCCACCTTCATTATCGACCCCAGCGGGCAAGTCGCCGGGGTTTCCACAAACCCAATGAATGTGTCACACAGCGCACGGGAGGCCTTGCACATGCTGCGGATGATCCAAACAGGCAGAGCTGCCGACCACGATCAGCCACCCTCCCCGCCCTACGGCAGAGTGGCATAGCAGGTACTGCGAACGGCCACCCTTTACTTCTTCAACAGCGCCTTGAGATCGGCGAACGGCTTGAATTGGGCTGAGGTCTCTTGCATTCCTCCTGGGGTCACCGCCCCCTGCCCAGCGGCTTCCAGATACCGCGAGTGTTCATTGTCGTGACAATAAATGCACAGCAACTCCCAGTTACTGCCATCGGATGGATTATTGTCGTGGTTGTGATCCCGGTGATGGACAGTGAGCTCACGAAGATTTTCCCGGCTGAACTCGCGCATGCACCGCCCACATATCCAAGGGTAAAGCTTGAGCGATTTCTCCCGATAGCCCAACTCCCGCTGTGTCTTGTTGCGCTGGGCCTCGGCTACAATCCGGTCCAGCTTATCGTTGTTGGGTTGTGATTTCTTCGTCGGCATATGCATTTCCTCGATTCGCGTTCACCTCAAGATTGATGGGCATTATAGAGCATTTTTTGAGCAGAATTTAGTGCGACAGCCATCCAGACACGCCAACATTAACATTGCCGCTATGGCCTGAACCCACAAGGGTTTCATCAAATACACCTGCATTGCGCAGGAACAAATTGGGCGGACGTGAATCGGTGGATCGTCCAAATTTACTCGCACAACCGAGTGTTTTCTGTTGCCTCAAATTCGCTCATCACCTGCTTGGTTCTTGGTTCCGGCTTAGGATAATTCCCGCACCCGTTTGCAGGATGAGCAGATGGTGGGTGGAACCCAGCGGCTGTTCGCTATAACGCTTCCGCCAGTCTCACCTTCAAAAAAACAACACCTCTCTAAAGTTCCCGCCCTGCGGGCCGATACACATAGCGCACGGGTGATGCGTAAATCCCGGCCGGCGCGATGTATGCGGTCTTTGCCGAACACCAGGCACACCCAATGCCCCCCGGCACAAACAACTGAGAAAGGCCCGCCCATGATCCGCTTACTCTTTCGCTCCCTCACCCCCGCGCTCACGCTGGCCTCGATACTCGCCTTGGCCGCTTGCGGGGGCGGGGGGTGGAGGGTCTGATCCTGGCGGCAATGGTGGCGGCGGTGACATCACACCACCCACCCTGGCTTCCATAACCCCGACCAACGGCGCGACGGAGATCACCGTAAACCCCACTGTATCCGCCACCTTCTCCGAGGCCATGAATGCCTCGACCATCAGCACCAGCACCTTCACGCTCACCGGCCCCAGCGGGGCCGTCTCCGGCACAGTCAGTTACACCGGCAACACCGCCATCTTCTCACCCACGGCCGCACTTGCCAATAGCGCGACCTATACCGCGACGATCACCACCGGCGCGCAGGATGCGGCCGGTAATGCGTTGGCGGCGAACTATTCCTGGAGCTTTACGACCATTGCGGTAGGAGTGGTCGACACCAGCAACCCCACCACCGTCGGCGGCAGTGTGTCTGGCCTGCAAGGTTCGCTCGTGCTGCGCAACAACGGCGGTAACGATCTCGCTCTCAGCTCCAATGGCGCCTTCATCTTTAGTACGGCCTTCGCCGCTGGCACTGCGTATAACGTGACGGTTGCGACCCAGCCAGTTAGTCAGAGCTGCACCGTATTGAATGGCGCCGGCACACTTGCGGCGAATGTCACCAATGTCAGCGTGAGCTGCGTGCTCGCGGCACCGGCGGCACCCACCGTCACGCTCGGGTTCGGCATCAAACAACTCCAGTTCGCGTGGTCCGCTATCAGCGGCACTACCTATTATCGCGTGTTCGAGAACCCCGACGGTGTCTCTGGCTATAGCCAGGTCGGCGCTGACCTGACCGCCACCAGTTATAACCACGGCATCGTGCTGTATCGCCGCGTCAATGCCTCTTACTTTGTGCAGGCCTGCAACAGCGCGGGCTGCACGGCCTCCCCTGCGGTATATGTGTCCGTCGGCCTGACCCAGTCCATCGGTTATTTCAAAGCCTCGAACACAAACGCAGGTGACTGGTTCGGAACCGCCGTTGCCCTCAGCATCGATGGCAACACCCTGGCGGTGGCTGCCTACCGTGAGGACAGCAACGCCGAACTCATCAACGGCAACCAGGCGGATAATTCGGCGAGCTTCGCCGGCGCGGTGTACGTATACACGCGCAGTGCGGGGGTCTGGTTACAGCAGGCCTATGTGAAGGGCTCGGGTACAAGTGTTAGCTTCTTCGGATACGCCGTTGCCCTCAGCAGCGATGGCAACACCTTGGCGGTGGGTGCCCCTGCGGCGGGATCCAGCGGCCAGGTGAACGTATACACGCGCAGCGCTGGGGTTTGGTCATCTTCGGGCTATGCGCAGGCATCGAACGCAAACTTAACTGACTGGTTCGAAACCGCCGTTGCCCTCAGCAGTGATGGCAACACCCTGGCGGTGGGTGCCCCCTTTGAGGACAGCAACGCCACCGGCATCAATGGCAACCAAGCGGATAATTCGGCGACTGACGCCGGCGCGGTGTATGTCTACACGCGCAGCGCCGGGGTCTGGCCACAGCAGGCCTATGTGAAGGCATCGAACACAAACGCAGGTGACGATTTCGGACGCGCCGTTGCCCTCAGTGGCGATGGCAACACCCTGGCGGTGGGTGCCCCCTTTGAGGACAGCAACGCCACCGGCATCAATGGCAACCAGGCTGACAATTCGGTGAGCGAAGCCGGTGCGGTGTATGTCTACACGCGCAGCGCTGGGATTTGGTCACAGCAGGCCTATGTGAAGGCCTCGGACACAAACGCATATACCGTGCTCGGCGATATGTTCGGCTTCGCTGTTGCCCTCAGCGGCGATGGCAACACCCTGGCTGTGGGTGCCCACCGGGAGGACAGCAACGCCACCGGCATCAACGGTAACCATTTGGACAATTCGGCGAGCGATGCGGGCGCGGTGTACGTTTACACACGCAGCGCCGGGGCTTGGTCACAGCAGGCCTATGTGAAGGCATCGATCACAAGCCCAACTGGTGGCGAGTTCGGCTTTGCCGTTGCCCTCAGCAGTGATGGCAACGCCCTGGCGGTGGGTGCCCACCGGGAGTCCAGCAACGCCACCGGCATCAACGGCAACCAGCTGTGGTCCAGTTTGGCGATCCACGCCGGCGCGGTGTACGTATACACGCGCAGCGCTGGGGTCTGGTCACAGCAGGCCTATGTGAAGGCCTCGAACACAAACGCATCTGACCTGTTCGGAACCGCCGTTGCCCTCAGCGGCGATGGCAACACCCTGGCTGTGGGTGCCGTCGATGAGGACAGCAACGCCACTGGCATCAACGGCAACCAGGCGGACAATTCGGCGAGCGGCGCTGGCGCGGTGTACCTGTACTGATTGATCCGAGGTTATGGGATTCAAAGACTATGATTCGAACATACGGACTTTATTGGCATGTTGATAAAGTGTTCTGGGGGCACCAAGCGCCATCGTACTTCACATCACACGGAGTGCCGATATGAAGTACGATGGAAAAAATGATCTGGAAAGGCCTGCCGAAGAAATCCGGCGGTTTCCGCTACAATGGCTGCAAAGAAAGCTTGGTGTCAGAAAGCTTGGTGTCAGGTCTTGCGTTAACGCATAGCCCCTGCTCTTGCTGTTGTTAATTTCACAAAGAGTGTTGCATTGCAAGACCTGACAAAATAGTTTGTTGCTTGACACCATAATTTGTTGCTCTGGCCTCATCGTTGGTGTGTTCCTTAATTAAAACGTTGCGTACATCGAAATTGTGACAGGAGGAGAGAAATGAACTTAGGGGCTGACGCGTTCTCGAACGTCATGGCGTGCATTTCGCTAATTGTTTCAATCGCACTTGCGGTCTTCTACATCAGAGATAGGAGGCATGTGAAGTTTTCCATCGAAAGCGAGCATGCAAATCAGTTGTTGGCATGGCATGCGACTGTCGTTGAGCTATTAGTCGCGCTACGTAACAGCGCCAAGAACAATAAGGACGAAGAAAGGCGCTCATTGCTGGTACGGTTATCTGCGTTAATTGAGCAAGGCCGATTCTATTTTCCAAACATAGACCCTGATGGCTATGGCGCAGAAAAGCCCCCTGCGTACCGCGGGTATCGAAACATTGCATTAGATTTTCTAGTGGCTTCCTACAATCTGCACCATAAGACCTACACGGAGCGAATCGAGAAACAAGCCGTATACCTACAAAAACTATTTACGTCTGTTGTGTTTGAAGTGGTGCGACCAGCGGAACGTCTAGTGAAAATACATAACCTCGCTGATCATTACTTTGTTAAAGACCTTTCCGTAGAGAATCTCGAAGAGCAGGAACAAATTGACGCAATTAGTCATATGTGGGATAGACCCAGATTAAGGTAAGATTAAGTTCGTAGGATGGGTGATTTGAAATGGCGATGTTCGGCTTTCTTGGTTTAGATAAAACCGTCACTGCTGCCGCTGCGGCGGGAGGCGCGCTCGTCGGCGCTGGCGCGGCGCATGTTTATCACAAAATAACAACGGGCGGTAAGATCAAGCGCCTTGAAGAGAGGCTAGGCGACGTTGACGATGAGGCGCAGGAGAGAGCGGTTAAGAAGATCGCCATCTTGAAGGCGCTGGCCCACCGCGACGGCTCGTTCCATGCGGAGGAGAAGCTTTTTCTATATCGCTACATACTCTTGTGTCCTCACCTGCCTGCCGATTTGAAGGTCTCATTGGGGCGGGAGCTTGAGGAGCCACCACCCACCCTGCTGAGCGAGATATGGAAAAAAATCCGCGAAGTGATCCGTTTTTCCGATCTCTTCAAAACGGACGAAGAGGCGGCGGGGTTTGTGCAAACAATGTTGCAGCTGGCCAAGGCGGATGGCCAGACCGACCCATCCGAAATGGATCAGATAAACAAAGTGTGCGCTGATTGTAAAATTCCAGTGCATCTTCATCCCATCGTCAATACAACGAGCCTAACCCGCCAAGGCTGTACTGGATGAAGTGAACGCCAACACCTCACCGCTCCATTGTCTTAATTTCTTCAACGTTTTCAATTATTCTCGAAAGCATCAAAAAATATTTGATGCTTTCAACAATAATTCTCCTGTTACAATTGCGCAATGCGAAAACTTGAACAGCTTGATTTTGACAATACGTTTGCCCGCCTGCCGGACATATTTCACAGCCGTCTCCACCCTACCCCGCTACCTGAGCCTTATCTGGTCAGCTTCAACGCGAACGCCGCCCCATTGATTGACTTGGACAGTGCCGAAACCCAGCGCGCTGACTTCGCTGAATATTTCATTGGCAACCGTTTGCTGCCCGGTTGCGAGCCACTGGCGATGCTCTATGCCGGGCACCAGTTTGGCCACTATGTGCCGCAACTGGGGGATGGGCGCGCGGTATTGCTTGGTGAAGTCAAGAATAGCGCGGGGGAATACTGGGATGTCCAGCTCAAAGGCGCCGGGCGCACCCCTTACTCACGCAATGGCGATGGCCGTGCCGTGCTGCGTTCCAGCATCCGCGAATATTTGTGTTCGGAGGCCATGCATGGTCTGGGCATACCTACGTCGCGCGCCTTGTGTATCGTGGGCAGCGATCACAGGGTTTACCGCGAGCAGGTTGAAACCGCTGCGGTAGTTACACGCATCGCGCCCTCGCACGTGCGTTTTGGCTCGTTTGAAGTGTTTTTCTATCGCGGACAGAACCAGCCTCTTGCCATGCTTGCCGATTACGTCATCGCCAGGCATTTTCCGCGCTTGACTGAAGCACCGGACAAATACCCACGTTTTCTCAACGAAGTCGTAACACGCACCGCAACCCTGATGGCCCAATGGCAAGCGGTGGGATTTTCCCACGGTGTCATGAACACCGACAACATATCTATCCTGGGCCTCACCTTTGATTATGGCCCGTTCGGCTTTATGGAAAATTACGATCCCGGTTATATTTGTAACCAGAAGTGTCCGGTAATTTAATTGAATAGATTCAATTGGTTATTGTCTTTCTGCATGCTCATTTGCGTCTCCGCATTTTTAAGTAATTGATCGAGTGGCGTTTTCTCGAAAAGAGTCAGGCTCAAAATCTGTAGGATTGTGTAAAGCGAAGCCTCGGTATTGAGCCGCTTTTTCACGATGGCGACCACGACGTAAACCGCGATGGCGATCCATATTTGCGTCTTGACTGCATTCTCGGTGGTGCCATAGAACCGCTTGATTCGAAGATGCTGTTTGATCCACTTGAAGAATAGCTCGACCTGCCAGCGGCAACGATAAAGCTGAGCGATGGTCAGCGCAGGCAGGTCGAAGTTGTTGGTCAGAAAGACCAGAAACCTGTCGTGTTCGGCATCGTAGAACTTGATGCGTCGCAGGTGCTGCGGGTAATCCTTGCTGGCCTTGCGAGCAGTCAATGCAATGGTCTGGTCGCAGCGCAGTCCAGTGGACTTGTCCACGGTGCGAGAGTAGACGCGACGAAAGAGCAGATTGGATTTGCCACGGATGACAAAGAACGCCTGTGCTTGATGCAGGGTGAACCAGCGAGCGAAGTCGGTGAAGCCACGATCCATGATGTAAAAGCTGCCGGCTTCGGGTATCAGGATATCGAGCACATTGACCTCGTGCATCTTGCCATCGCTGATGTGGATGAAGGTTGGAATGTTGCCGCGCAGGTCGAGCAGCGTATGCATCTTGACGGCAGCTTTGGTGGAGCGGAAGCGTGCCCACGGAAAGACGCTCAAGCACAGGTCGATGGTCGTGGTATCGAGTGCGTAGACCGTCTGTTCCAGTTCGACCGCAAAGCTGTCGCTGGCGTAAAGCTTTCTGGCGGTCTGGATTAAGCTCATCGCGAAATCCGCGTAGATGCGACAGTCGCGTTGCTCGTTGGCATCGGCCAGCGTGCTCTTGGCGATGTTGCCTCGTATGCCCAAGTGATAGAGCTTGGCTTGGTGGGCGCGCAGACAGGTTTCGATGTCGCGCAGGCTTTCGCGGTAAGTCAGCTGCGCGAACGCCATGCAGAGAAATTGATCGAGATGCGAAAAAGTCTTGGTGGGATATTTGGAAGGGTAGCGCTGCACGCAGCGACGGAATGTGTGAAGGGGCAAATGCTCCATGAGTTGTGCGAACACCAACTGGCCTGAATACATGACGGAAACTCCTGGGGGGAAAGCCCCAGTTTCCCAAAAAATTCACGTTCAAGTCGGTGACACCCCTAAACACACACTTTCCTATTCAACATCATCATGTTATATAGCCGTCTTTGCGAAATTGCCGGACACTTCTGATTTGTAACCATTCCGACCCTGCCGGGCGCTACGCCTATAATCAGCAGCCACAAATCGGCCTATGGAATCTCGCCTGCCTGGCACAGGCCTTGACGCCGATCATCTCGACGGAAGATGCGGAAGCAGCCCTTCAAAGCTATCGTTCGACCTACGCCGAGCGCTATACGGCATTAATGGGACAGAAACTGGGCCTGACTCACGCAAGCAAAGACGATGCTTCGCTGGTTAATACGCTATTGGACATGATGCACACCAGCCACGCCGACTACACCAACCTGTTCCGCAGTTTAAGCCATTTCAAGTCGGCACCCGGAGAGAAAAACGCTGCGTTGCGCGATCAATTCATCGACCGCACAGCGTTCGACACCTGGAGCGCATCTTATCGCGACCGCTTACAAAGGGAGCAAGGCTCGGATGCGGAACGCAAAACACGCATGAACAAGGTCAATCCAAAGTACATTTTACGCAATCATTTGGCGCAGACTGCCATCAACAAGGCCGAACAGGGGCGCGATTTTTCAGAAGTAGACCGCTTGTTGAGATTGCTCCAACATCCTTTTAACGAACAACCGGAGATGGAGGATTATGCCGCAACACCGCCGGAATGGGCGCGCCACATTACAGTAAATTGCTCATCCTAATAAAGGGTCTCGCTTTTTCTGCGGTGACCCTATGTGTACCGTACCCCGCTTGAGTGCCAATTCGACTTGCTTTTGCCGCTCCGCCGAGCTGACACGCTTTTCTTCCGTCAGAGAGTCGAAACAGTGCGGACAGGATATGCCCTCCTGGTATTTTGGCGAGGCTTTGTCTTGGGGTGATATGGCATAACGGCAGGCGTGGCATTGTTCGTATTCACCCAATGCCAGGCCATGCCCGACAGCCACCCGCTGGTCAAATACGAAACATTCGCCTTGCCACAGGCTTTTTTCAGCGGGGATCTTTTCCAAATATTTTAGAATACCGCCTTGCAGGTGGTAGACCTCCTCGAATCCCTGCTCCAACATGAAAGATGTGGCTTTTTCACAGCGAATGCCGCCGGTGCAAAACATGGCGACTTTTTTATGTTTTGCGGGGTCGAGGTTTTTGCTGACGTAGTCCGGAAACTCACGGAACGTATCCGTGCCGGGGTCAATCGCACCGCGAAAAGTGCCAATATCGTATTCATAGCCATTGCGTGTATCAATCAGCACCACATCCGAATCGGAGATCAGGGCATTCCAATCTTCCGGGGCGACGCGGATACCTACCTTTTCGTTTGGATCAACGCCCGGCACACCCAGCGTGACGATTTCCTTTTTCAGGCGAACCTTCATCCGGTAAAAAGGCATTTCATCGGCATAAGACTCTTTGTGTTCCAGGTCCGCAAGTCGTGCATCCGCACGCAGAAATGAGATCAGGGCATCAATCCCTGAGCGCGTGCCCGCGACGGTACCGTTAATGCCTTCCGCGGCAAGCAAAAGCGTTCCCTTTAGCCCTTGCGCAACGCAAAAATCGAGCATGCCAGGTTGCATGTCCCGGTAGTCAGGCAGCTTGGCGAATTTGTATAAGGCGGCAACAATAATATTTGTCATAATCTTTTCGGTTTATCAATGTCAATGGGACTACGGGGTTTTTAACATAACCAAGTCTACCTGCACTGTGTCGTCCTTATCGGCCAGCCAAATCTGCCCATCCTGAACGGTACATAGCAACTGCATATTGCGCTGCGCCAACTTCGCCAAGGCTTGGCTTACGGCCATTGACAGGTTTATCACTGTGAGATTTTTCAGCCTTCCAAGATTGCTGCTGTTTTGATCCCACCAGATATCGGCGCTACGCCCGCCATAATTATAAATGAATACGTGCCGGGCGCGGCCACAGGCTTTGCGAACCCGTTTTTCGTCGGGCAAACCCACGTCTATCCAGGTTTCGATGGCGCCGGTTAAATCCTTCTGCCAGAGATCGGGCTCATCATCAGCGCTTAACCCCTTGCCAAACGCCAATGCCTCGTGAGCGTGCTGCACAAAGGCCAATAAGCGCACCATCATGCGCTCGTCGGTTTCCGATGAATGCTGGGCGATGGTAAGAACGTGATCATGGTAATAGTTACGATCCATGTCGACGATTTGCAATTCGGCTTTAAAAATAGTTGCTTTAAGGGCCATAGGTCACTTTTAATGTTGCCGTGGATTCGACGCTGCATCTGGGCAGGCAGCGCATACATGAACGGGTTCTAAGTTATAATTGCCATTCAGAAGTGTCCGGCAATTTCGCAAAGACGGCTATATAACATGATGATGTTGAATAGGAAAGTGTGTGTTTAGGGGTGTCACCGACTTGAACGTGAATTTTTTGGGAAACTGGGGCTTTCCCCCCAGGAGTTTCCGTCATGTATTCAGGCCAGTTGGTGTTCGCACAACTCATGGAGCATTTGCCCCTTCACACATTCCGTCGCTGCGTGCAGCGCTACCCTTCCAAATATCCCACCAAGACTTTTTCGCATCTCGATCAATTTCTCTGCATGGCGTTCGCGCAGCTGACTTACCGCGAAAGCCTGCGCGACATCGAAACCTGTCTGCGCGCCCACCAAGCCAAGCTCTATCACTTGGGCATACGAGGCAACATCGCCAAGAGCACGCTGGCCGATGCCAACGAGCAACGCGACCGTCGCATCTACGCGGATTTCGCGATGAGCTTAATCCAGACCGCCAGAAAGCTTTACGCCAGCGACAGCTTTGCGGTCGAACTGGAACAGACGGTCTACGCACTCGATACCACGACCATCGACCTGTGCTTGAGCGTCTTTCCGTGGGCACGCTTCCGCTCCACCAAAGCTGCCGTCAAGATGCATACGCTGCTCGACCTGCGCGGCAACATTCCAACCTTCATCCACATCAGCGATGGCAAGATGCACGAGGTCAATGTGCTCGATATCCTGATACCCGAAGCCGGCAGCTTTTACATCATGGATCGTGGCTTCACCGACTTCGCTCGCTGGTTCACCCTGCATCAAGCACAGGCGTTCTTTGTCATCCGTGGCAAATCCAATCTGCTCTTTCGTCGCGTCTACTCTCGCACCGTGGACAAGTCCACTGGACTGCGCTGCGACCAGACCATTGCATTGACTGCTCGCAAGGCCAGCAAGGATTACCCGCAGCACCTGCGACGCATCAAGTTCTACGATGCCGAACACGACAGGTTTCTGGTCTTTCTGACCAACAACTTCGACCTGCCTGCGCTGACCATCGCTCAGCTTTATCGTTGCCGCTGGCAGGTCGAGCTATTCTTCAAGTGGATCAAACAGCATCTTCGAATCAAGCGGTTCTATGGCACCACCGAGAATGCAGTCAAGACGCAAATATGGATCGCCATCGCGGTTTACGTCGTGGTCGCCATCGTGAAAAAGCGGCTCAATACCGAGGCTTCGCTTTACACAATCCTACAGATTTTGAGCCTGACTCTTTTCGAGAAAACGCCACTCGATCAATTACTTAAAAATGCGGAGACGCAAATGAGCATGCAGAAAGACAATAACCAATTGAATCTATTCAATTAAATTACCGGACACTTCTGATTGCCATTATAATCGTAACCACCATGGCATATGCGGTATATAGATATGAAGGAATTTCATACAGTGACGACAAAACAAACCATGCATATAAAGACATTACTGATCGCCTGCATGGGCGCCGCCATGATGACCGGCTGCGCCATAGAAAGCACGACACAGTCCGGGGCGGTGGGCGCTGACCGCAAACAGTTTATGATCGTTTCAGAAGAAGATGCACAGCGTGCCGGAAGCGCCCAATACGCGCAGTTAAAGCAGCAGGCCACGGC
Organism: Gammaproteobacteria bacterium; assembly: GCA_040183005.1. Taxonomy (NCBI): domain Bacteria; kingdom Pseudomonadati; phylum Pseudomonadota; class Gammaproteobacteria; species Gammaproteobacteria bacterium. The sequence continues at coordinate 1,083,228 of JAMPIW010000007.1, forward strand.
ACGCGGCGCACTCAACAGCGATAAAAAACAATATGACCGCCTGGTTGCAATAGCCAACAACATCATACCTCAAACTGCCGTATTCCGTTCCGACGCACTAAGCTGGAAATGGGAAATCAGCCTGTTCAATAGCGATGAGATCAACGCTTTTTGCATGCCGGGTGGAAAAATTGGGGTTTATAGCGGCCTGATCAACAAACTCAAACTTACGGACGATGAGATAGCCGTCGTGATGGGGCATGAAATCGCTCATGCGCTGCGTGAACACTCGCGTGAACAGATGTCCCAGGCACTCGGGCAACAAGCCATATTCGCAGGGCTGTCTATTTTCACTGGGATGAATGCCACGCAGCTCAATGTGTTGCAACAAGCCTCAGAGGTTGGGCTAACTTTACCGCATTCACGAAAAGATGAACGGGAAGCTGACCGTATCGGCCTTGAGCTGGCTGCCCGCGCCGGCTTTAACCCGCGTGCTGGCATCAGTGTGTGGAAAAAGATGCTGGCGGCGGATGGCTCCGGCCCGCCTCAGTTCCTGAGCACCCACCCCGCCCCTGAATCGCGGATTCAGGATATCGAAGCACTGATGCCGATTGTTATGCCGCTTTATGAAGATGCGATTAAAAACAAAGGACATAGGAACAATCGTTGATAGTAGGTATTGATGGCTTGGTTTTGCCGCGCGTCTCATTTACACTTGCAGCACACTGTTTACAACCAACAATGGAATCAATATCGCAATGAAATACCTGCTGAAATCCCTGACCCTTGGCACCCTTATGGTGGTTAGCGCACAGACGACTGCTGCGCCGGTTGCCGACGCTCATCCACATGTACTCATGGAAACCAGCCTGGGCAATATCGTGCTGGAACTGGACCGCGCCAAGGCCCCAAAATCGGTGGAGAATTTCATCAAGTACGTGCAGGACGGCTTTTACGACGGCACCATCTTTCACCGCGTCATCAGCAACTTCATGATTCAGGGCGGCGGATTCACCTCAGACTATGCGCAAAAACCAGTCCGCGCGCCCATTAACAACGAAGCCGACAATGGCCTCCAGAACATGCGCGGCACCATTGCCATGGCACGCACCGGCGACCCCCATTCGGCCACCGCGCAGTTTTTCATCAACACCGTCGATAATGACTTTCTGAATCACAGCGCACCCAACCCGCGCGGCTGGGGTTATGCGGTATTCGGCAAAGTGGTCGAGGGTATGGAAGTGGTGGACAAGATTCGCGCCGTTTCTACCGGTTCTGGCGGCCCCTTCCCTACCGATGTCCCCAAAGTTTCCGTAGTTATCAAAAAGGTCTCGCTGGTCGGCGCCGCTAAAGCAAAATAATCACCTGACGGGACAGCCGTTGCCGGTCAGGCTGAGCAGGGGCGGATCTCCATCCCGCCCCTGCTTATTTCCCGAGAAAAGCAGGCCACCCTTCCCTGTATAGCTGAAAAGGCCTCTTCAATTTTATGAGCACGCTATTTATTTCCGACCTGCATCTAAGCACCGAGCGGCCCGAAATTACCCACCTTTTTTTAGAGTTTCTGCGCAATGAGGCTGCCCAGGCCGATGCGCTGTATATTCTCGGCGATTTGTTCGAAGTGTGGATAGGCGATGATGCCTCCGTATCCGAATATCGCACGGTCATTGAAGGTCTGCGGCATCTGGTGGGCAGCGGCACCCCTGTCTATGTGATGCACGGTAACCGGGATTTCTTGATGGCAAAGGGTTTTGAGGAGGCCAGCGGCAGTCGCATCATTCCCGACCCCACCATTATCGATCTGTATGGCGAACCAACACTGCTCATGCACGGCGATACGCTGTGTACCGATGACATCGAATACCAGCGTTTCCGCAGCCAAGTACGTGATCCAGCGCGGCAGCAGCAATTTCTCTCATTACCCCCGCAACAGCGCGCCGCCATCGCCATGGATTATCGCGCGCAGAGCCGCGAGAAATCCAGCCAGAAGGCGCAGGAAATCATGGATGTAAATCCACAGGCGGTGGAAAACACCTTGCGCGAACACGGTGTGATTAGCATGATCCACGGCCACACTCACCGCCCAGCCACGCATAAAATTACGGTAGACGGCAAAACCGCGCAGCGCACCGTGCTTGGCGATTGGTATCATCAAGGAAGTGTGCTGACTTGCAGCGACACAGGCTGCGACCTAACAACCTATTATATTTAAAACCATATCTCCCCTCCCGCCGGAGGCAAGCTCAGCCCAGAGCATGCCTTCCCCTATATCACCTTAATCACTGTTTGATGACAGGCTGATGTAAGACTGTAGCCAGCGCCAGTCTTGTGTAACTTTGTCACAGAAGAAATGTTCTGAATATGGTTCATTAGTCACGTGGTGAAAATGGTTTCGAAGGACATGAAAAAGCGCGCGGACACAATAGCATTCTAGAAAAAATAGGGATGGCGAAACAGTAAATTCGCGCACAAGCGGCGCGGAAGGAGCGAGCCATGAAGTCTCGAATCGCTATGCTTGGTACGGGTGCATTCTTGCTGCATGTTGCCACTATATCACTCGCTGACGAGGTGCCCACTATTCAGACGATAGAAGAGCATTGCTTTGCCGAAGCCATGATTGGGTTTGATTCCGTGATCAATGCACGGCTCGATGTTCCTGTCGAGCACGCCATGGAAATTGCTTCATTCCATCCTGCCCCGCCCGTCATGGGAAAAAATTACGCCAAAGAACTCCTTTCAGTTATCTTAAATGCCTATCTATGGGATGGACCGCCCCATAACTATGCGACTCACGTATTCTACATATGCGCAATCACCCATCCTGTCCCTGACTTTCCCTCCGCGTTCTTTTGATTTTTCCGTTTCCGTTCCTTAGTGGAATCGTAGGGTGCGCCCCACGCACCTATGATTGTGGTGCGTGGGGCGCGCCCTACATAACTATTGACGCTCTGAAATAGCCAGCAGCCTTACCCCGTATTCCGCATACCCGCAGCAATCGCGTTGATGGAACGCAATAACGGGTCCAGCCAGGCTGCGCGTTCCGCGTCGCTGAGAGAGGTGTCGCGGTAGCGTTTGAGCAGGGTCACCTGGATATGATTAAGCGGATCCAGGTAAGGATTGCGGCGGCGCATGGAGAGTGCCAGTAGAGGATTTTCCTCGACCAGCGACTCTATTCCAGCCACATCCAGAATCTGGCTCACTGTCTGTTCATATTCATCGCGGATCAGGTTATAGACGCACTGCCGCGCATCCTCATCATTGCACAGCTCTGCATATTCCTGTGCGATCGACATATCCGCCTTGAACAGTGCCATCTGGGTATTGCTCAACATAGCGCGGAAAAACGGCCATTCCTTGTACATGGACTGGAGCTGGGAAAAGCGCTCCGGCGTTTTTTTTCGCCAGCTCGCCAGCGCAGTGCCGATGCCGTACCATGCCGGCAGTGTGTGACGCGACTGGCCCCAGCCAAATACCCAGGCAATCGCGCGCACTGAATTCTTCGAGCGATCCGCCTTGTTACGGTGTGACGGGCGGGAGCCGATGTTGAGCAAGCCGATTTCGCTAACGGGCGTGGCCTCATAAAAATAGTCGAGAAAACCGGCGGTATGGTTCGTCAAGTTCCGGTAGGCTGCCTCTCCGGCCTGTGACAACTGAGCCATAGTATCAAGATGCTCACGTTGCTCTGCAGCAGGCGTCTGGATCAGTCCGCGGCTCGCCTTGAGGAGACCGGTGATGCCCATGGAAAGTTCATAGACCGCCGTTTCCGTGTTGCTATACTTGTACGAGATCATCTCGCCCTGCTCGGTGAATTTGATCTGGCCGAACACCGTGCCCGCGGGCTGAGAAAGAATGGACTCGTGCGTAGGACCACCGCCGCGCCCCACCGTACCACCCCGCCCATGGAAAAGGCGGCACTCGATACCGCGTGAGGCAGTGATGGCGGTGATCTTTTTCTGCGCCTCGTAGAGATACCACGAAGAGGTTATAATCCCGCCGTCCTTGCAGGAATCGGAGTATCCCAGCATCACCTCCTGCTTGTTGCCCGATACCTTGAGCAGTGCGGCATAGGTGGGATTATCGAGTAGCGCCGTCAACACCTGATCGATATGCGCCAGATCGTTGATAGTTTCAAACAGGGGTGCGACATGAATATTGCAGAACCACCCCTCATCATTGCAACCGGCCAGCCCCGCCTGACGCGCCAGCAGCATCACTTCCATGATGTGGCTGGCGGCATGGGTCATTGAAATAACATAGCTGCCGAAGGCCTTGGGGCTGATTTCACGGCGCATACGCGCCATTACCGTGAACACCTCCAGGGTTTCAAGCGTGGCGGGGCTCAACACACTCGCATCGGCCATCAGCGGACGATCTTCAGCGATAACCGCAGATAACAGCGCCATGCGTTCCACTTCGGACAACGCAAAATAATTAACAGTTTCCGGCTGCTGAGCCAGCAATTCCGCAACAGCCGCAGTATGGCGCGATGATTCCTGACGCACATCCAGATGCATCAGGAAAAAGCCAAAGGTCTCCACCAACCGTATCAAATCCTTAAGATCGCCTTCGGCGACACTGGCATCACCGTGACTGACCAAAGAATCGTGCATCAAATAAAGATCGGTGAGTAATTCCTCCTCGGAGTCATAACCCGTCCCTGGATCATTCGCCTCTTTATTGTCGATACGCTTTTTGACCAGCAGGAGGTTGGCCTCCAGACGATAACGCATCACGTACAGCTTGCGCCGGTAAGGCTCATTGGCGAACCGGGTAGGCGCATCGCGCAAGGCCTTGTCCAGGAAGTGATCATCCCGCTTCAGGCTGGCCAGAAACGCCAGGGACGGCTGACACAACAGCACGGAGTGCGTCAGAACATAGCTAAGCTGTGTTACCCGGCTGATATATTCCAGCAGTATGGCGCGCGCCTGAAGGCGTAGCGCAAGCACCGTTGTCTCCGGGGTGACGTTGGGATTTCCGTCCCGATCACCGCCGATCCACGACCCAAAGCGCAGCAAGCTCGGCGCGGCAATCGCCCTGCCATTGGATGGATCGGCGCCATAGGTCTTTTTGATGGCCTTTTCCAGGTAACGATAAGTAATCGGCACCGCCTGGAACAGGCATTCCTGAAAATAGTAAATGCCGTTTTTGATTTCGTCAGGCACCGTAGGCCGATGGATACGCACCTCATCGGTCTTCCACAGGATCTGGATCTGGTCCTCCAGCAATTCGATGATTTCGTCACGCTCGTTGGGGCCTACACGCGGGTCATCCAGACGTTCACTGGTAACAAAGATGCGCCGCAACGCCTCCATGATGGTGCGGCGCTTCGATTCCGTGGGATGTGCGGTAATCACGGGGATATAGGCAAGCCGCTCGAGGACCGCCTGCAACTGCGATGCAGTGATGTCCTGGTCGTAAAACTCGCGCAGCGTCGCATCAAACGACCCCGTCCACAGCGGCCCACCCGCGCGCACCTGAAGGCGGCGCTGACGATGCTGATAAGCCTCTTCTGCGATATTCACCAGACTAAAATAGGTGCTGAAGGCGCGCACCACATGCGTCAGCGTCTCCGGGTCCAGTTCACTGATAAATTCAGCAAGCTGCTGCCTTTTGCGCACATTTTCCTTGCCGTGCAGGGTAAGGTAGCCTTTACGCAAGGTTTCCACAGCAACAAACACCCGCTCTCCGGCCTGGGCATGGAGAATATTGCCCAACAGATTGCCAAACAGCCTGACGCGCTCCCGCAGTTCTTTGTCACTCATGGATGATTTCTTTCGGTTATATGGAAATAAGGCAAAGCGGGATATTATAACCTGTTGGCGGGTCTCTGAGGAATCCAAAAGCTGCCGCGCGCACATGTAGAGTGCGTGGGGCGCACTCTACATGTGCCACGATTTATTTAGAAAATACAGCAACACATCAAGGCGCATACAGCGCCCTGACATTTTGGACTATTTCTTGAGCACTTTGGCGACAAGGCTATCATTTTGGGCGCGCAGGGGGTCGTTCTCCCCCAGCAAGGCATTGGATTTGGCCGCCAGATCCGCCGCCTGCGCCAGACGTCCCTGCTGCTGGCGAACTAATGCCAGGCGATGCCAAACCACAGGGTTTTTCGGTTCCAGGCGCAGCGCCCTTTCCAGCGTGGCGACGGCTGCGCCTAATTTCTTTGCTTTTACTAGCCGTTCCGCCTTCTTGAGCATATCGGCGACGGCCGGACTGGTCGCCTGAGAGGCTGCCGGCGCAACCGCGTGTGATGCCGGAGGGGATGACGCGGCAGGAGGTGGGCTAGCGTTTTCTTCTTTAGGTGTGGGCGTGACTTTCTGCTCCCTGGCAACGGGAGACGGCTCTTTGGGAACAGCGGCGGGCTTATCCTTGCTCATCTGCGAGGCACAACCTGCCAGCAACAACGCGGCGGCTACCCCAGTCATGGCAGACTTGATCTGATTACTCATATTCATTTTCATTGCAATACCTCGTCGAGCCAGTCAACAGCTTTGTCTACCGCATTGTTTAGTGTATCGCCAATAACATCGGCAGGAGCAGCGGGATTCTCAAAGCAAGGCGCCATCGCTACAGGGGCCGAGCCGCGCATAAACGGCATCTGCGTAGCGCCCGCACATCCCTGCATACTGCGCAAGCGCGTCTGCTGATCAATCCAGACCCACTCAATGCCTTTTGGCGCCTCCAGGCGCAACGGTTGCGCTCCGATGCGCACCATGACATCACCCCACGCCTGTAATGCGCCGGTGGCGCCGCTCAGTCCCGTCGAACGGTTATCATCACGACCCATCCATACCACCGCCAGACGGTCGCCGGTAAACCCCGCGAACCAGCTGTCACGCATATCATCGGTGGTGCCAGTTTTTCCCGCCACTGACCATGACCACGGCACGCGCGAGTACAGGGACACCCCGGTGCCGCTATGCATGACATCCTGCAGTGCGCGATTAAGCAAGTAGACCGGGGCGGGATCGAAGGCCTGCTTGACGGTCACATCATAGCTCCGCAATGGTTTGCCATCCACGCTCAATACCTCGCGGATAGCGCGCAACGGGGTGTTGAAGCCACCACTGGCCAGCGTCTGATACATTTGAGTGACCTCAAAAGGCGTCAGTTCGGCGGCCCCAAGTAACACGGATGGATAAGGTTTGAGCTTCTCCTTCACGCCGAGGCTTGCCATCGTATGCAGCACATTTTTTACGCCAACGCCCATGCCCAGCCGCACGGTGGCGAGGTTGTAGGAGCGTGCCAACGCGGTTTTGAGAGGCACCCAGCCATGAAACTGCCGATCGTAATTGTACGGCCTCCAGGGCTTCCCACCCGGATTCTTGAGCGTCAGCGGACCATCGTCGAGCAGGCTGATCAGCGTGTATTTCTTGGGATCGGCCAGTGCAGTGAGATAGACGGCGGGTTTGACCAGCGATCCGATAGGACGCCGGGCATCCAGCACCCGGTTAAAACCGGTGGAGTCGGCATCGCGCCCACCCGCCACCGCCAGTACTTCTCCACCGTCACTGCTGGTGACAATCGCCGCCCCTTCAAGGCTGCCCGCAGGCAAACGCTGCTGTTTTTCCAAACTTTCAACACGGCCTTTAATCGCGCTGGTTACAGCGTTTTGCACCAGCGGGTCGAGCGTGGTAAGGATTTGCAAACCGGCCGAATTCAGGTCTTGCTCCTGATAATCGCGCCGCAACTGGCGGCGCACCAGATCTATGAAAGCCGGAGAAAGCGCTGCGCTGCTTGCCGCCTTGGCTGTCACACCCAGCGGTGCGGCCTGCGCGGTGCGTGCCTGGGCTTCGGTAATGCCGCCCTGCCCTGCCAATATTTGCAGCACCTGATTGCGCCGGGCAAGAGCACGTTCGGGATGACGGCGCGGGTCATAATAAGACGGCCCGCGCACCAATCCCACCAACAGGGCCAACTCAGGCAGTTGCAGATCGCTCAGCGGGCGGCGGAAATAGAACCAGCTAGCGCGCCCAAAACCGTGTATTGCGTGCTTACCGGACTGCCCAAGATAGATTTCATTGCAATATGCTTCAAGGATCTCTTCTTTCTCATAATGCCACTCAAGCTGCCATGACATGATGGCCTCTTTGAGCTTGCGCGTCATGGTACGCTCATTGCTGAGGAAAAAGTTCTTCACCAACTGCTGGGTCAGGGTGCTACCGCCCTGCACCATCTCCCGCGCCCGCACATCGACCCACAGGGCGCGCGCCACGGCGAGGGGGTCAACGCCGTGATGTTCACGGAAATTGCGGTCTTCCACTGCAAGCAGGCCCTTGATGAGGGGCGCGGGCACCTCTTTAAGGCGCACAAAAACTCGATCCTCGTTGTGCGCCGGATAGATTTTGCCGATCAGCACAGGATCGAAACGCACCAGCGACAGGGGCTTGCCGCTGCCCAGGTGTTGCAGACTCACCAGACGGCCACCGGAAAATACCGCCCGCAAGGCAACCGAATTTTCCCTGCCGTCGCCGAAGGTAAAGGGGCGCGTCACCACCCGAAATTCGTCCCCATTGCGCGCATAACTGCCTGTGAGCCTTTCACCCCCGGTCTGGCGATACCCCAGCATCTGCAACTCTTCCGCGAATTGCGCGCTGCTTAGTCGGGCATCAGGGACAAGTTCGAGCGGGCGTGCATAAACCTGCGCCGGCAGCGCCCACCGATTACCCTCGAACTGGCTGCGCACGGTATGATCAAGATAGGCGATATAGCCCACCACCGCCAGCAGCACCATGAGCAGCGCATACCTGACTGCAGGGCTGCCCCAGCCGCGAGCAAACCAGCTACGACCAAGAGGGGGGGAGGGATTTTTTTGAGAGGATTGGGATGACATCTTTTACAATTGTCTCAAGATATCGGGATCAAATCCAGTTGATTGAAATAATTACATTAACTTCATATGGTTGGGAATGTGCCCCACGAACCGGCATTCTGGCATGAGCACGTTATTCTGGATAAATCCAGCTGACGGCACGCATTCATTCCCTCCCGTCGAATATGCCTTCCGCGAACCGAACGGCCTGCTCGCGGCGGGGGGCGATCTCGCGCCAGCGCGCCTGATCACTGCCTACCGCAGCGGCATTTTCCCTTGGTACAACGAAGGGCAACCCATCCTCTGGTGGTCCCCCGACCCCCGCGTTGTGCTTTTCCCATCGCACCTGAAAGTATCGCGCAGCCTGCGCAAGACGCTCAAAAAGAGAGAATTCAATGTAACGCTGGATACCGCCTTCCGCCAAGTGATGCAAGCCTGCGCCGCACCGCGCACCCATGGCCGGAAAACCGCTCCTGCGTTTCCGGCACTTCCGCCATCCATGGCGGTCGACGGGGGCACATGGATCACCGATGAGATGCTCGATGCCTATTGCCGTTTGCATGAACTGGGTATCGCCCACTCCGTGGAGGCCTGGCGCGGAGATGAGCTGGTGGGCGGACTCTATGGTGTCGCCATCGGCAGGGTATTTTTCGGCGAATCCATGTTCAGCCGTGTCACGGATGCCTCCAAAGTGGCATTTGTCCACCTGGTGCGCCAGCTGGAGCGCTGGGGCTATGCCGTGATTGACTGCCAGGTAGGCTCCAGCCATTTGCAGAGTCTGGGGGCCGAAGATATCAGCCGTGCCGATTTCAACACGCTATTGAAACAATGGCGCGACGTAACGGGCCATGCTGCGCCATGGCGAATTGAATGCGAGCCCCTATGACATGACTACCCGCACGTTGGCCTTATACAGCGGCACGCCACACCCTTGCAGCTACTTGCCAGGGTACACGGCAACGACACTGTTTCCCGATCCGCGCGTGGCTGTTGATGCACACCTATACAGCCAGCTTATTGATCACGGCTTCCGGCGTAGCGGCGAGCACATCTACCGCCCCCACTGCCAAAGTTGCAACGCCTGCATCCCGGTGCGGGTTCCCGTCACCGCATTTCAACCCAGCCGCGCACAGAAACGCACCTGGCGACGCAATGAAGACCTTCAAGTAAGTCGTGTGGCGGCCACGCGCAGTGAGGAGCACTTCGCGCTCTACCGGCGCTATCTCGCCACCCGCCACCCTGGCGGTGGCATGGACGACCCCGACCCGGAGAATTATCTGTCTTTTTTCACACATCCCCGGATCGACACCGCCTTTTATGAGTTCCGCGTGCATGACCAGTTGCTAGCCGTGGCCGTAGTCGACCATCTCGAACAGGGACTGTCGGCGGTCTATACCTTCTTCGACCCGGACCACACTGCGCGCAGCCTGGGGGTGTATGCCGTATTGTGGCAGATCGCGGAAGCCCAACGCCTCGGCCTGTCATGGGTCTATCTGGGTTATTGGATCAAGGAATCGCCCAAAATGCGCTATAAAAGCCAGTACCGCCCGCTGGAGGCTTACCAGAGCGGACACTGGAATATTATCGATCCTGCTTCATAACGTGAAATGCAGCTAGCATACCGGGATCACGGTGTCAGATAAACACGGCTGTTGGACTGGTCACTGATGTTATGGCGGTTGTTCCCCGGATTTCGCTACGCTGCATCCGGGCTTGCTGTTTCTCGCACGATGACGTCATCACCGGGGAAACAGGGATTTTATTACGATTATGTAAGCCATCTGTAAGATCGTGGCCGCTATCTTGATCTTGAAAAAGACAAGGAATCCGCCATGACCATTCCAGGCTCCCATGCCGAGCACACGTTACAAGAAATATACGGCACCAGTAAGAAGGCTGCAGCATTCTACAAAAAACAGATGCTGAATTACCTGAATCCATCTATGTGCGAATTCATCACTCAACAGGAAATGGTTTTTATTGCAAGCTCTGACGCAAAAGGTGAATGTGACTGCTCGTTCCGGGCCGGCCTGCCCGGCTTCATTCACGTGATAGAAAACAATCTCTTAGCGTATCCGGAATACCGTGGCAATAGTGTTTTGGCCAGTTTGGGCAACATCTCTGAGAATCCACACATCGGGATGGTCTTTATCGATTTCTTCCGCAGCACTGTCGGCCTGCATATCAACGGAACAGCCCGGATTGTTGAAAATGACGATCTTTGTCGGCAAGAGACATTGCCGGATGCGATGAAGCAAACCATTCATTTACCTGACAGACAAAAACCAGAGCGCTGGGTATTCATCCATGTTGAAGAAGCCTATATTCATTCTTCCAAGCATATTCCTCTGCTTAAAAAACTTGATAGGGAAATCCATTGGGGAACTGATGATGATCTGTACAAGGGAGGTGATTACTTCAAGGCCAAGAGCTGCGCTCGTCCTTGGTTATCTATTCCAGAGGAAGTTACTGATGATGAGAAAAACGATAACAAGAGTAACGCTGCGTGAACGGCCACTGCGCTGGAACATGGTCAAGGGCTTTCATCATGGGCATCGTCGCTGTCAATGATTCGTGCATAGTGCGCGCGCCACGCCCCCTGATCGAGCGCCAGCATGTGGGGAATATTTCATGCAACTGACACTTTACACCGATTATTCGTTACGCGTCTTGCTCTATCTCGGGCGGGTACCGGGGCGCACTGCGACCATCGCCGAAATCGCCGACGTCTATCAAATCTCGCGTAATCATCTGGTGAAGGTGGTGCACAATCTTTCCATCCATGGTTTCATCCAGACCACCCGTGGTCGCGGTGGTGGGATTGCGCTGTCGCGGCCACCCGAGGAAATCGTCGTTGGCAACGTGGTGCGGCACACCGAGATGAATTTCAATCTGGCAGAGTGTTTTGATCTGGAGCGAAACACCTGTCCGATCGCTGCAGCGTGCAGCCTGAAAGTCGTGTTATACGAAGCGCAACACGCCTTCATTGCCGTGCTCGATAAAAAGACCCTCGCCGATATTATGCCTAATAGTGCAGTAGACAGTAGGGTGGAGCGGCATCTCAAAACAAGTGTACTTATAAGCATCACCCGCCACAAAAAACCGGCGGGTACAACAGACCCTAATAATTCATCAGGGATAGGAAACTATCGGGCTGGGAATGGCAAAACGCAAGACTTGCCCCCAGCGACCCTGACTCCAGCAGCACTTTAACCGCCCAAAAAAGCAGTCAACTGGCGCGTTCAAGGCCAATAACGGACCAAGGCGAAGTCATAAAATCCAGTGGTGGCATTCATGCTTCTGCCCGCCATAATGATCTTGTTATCTGGTGTTGGCTGGATCGCTATCGCAAATGCCATGTCCTCCCCGGAACCCACGGGCGCAATCACCCCTCCCCCCAATCCAAAACTGTTATCCGGCGAGCCATTCGCGCGATAGCGAACCATGGCAAAATCACCGTTCTTACCATTTGAGGCCACCCCTGCGGCAAGGATCTTGCCATCCCCCTGGACAACAACAGCGAACGCCGCAGCAGAGCTATTTGCGCCTACCGCTGTGATCACTGTACCATCACCCGCAAAACCGTTATCCAGGCTGCCATCCGTGTTATAGCGAGCGAGGCTGAAATTCGTACCGCCAGTATCATTCACAACAACGTTGCCGGCTGCGAGAATTTTGCCGTCCGGCTGAATAGCCACAGACAGCACACCGCTATCCTTGCCTGGTGCGATAGGCTGCCGGCGGCGCCAAACCCAGCATCAAGCTTACCGGTATCATCGTAACGAACCAGCGCATAGTTTTTGTTGGTGCCGTCATCGGCATACCCCGCCACAACGATCTTACCTTTCTCCACCAGAGCGAGTGCGCGGGCGACACTGACGTTTTTGCCTACAGGCGTCATAACCATACCATCGCCATCGAAGGTGGTATCAGGGCTGCCATTATCTTTATAGCGGGCCAGAGCAAAATTCGCCTTACTCGAACCCCCACTTGAACCCGCCACGACAATTTTGTCATCCGGCTGAATCGCAAGCGCATAAACCACGTCAATCTCCCCGAAATTGGTATTTTCGATACCGCTCGCTCCGAAGGCGGTATCAAGTAAGCCATCCCGCGTATAGCGCACCAGGGCGAAGTCATAGTCAGTGTTATTTTTAGCAACATATCCCGCCAACACAATCCTGCCGGCAGAATCGATAGCCATGGCATTCGCCAGATTATGCAGGCCGCTGCCAATATCGGTTGTCACGACACCATCTATGCCGAAGGTCTTATCCAGAGTGCCGTCCTGGTTATAGCGGGCCAGTGCAAAATCCCAATTGGAGCAGTTAGGGCCACTTACATGACAGGCTGAACCGGCGACAAGAATCTTACCACCTGCCTGGATAACAACAGCTTTGGACTCACTCGGACCGTTGGCTGGAAACTGGGTTGTCACGACACCTGCACCACCGCCACCAAAGCTGGTATCCACCGACCCGGAGCGGGTGGTAGTAAAGTTCCAGACATAATCTCCCGTCGATGAGTTGGCATTCAAAGAATTGTTTGACATATCCGTCACAGATGCCGCTTTGATCGTCACGGTATAAGTTGTTTCGTACTTAAGGGGGGCATCGGGGGTAAAAGTCACCGCGTTGGAGAGCGCGCTGAAACCGACCTTCCCGGCAACCTGCTCGCTCCCTGCGTTTACGATGAGCGTGACATCGGAGATGGTCGAGACCTTCATTGCCTCGGAAAATGAAGCCGAAAGCACGGCGGCGACAGGTACGCCAGTGGCATCCTTGGCAGGATTGGTGAGCATGACGGAAGGCTTGGTGGTATCGGCCCCGCTACTTGCACTATCTCCTTTGGAGCCGCATCCCGCAAGCAGCATCCCAGACGCCACGGCAAACACCACAACCATCGCCATCAGGGTTTTTCCGCTTCCGCCATTGCCAATAAAACGATCCATCCCATAGCCCTCTTTTTTGCTTCGTTAGCCAGCCACTGCTCATAAGCCAACTTATTGATCACGGCTTCCGGCGCAGCGGCGAGCACATCTACCGTCCCCACTGCCAAAGTTGCAACGCCTGCATCCCGGTGCAAGTGTATGTCGCCGCATTTCACAGAAACGTACCTGGCGACGCAATGAAGACCTGCATGTAAGCCGTGTGGCGGCCGTACGCAGCCTGGGGGTGTAGCCGTGCTGTGGCAGATCGAGGAAACCCGGCGCCTGGGCCTGCCAAGGGTCTATCTTGGCATTGGATCAAGGAATCGCCCAAGATGCGCTATAAAAGTCAGTACCGCCCGCTGGAGGCCGACCAGAGGGGGCTGGAATATTATTGATCCGGATTCATGATGAGATTGCGGGCTGAGCCCGCTTTACTTACCTCATGTGAATTTTATGGCCAATAACGGACCAGGGCGAAATCATAGAGCACACCGGTGGGACGCAAGCTTCTTCCTGCCATGATGATTTTATTATCTGGCGTCGACTGAATCGCCACAGAAAATGCCACATCCGCTCGGGAACGCACGGGTGTAATCACCCTTCCACCTAATCCAAAACTGTTATCCAGCGAGCCATTCACACCATAACGAGTCATTGCAAAATCACTGTCATTGCCGTTCGAGGCTACCCCCGCCGCGAGGATCTTGCCATCCCCCTGAACGGTGACAGCGAAAGCTACGGCACCGCCATTTGCGCCGACGGATGTGATCACTGTGCCATCACCCGCGAAACCGCTATCCAGACTGCCGTCCGGACTATAGCGGGCAAGACTGAAATCTGAACCGCCAGAATCATTCTCAACGGTACCGGCCGCGATGATTTTGCCGTCCGGCTGAATGGCCACAGATAGCGCGCCGTTATCATTGCTTGGCGCGATAGGCGTAATCACTGTACCACCACCCGCGAAACCGTTATCCAGATTACCGTCCGAATTGTAGCGGGCCAGCGCGAAATTGGCCTTGCCGCCCTTGTCGGCATACCCCGCCACAACAATCTTGCCGTCCGCTTGGAGGGCAAGGGCGCGGGCAATGCTGGCATTATCGCCAACACGGGCAGTAACCTTACCGTCATTATCAAAGCTGTTATCCAGTTTGCCGGATTGGTCGTAGCGAGCCAGCGCGAAATCGACTGCAGTCAAACCGCTTCCAAATATGATGGCGTTGGCTTGGTATGCATCAAAAAAGATGGGAACTGTCGCAGTGCCCCGGTAACCGCTAAAACCCGCCACGACAATTTTGTCATCCGGCTGAATCGCAAGCGCATAAACCACGTCACTCCGCCCACTGAAATCAGTAGTTACGATGCCGTTACTGCTCGTTCCGAAGGTCTTATCCAGCGTGCCGTTCGAATTCCAACGGACAAGAGCGAAGTCGTTGTCATTGGGGCCTTTGGAAACAAATCCCGCTACCACAATCTTGCCACTGGAATCGATCTGTATGGCATGTGCGATATCATGCTTACCACCGTCAAGATCAAGCACCATGATACCGGTACCATTCGGACCAAAAGTCATATCCAGGATGCCATCCCGGCTGTAGCGGGCCAGCGCGAAATCCCAGTCGTGGCCATTCCAGGCCGAGCCAGCGGCGACGATCATGCCATCCGGCTGGATGGCGATAGCCCTGGCCTCACTTGAGCCGTCATTTGAAAATGGGGTGATCGCGACCGAGGAATTGCCTGTGCCGCCTGTGCCGCCACCAAAGCTGCTATCCACCGACCCGGAGCGGGTGGTAGTAAAGTTCCAGACATAATCTCCCGTCGGTGAGTTGACGTTCAACGAATTGTTTGACATATCCGTCACAGACGCCGCTTTGATCGTCACGGTATAGGTTGTGTCGTACTTAAAGGGGATATCGGGTGTAAAAGTCGCGGCGTTGGAGAGCGCGCTGAAACCGACCTTCCCGGCAACCTGGTCACTCCCCGTGTTCACGATAAACGTGACATCGGAGATGGTCGAGAGCTTCATTGCCTCAGAGAATGAAGCCGAAAGCACGGCGGCGACAGGTACGCCAGTGGCATCCTTGGCAGGATTGGTGAGCATGATGGAAGGCTTGGTGGTATCGCCCCCGCTACTTGGACTGCCTCCACTGGAGCCGCATCCCGCAAGCAGCATCCCAGACGCCAAGACGAACGCGGCAACCATCGCCATCAGGATTTTTCCGCTTCCACCATTGCCCATACACTGAACCATTCCATAGCCCCCTGCTTACCTTGTTTGACATCCCCTGCACGCACGCATTACAACACAAACTTTGCCAATCATACCGGATTCAGGCAAAATGATTCATTAAGCCGGGGCGAACCTGGCCCGGCATCCATGATTATTCATCAAGAGCACTATATTTGCATGGCAAAAGAAGATCATATTGAAATGGAAGGGACAATATTGGAAACCCTGCCCAATACCATGTTCCGGGTACAGCTTGATAACGGGCATGTTGTAACGGCCCACATCTCGGGAAAAATGCGCAAGAACTATATCCGCATTCTGACCGGCGATAAGGTTACAGTGGAAATGACCCCTTACGACCTGAGCAAGGGACGCATCACTTTCCGCGCCCGCTGAGTCCGCATACCTGCCTGGTTGAGCAGGGTGGGTGACCCCACCCTACAACACTAACTTTCCTGCAATTGCTCCGCGCCTTCCAGTGCGAAGGCGAGCTTGTCATCGCGCACGCTGATGCGAATATGCCCGCCGCGTGCGAGCTTGCCGAACAGCAGCTCTTCGGCAAGGGGGCGCTTGATGTGCTCCTGAATGATCCGCGCCATCGGCCGTGCGCCCATCTTCTCGTCATAGCCATGCTCGGCCAACCACTTCCGGGCGGTACTGTCGACTTCAAGCGTAACGTTTTTACCTTCCAGTTGGGCCTCCAGCTCAATTATGAACTTGTCCACCACAAAAGCGATTGTGGCGCTGTCCAGCGGCTTGAACTGGATAGTGGCGTCCAGTCGGTTGCGGAATTCAGGGCTAAACAGACGCTTGATCGCCTCCGTGCCGTCGCTGGCATGGTCCTGATGTACGAAACCGATGGAACTGCGGCTCATCTGATCCGCCCCGGCATTGGTGGTCATGATCAGGATCACATTACGGAAATCGGCCTTGCGCCCGTTATTGTCCGTGAGTGTGCCATGATCCATCACTTGCAATAGAATGTTGAAAACATCCGGGTGTGCCTTCTCGATCTCATCCAGCAACAGGACCGCATGAGGGTGCTTGGTGACCGCCTCAGTCAATAGGCCGCCCTGATCAAAACCCACGTAGCCCGGTGGCGCACCGATCAGGCGCGACACGGTATGGCGCTCCATGTATTCGGACATGTCGAAGCGGATCAGCTCGATCCCCATGACCTTGGCAAGCTGGCGCGTCACCTCAGTCTTACCCACGCCGGTGGGGCCGGCGAGCAGGAAAGAGCCGATGGGTTTTTGCACATCGCCCAGACCGGCCCGCGACATCTTGATTGCTGAGGCCAATGCCTCGATGGCATCGTTCTGGCCAAACACCAGCATCTTCAGGTCACGCTCCAGATTACGCAACACATCTTTATCAGAACTGGAAACGCTCTTGGGCGGGATGCGCGCAATCTTGGCGACGATGTCCTCGATCTCCTTGACGCCGATTACTTTTTTGCGCTTGGAGGCAGGCAGCAAGTGCTGATTCGCCCCCACCTCGTCGATCACGTCAATCGCTTTGTCGGGCAAATAACGGTCGTTGATATAACGCGCCGCCAGTTCAGCCGCCACACGCAACGCCTGCTTGGAGTATTTAACATGATGGTGCTCTTCAAAACGTGACTTCAGACCTTCCAGGATCTGCACCGTCTCATCAACTGTGGGTTCGGCCACGTCGATCTTCTGAAAACGCCGCGCCAAGGCCCGGTCCTTCTCAAATACACCACGGTATTCCTGGTAGGTAGTTGAACCGATGCACTTCAGCGCGCCCGAGGCGAGCACCGGCTTGATCAGGTTGGAGGCATCCATCACCCCGCCGGAGGCCGCGCCCGCGCCGATGATGGTATGAATCTCGTCGATGAACAGGATCGCGCCCGGCTCTTTCTGCAACTGATTGACCACGCCTTTCAGGCGCTTTTCAAAATCACCGCGATACTTGGTGCCCGCCAGCAGCGCACCCAGATCCAGCGAATACACTGTGCTGTGGGCCAGCACCTCCGGCACCTCGCCATCGACAATCATCTTCGCCAGCCCTTCGGCCAGTGCGGTCTTGCCGACGCCAGCCTCACCGACGAACAGCGGGTTATTCTTGCGGCGGCGGCACAGAATCTGGATAGTACGCTGAATTTCGTGCTTGCGGCCAATCAGCGGGTCGATCTTGCCCTGCCTAGCCAGTTGATTGAGGTTGGCGGCATAGAGCTCAAGCGGACTCTTGGCGGGCGCCTCCGCCCCCGGCTCGTCCTCGCTAGAGGGCATGTGTGGCGCCCCCTCATCCTCCCCATGCACCTTGGAGATGCCATGGGAGATATAATTCACAACGTCCAGGCGCGTGACATTCTGCCGACTGAGGAAGTAAACGGCCTGGGAATCCTGCTCGCCGAAAATGGCAACCAGCACGTTGGCGGCCTGCACCTCATTTTTTCCGGAGGATTGCACATGAAACACCGCGCGCTGCAATACCCGCTGGAAGCCTAGTGTGGGCTGGGTGTCGCGTTTGTCCTGCGAGGGCAGTAAAGGGGTGTTCTCGTCCACAAAGGTGGCAAGATCCTTCTTCAACCTGTCGAGATCGGCGCCGCAAGCACGCAATACCGCAACCGCGCCCGGATTATCAAGCAAGGCGAGCAGCAGGTGCTCGACTGTCATGAATTCGTGCAATTTTTCACGCGCCTCTCTGAAGGCGATATTAAGCGTGAATTCGAGGTCCTTGCTTAACATGGGATTAACCTCTCGTCCGAAGACTTAATGAAATACTACTCGGCAACCGCTCCTGGCGTTACTCTACCTCGCCCATCCGTGGACTCGAACATGAGTCTATGCCTCTTCCATGGTGCATTTCAACGGGTGCTGGTTTTCCTGCGCAAATTGCGTCACCTGGGCCACCTTGGTCTCGGCGATATCACGCGTAAAAAGACCGCACACACCCACCCCTCGCGTATGCACATGCAGCATGACCTGAGTAGCCTGATCGCGGCTCATGGCAAAAATGACCTCCAATACATGGACGACAAATTCCATAGGTGTGTAATCGTCGTTCAGCAGCAGCACCTTGTACATGGGCGGGCGCTTGAGCTTCGGCTTCGCCTCCTCCAGCGCCAGCCCATCGTCATGATTATCCTGTTGTCCTTCTTTCATAGCGATCCGATTGTACTCAAAACCCAAAAAATTTTCCCGGTACGCTGTCTCATTATTGGGACATCACAAAAGCGGTTCAAGCCCTCGTCTATTTTCTCATAAAGGGCTTGACTATCCGAAAAAAATCGTTATAACAGTATTTTCAATCACAATAGGGGCCAGAAGTCAACCTGCCACAAACTGCGGCAAACCCCGTCACGGTTCACGAGGTAATATAATATGGCGACTGGTACTGTCAAATGGTTCAGCAATGCCAAGGGGTATGGCTTTATTGCCCCAGAGGGCGGTGGCGAAGACATCTTTGCCCACTTCTCGGCAATCTCCATGGACGGCTACAAGAGCTTGCGCGAAGGACAGAAAGTCGAGTTCGAGATTACCGACGGCCCCAAGGGAAAGCATGCGCAGAACATACAGGCCGCGCTAGACAATAGGTAAAATCAAGGGGCAAACAGACTCCCTGGTTGCCCCTGTCAGCTACATATTAGCAATAACCGCCTCGCCAAACCCGGAACAGCTCACCTGCGTTGCTTCCGGCATCAGTCGCGCCAGATCGTGGGTAACGGTATGGCTGGCAATGGCGCCTGCAACACCCTTGCTGACCAGGTCCGCCGCTTCAAACCAGCCCATGTGGCGCAGCATCATCTCCGCAGAGAGGATCACGGAACTGGGATTGACATCATTCTTTCCTGCGTGTTTCGGCGCGGTGCCGTGCGTTGCCTCGAACATGGCAATGGAATCGGACAGATTGGCGCCGGGGGCGATGCCGATTCCGCCCACCTGCGCGGCCAGCGCGTCGGAGATGTAATCGCCATTGAGGTTGAGCGTGGCAATCACGCTGAAATCCTCGGGACGCAACAGGATCTCCTGGAGAAAGGCGTCGGCGATAACATCCTTAACGAGGATCTCAGTGCCGGTCTTGGGATTTTTCATGCGGCACCACGGCCCATTGCCGATCTCCTGCGCGCCGAACTCAGCTTTAGCCAGCTCATAACCCCAGCTCTTGAATCCGCCCTCGGTGAATTTCATGATATTGCCCTTATGCACCAGGGTCACAGAGTCACGCCCATTGTCGATGGCATACTGTAATGCCTTGCGCACCAGGCGCTCGGTGCCCTCGCGCGACACCGGCTTGATACCGATGGCGGAACTGTCGGGGAAGCGGATTTTTGTCACGCCCATTTCATTGCGCAGAAAATCGATCACCTTCCTCACCTCAGGCGTACCCGCCGCCCACTCGATGCCGGCATAGATATCCTCGGAATTTTCGCGAAAGATCACCATATCCACCTTCTCCGGCGCCTTCACGGGGCTGGGAGTGCCGGTAAAATAACGCACAGGACGCAGGCAGATATAAAGATCCAGCGCCTGGCGCAGAGCGACATTCAAGGAGCGGATGCCACCGCCCACCGGCGTCGCCAGCGGCCCCTTGATGGAGACGGGATACTCACGCAGCGCGCGCATGGTCTCATCCGGCAGATAAACATCCTTGCCGTAGACCTGTGTCGCTTTGTCCCCGGCGTACACCTCCATCCAAGCGATGGATTTGGCGCCGTTATAGGCCTTATCTACCGCCGCATTGACCACTGTGCACATGACTGGCGTGACATCCACGCCGATGCCATCCCCTTCGATGAATGGGATAATCGGGCAAGACGGGACATTCAGCGAAAAATCCGGATTGACGGTAATCCGTTCGCCATTAGCGGGGACGGTAATCTTATCGTAGGTCATACACACTCCATCATCACAAAAAAACACGGCAGATCAGCTTATAACTTGAAGCATTTTAACAATTCCAGACCCTCACCGCACTGGTAAATCGGGTATATTCACAAAATGGTAAAAATCATCCTGTTTAATAAGCCCTATGATGTCCTGACGCAGTTCACCGATCAGGAAGGGCGCAAGACGCTGGCGGATTATATTGACGTGCCGGGCGTCTATCCCGCCGGACGGCTGGACCGTGACAGCGAGGGCCTGTTGATGCTGACAAATGACGGCGAGCTGCAGCACCGCATCTCAGACCCGCGCCATAAAATGGAAAAGACCTATTGGGTACAGGTGGAAGGCGTTCCTGATACCGACGCTCTGGTTACCCTGGAGCGGGGTGTGCTGCTCAATGATGGCATGACTGCACATGCCAAGGCGCGATTGATGGATGAGCCCGAAATCTGGCCGCGTACCCCGCCCATTCGCTACCGGGCAGCCATTCCTACTGCATGGCTCGAATTGAAAATCAGCGAAGGGCGCAACCGCCAGGTGCGGCGCATGACTGCCGCCGTTGGCCATCCAACGCTACGGCTGATCCGTTATGCCATCGGCGAATGGACTATAGAAGGGCTTGCGCCCGGCTCATGGAAAGAGGTTCAACTGCCGTTAATGAGAAAAGTGAAAAAACCAAATATGGAAAGAGTTCATACATGACCTGGAAACCCCACGTAACCGTTGCCGCCGTAATCGAACGCGAAGGGCACTTTCTCATGGTTGAGGAGCAAAGCGAGGGCAGGATTGTTTACAACCAGCCCGCAGGGCACCTGGACGAGGGCGAAGGCCTGATCGCGGCCGCTGTCCGCGAGACCCTGGAAGAAACCGCCTGGCATTTCCGGCCCGCCGCGCTGGTCGGCTTCTACCGCTGGCAACACCCACGCAGCGGCGCCACCTACCTGCGCGCGTGTTTTAGTGGCTCCTGCCACAACCATGAACCATCCCGCACCCTTGACACCGGCATCCTGCGCGCGGTATGGATGACACGCGCCGAACTATGTGAAAACACTGCGCGCCTGCGCAGCCCAATGGTGATGCGTTGCATCGATGATTATCTGGCCGGTAAACGCTACCCGCTGGACATCATCGGCGACTTCCATTTCGATGAACCCAACGCCAGCGCCGCCTGACGACCCGCTTTATCTCGCCATTGACCAGGGTGGCCATGCGAGCCGCGCTCTGGTATTTGACGGCCAAGGGAGGATTATCGCCAGCGATTTTCAACCCATCGACATTACTCATCCCCACCACGGCTGGGCGGAGCACGACCCGGCACAAGTGATCACCTCTCTGCATACCGCCATTAGCAATACCATGCACCACTTGGGCGAACGTGGCAAAAATGTGATCGCGGCAGGACTGGCAACGCAACGCTCCAGCGTGGTGTGCTGGGACAAACATAGCGGCGCCGCGCTCTCGCCCGTCATCAGTTGGCAAGACCGGCGCGCCCATGCCTGGTTGCAACAATTCTCGGCGGACAGCGAAAAGATCCATCAAAGCACCGGGCTTTTTCTGTCCGCCCATTATGGCGCAAGCAAATTACGCTGGTGCCTGGATCACCTGCCTGCCGTCCAGGCCGCCCATCAAAATAACACCCTCGCCTGCGGGCCACTGGCGAGCTTCGCTCTGTTCCATCTGCTTGAGGAACGCCCCTTGCTGGCGGACCCCGCCAACGCCTCGCGCACCTTGCTATGGAACATTAAAACCCGGGATTGGGACGACGGATTACTAGCGCTGTTCGGCGTGCCGCGTACTCCCATGCCCCGCTGCGTGCCCACGCGGTACGGCTTCGGCCATCTGCGCGCAGGAGGGCATACCATCCCGCTCACCATCGCCACCGGCGATCAATCCGCCGCCCTGTTCGGCTTCGGCCAGCCGCAACCGGATACGGTCTATATCAACATGGGTACCGGCGCTTTTGTGCAACGCGTCACCAGCCGACAACCCGCGCATCCAAGATTATTGACCAGCATTGCCTTTCAGGAAGACCAGCAAACTACCTACACCCTCGAAGCCACTATCAACGGCGCGGGCAGCGCCTTGGATTGGGCCAGCAAGGCTTTGGGATTGCGTAATACGGCAACCCGATTGGCGGCATGGCTGGCAAACGAGAGCGCACCGCCATTGTTTCTCAACGGCATTGCAGGGCTAGGAGCGCCATTCTGGATACCTGACTTTGTCTCGCGATTCATCGGGGAAGGCGAGCCTTGGGAAAAAATCGTCGCCGTTGTCGAAAGCATCGTGTTCTTGCTCTACACCAATCTGGCCGAGATGGAGACAATGCACGCCCCCACGAAAAAGATCATCATCAGCGGCGGCCTGGCCGCGCTCGACGGCCTCTGCCAGCGCCTCGCCGACCTCAGCGGCCTGCCCGTCCACCGCCCCGCCGAATGCGAAGCCACCGCGCGCGGCACAGCGTTCCTGCTGGTGGGTGGGTCTCCGGCCTGGCCGGAGACCGGCACAACCATCAATTTTGTACCCGCTGAAAACCCGCCGCTGGCGCAGCGTTTTCAACGCTGGCGGGATGTCATGCCGCCACTGGCGTCAGCTTTTCGATAACGGCCCGCCATCGGCCCGCCTTTCCTTGTGTCAACCAAGCATCCCTGCCGAAAGCATCATGAACCTAAAAACGGCGATTCACCGCAGAGCGCGCAGAGAATGCAGAGGAAAAACAAGACATTGACAAGGTGTGCCGAGTCACCCGCTGGGTGGGCGTACTTGTTAAGCTAACCTCCTGAATTTCGCGGTTCCTGTGCATCCCTGCACCCACCGCATTTGGGCGTCCTGCCCGGCATTTGCGTTCTCTGTGGTTCAATAGCTTTTTTTAGGATGAAACCATCACAAATGCCGATAATTTGGGGAACCTCTCTCAAGACGTCTCGATTTAGAGCGCATTAGAAATGCTTATCTTGGAGCCATAAAGTGGGCCGACGAAATCAGCGGATCGCTGCCGGGGACTCATCAAAGGCGTACCTCAACAGTTAGCTCTGCCCTATAATCTAAAATGGCTGCAACTACCGACTATCACCACAAACCACGAAAAGGCTAAACACATGGGGCACCGTCTCTCAAAAATCTACACCCGCACCGGCGATCAGGGCGACACAGGCCTGGGCGATGGATCACGCGTAGCAAAGGATTGCCCGCGAGTGGAGGCCTATGGTACAGCGGATGAACTTAACAGCGTGATCGGCATGGTGTTGGCCCATAGCCTGCCCGAAGCGGTGCATGCCTGCCTATCGGATATCCAGCATGATTTATTCAATTTAGGTGGAGAGCTTTGCATCCCTGGGCATCATGTCATAACGGCGGATGATGTGGCACGACTGGAAACCACGCTGGACACATTCAACGCCGATCTGCCCTACCTCAAAGAGTTTATCCTGCCCGCCGGCGGCCCTGCCGCGGCTACGTGCCACCTGGCACGCACGGTATGCCGACGTGCTGAACGCCACGTAGTAAGCCTGGCGCGCAACGAAACAATCAACGGGGAAGCTCTCG
The DNA here is from genome assembly GCA_040183005.1 of Gammaproteobacteria bacterium. Lineage (NCBI taxonomy): Bacteria > Pseudomonadati > Pseudomonadota > Gammaproteobacteria > Gammaproteobacteria bacterium. The sequence goes on from JAMPIW010000007.1 coordinate 1,107,575, forward strand.
CCTATCTTAACCGCCTATCGGATCTATTGTTCGTCATCGCGCGTGTGCTGGCACGCGCCGAAGGCGGGCAGGAAGTGCTCTGGCAGCGAGACCGGCATCGGAGGTAGAGTACCGGGTTACAAACCCGCCCCTACCTCAACTCTTTTTTTTCTGGCACTCGGCACACACACCATAAATATACAGGGAGTGGTCGGTCATCATATAACCGGCCTTTTTGGCGATGGCGCGTTGCCGCTGTTCTATGGTTTCATCGCTAAATTCATCGACCTTGCCGCAACTGATACACAGGATATGATCGTGGTGCTCACCCTGATTCAGCTCGAATACCGACTGTCCGCCCTCGAAGTGATGGCGCGACACCAGTCCCGCCGTTTCAAATTGCGTCAACACCCGGTACACCGTCGCCAACCCGACATCTTCCCCCGTCTCCAGCAATGCCTTATACATGTCCTCAGCGCTCATGTGGCGCAACGCGTTGCTCTCCAGGATCTCCAGGATTTTAACGCGCGGCAAGGTTGCCTTGAGTCCCGCCTTTTTAAGATTCGGGTTTTCCATTAGCCACTCCCTCAAGTCTGAACCATGTTATTATTTTATCCGGTTCTAGCAGCCTGTCGGACTTAGGTCGAATCTGCTGCAAAAGTGGGAGAGCGGTCCATTTTTCCGCTATTTTTCGTTAAATAGTGTCAGCTATTCTCCTCAAAATAGCGAAAAACTGCCCTCGCTCTCCCGCTTTTTCGCTACGACCCCCTAAGTCCGACAGGCTGCTAGTTGTCAGTTCCGGTTGTCACGGGAACAATACCCGAGTAAATTATTAAGCAATGACGCCCAGAATGCAAAAGATTCTCATTATTGTACTGTGCGCTGCCAGCTTGGTTTTATCAGCCTGCAGCATTCACAAAATCGACGTCCAGCAAGGCAATGTCATCACGCCAGAGATGCGCGAGCAGATCAAGGAGGGCATGAGCAAGCGTCAGGTGAGCTTTATCCTTGGCACGCCGCTACTTGCCGACCCATTTCACCGCGACCGCTGGGATTACGTATACAGTCTCCAGGTGGGCAAAAACAAGCCTGAGATGCAGCGTGTGACACTCTTTTTCGAGGACGAAAAACTGATTCGGATTGAGGGTTGGCCGAGCGCGAAGCCTACCCCCGGGGTATAAATACAAGCACCCTAAAGGGGACAGGAGCCGCGCCGTAACGGCACGCTACCCTTCGGTGGGAGACTCGGCGGTCTCAAGCTCTCCCCCGCCTTTCTTCATCTTTTTGCCTTGGGCGGCGCGCTGTTTGCGCACCTCTTTAGGATCGGCCAGCAAGGACCGGTAAATTTCCACTCGGTCGCCCGCGCGCAAGTTGGCGCTTAACTTCCCAAGCTTGCCGAAAATGCCCACCTTATTCACACCCAGATCAATCTCAGGAAAGCGTTCCAAAACACCCGAGTGCCTGATTGTCTCTTCCAGTGTCGCCTCGGCATGGATTTCGAGCGGAATAATGATCTGCTCGTCAGGGCGGGCATACGCCACCTCGACATGGATCGTCTCAGCGCTGCCCATAGACATCCACTGCACGCGCGCAAAAGGCATCCACCAGGCTGTTGACGATCTGATTGAATACGGGACCTATCGCCATGCCAACCAGCTTGTTGGAAAATTCAAAATCCATATCCAGCGACACCTTGCATGCTCTCTCGCCCAGGGCATCAAAACGCCAAAAACCCTCCAGATGGCGAAACGGACCTTCCACCAGGCGCATCTCGATCATCTTGTTGTGTTGCAGCCGGTTACAGGTGGTGAACGATTTTTGTATTCCGCCACGCGCCAGTTCGATCGAGGCCCGCACTTCGTCCTCGTCACGGCTCAATATTGTGGCGGTCTTGCACCACGGTAAAAAATCCGGGTAGGTCTTGATGTCATCAACGAGCGCATACATCTCGCTCGCGGCATACGCGACCAGCGCGCTTCTGCTCACTATTGTCATTTGAAGGGCCCGATGGTTGTAGTTATGTAAATCGACTTCTATTTCAAAGCGCCAATAATTATGTAGGGTGCGTCCCACGCACCCTACGATTCCACTATTGATTTGGAAATGGCATAAATCGTGGGGTCTACCACCCCCGCCGCCTCAAAACCTGCGGCGCGCAGCCTGCACGAGTCGCACACGCCACAGGCGCGGCCCTGCGCGTCGGCGCTGTAACAGGATACCGTGAGGGCATAATCCACACCCAGCCGTACCCCTTCACGGATAATTTGCGCCTTGCTTAGAGAAATCAAGGGTGTGCGTATGGCAACGTGCTCGCCCTCAACACCGGCGCGTGTTGCCAGGTTGGCAAGCTGCTCGAAGGCCGCGATGAACTCCGGGCGGCAGTCCGGGTAACCGGAGTAATCCACCGCGTTCACGCCGATGAATATATCACGCGCGCCCAGTACTTCTGCCCATCCCAGCGCCAGCGCCAGGAAGATGGTATTGCGCGCGGGGACGTAGGTAACGGGGATACCCTGGGTGGGCTGGTCCGGCACGGGAATCGACAGGTCAGTAAGCGCAGAGCCGCCGATACCACCCAGATCAAGTTTGATGACCTTGTATTCGGTGGCCCCCAAAGCCTCTGAAATGCGGTCCGCGGCGGCAAGCTCGGAGCGATGGCGCTGGCCGTAATCAAAGCTCAAGGCATGGCAACTGAAGCCTTGTTCTATGGCAAGCGCCAAAGTGGTTGCCGAATCGAGGCCGCCGGACACCAATACCACGGCCTTTTTACAGGACGCCCCGATCACTTATTTACCCCGCGCATCGCCCCACAGGTGTTTATGCAACTGAATTTGCAAACGCACCGGCAGGCGATCCGCCAACATCCAGTCCGCCACATCGGTGGCAGACAATTGCTGGTGGCTGGGCGAAAACAATACCTCGCAACGGGCAGGCAGATCATGCTGCGCCAGAATACCCTTTGCCCATTCGTAATCGGCCCTGTCACACAACACGAACTTAACCTGATCCTGCGTATTCAGGTGCTCTATATTGCTGTAACGATTCTTATCCATCTCACCGGAACCTGGAGTCTTGAGGTCAACGACTTTAACCACACGCGGATCAACTGCGGAGACATCCAGCGCACCGCTGGTTTCCAGCGACACTTCGTAGCCTGCGTCACATAACGCCGTAAGCAGATCATGGCAGGCCTTTTGCGCCAAGGGTTCGCCACCGGTCACCGTCACATGGCGCGGCTGGTAAGCCGCAACTTGCGCGAGAATCTCCGGCAGCGGCATCGTTTGCCCACCCTGAAAGGCATACGCCGTATCACAATACCGGCAACGCAGCGGACAGCCGGTAAGGCGCACAAATACCGTAGGCAAACCCACCGTGCGTGTCTCGCCTTGCAAGGAATAAAAGATCTCGGTAATGCGCAAACTCAAAGCTATCTGCTCTCACTCTTCATCTTTTGCAAACGCTCCGTGGCCAGACGCGCCGCAGTTGTGCCGGGATAGCGTGCCGCCACGTCATTAAGCGTCTTGCGCGCCTGCTCCCGGTCACCCAGTTCATAATAGGCAAACCCGAGCTTGAGCGTGGCGTCTGTCAGCTTGGTGCTGGCAGGATAGCTGTCGATGATTTTTTTAAAATGTGTCGCGGCCGTTTCAAAACGGCGCGTTACATAATTGGCCTCTCCCAACCAATATTGCGCATTGGCAGCATATTCGCTCTTGGGGTAACTGGTCAGAAAGGCCTGAAAATCGCTGATGGCCTGATCATAACGGCTCGCCTTCAATCCATCGAGGGCACGCTGATACATCACCTGCTCGCGCGACACATCCGGTTTCGCCGTTGCATCGGGAGGAGTTGATAATGCGGCTGGCGGCGCCGTCACGGGCGGTTGCGGTGTTTGCGCGGGAGGCGCCTCCTTGGCGGCAGCCACCGCCTGCTCTATCTGGCGCAGGCGGCGGTCGATATCCTGGGACAAATCACGCTGGCGCCGTTTCAGGCTTTCGATGTCGTGCCCCTGCACTTCGGCATCGCCATGCAGACGCTGGACGTCTGCTTGCAGCCGTTCCAGACGCATTAGCATCTCCACCAGCGTCTGGCTTTCCAGCAATTGTTCCAGTTTTGTGACGCGCGCCTCAAGGGATGAAACAGGAGACGGCGCTGAAATAACCGGCGCGCTTGCAGCACCCTGCGGTGCCGCCAGTCCGGTTGAGGCCAGACCAAAACAGACTAACCCTGCGATATACCGGGGGAGTGCAAGCCGTCGCGTCACAAAAAAGCCTTACTTAGGGTATACCAGTTCGACACGGCGATTTTGCGACCAGTCAGAATCACCATGACCGAGGGCTATCGGGTGCTCCTCACCGAAACTGACAACATCCAACTGCTTCGAGGACACGCCCTTGAGCTGCATGAGCTGCTGCACTGCCTTTGCACGACGCTCCCCCAATGCCAGATTGTATTCACGCGAGCCGCGCTCATCGGCGTGACCTTCGAGGGTGATCGACATCTTGGGGCGCTCCGCCAGGTAGGCGGCATGGGCCTCAATGACTGGACGCGCATCGTCTTTGATCTCGCTGCTGTCAAATTCAAAATAGACAACGCGTTTTGAGAGCAGGCTGGCCGGGTCGTTGAGCGGATCGCCCTTGAATCCGCCTTTGTCGGGCGCGGCAAGCACTTCAACACCGGAAGAATTTGCAGGAGCAGGGGTTGCAGCCGAAGGGGCGTTGGCAACCGGTGCCGCACGCTCTTCAACAGGCGCAGACTTTTCCGCCACTTTAGGAGTTGTGGTGCAACCCACAATTAACATAACAGGCACAATGCTCACCAACAGTTTTGCATACATCTTCATTATTCACTCCTTTTTGGGTTTTGCTTATGAAAAATTATGGCTTGGGACGGTTGGTTCGCGGACCCCACGCGGGTTCCCTGGCGTTGCCTTCCGTCTGGGTGACACGTTGACGCACCCGGCCGTCAACCGACACCATCGCCAGCACCCCCCGGTTATTCACCTCGGTAGCATACGCAATTATAGCACCATTCGGCGCGAAACTCGGCGACTCATCCAGGCGGGTATCGGTCACGATCCGCTGTGCGCCTGAACTCAAATCCTGTACAGCAATACGGAATCGGTTGCTCTCTCCCGTCACCATCACCAAGGAACGTCCATCGGGTGAAAATACGCCGTGTGCATTATAGTCACCCTCGAAAGTCAGGCGCTGGGGCTTGCCGCCAGCCGCGGATACGCGATACAACTGTGGACGCCCTCCTCTGTCCGATGTAAACACCAGGCTTTTACCATCGGGTGACCAAGATGGCTCGGTATCAATTGCGGGGCTATCGGTAACGCGCAGCAGTGATTTATTTCTCAGGCTCAGGATGTAAACATCCGGGCTGCCGTCCTTTGAAAGGGTAAGCGCCAGACGGGTGCCATCCGGCGACCAGGCCGGTGCGCTGTTAATTCCAGGGTACGACGCCACCAGCTCGCGGTGGCGGGTAGCTATCTCCTGCACATAAACCTCGGGGCGGCGCCGTTCAAACGAGACATACGCGAGCCGTGCGCCGTCCGGCGACCATGCCGGCGACATGAGGGGCTGTGCTGAATTCAGGATAGCCACAGGGTTATAGCCATCGGCATCCGCCACCCAAAGTGAATAGCGGCTCTTGGCGTTGGCGCCACGCACCTCGGTGACGTAGGCGATGCGCGTCGCAAAGGCGCCGGGTTGACCGGTGAGTTTTTCATAGATAATGTCACTGATTTGATGCGCAGTGCGACGCAGATCCTGTTCACTTGAAGCAATACTGTATCCCGCCAGTTGTTCACCCTTGAAGACGTCAAAGAGTTGAAACTGTGCAACATAACCGTTACCGGAGGCTCGCAGCTTGCCAATCACCAGATTTGGCGCGCCTGCCGCACGCCAGTCGGCAAAGTTGACCTGCGAGCCTTCATGGGGCCGGGACGCCATGCTTTTTTCCGGCAAGGGGGCGAACTCACCGCTGCGGTGCAGATCAGCGGAGATAATGCCGGCAATATCTTCGGGCGGTGCGGTTGCACCCTCCCACCCAAAGGGAACGATAGCGATGGGTTGCGCGCCTTCCGCGCCGCCAGTGATTTCAATAGTGAGCGCGGCACGCACAGGAGTAGACAGCACCATGGCGCACAGGCAGAACACTAGCAACAACGGGGCAAATCTGGGAGACACGAAACTCATCCTTCTGGCCTAAAAATAAAATTGAACTCTCTAAATCTCTCTTCAAATACTGCTGCATCCTGCGGCACCGGCAAAGGGGATGCCTTGTACACGGCGGCTTCTGCTGAACGGTCAAATGCCACATCGCCACTGCTCTGCGTGACGCGCGCCACCAGCACCTCACCACTCGGCGCGAGACGCACCAGCACCGTACACTTCATGCCATCGCGCGTGTTTTGCGGGCGCAACCAGTTACGTTTGACTTTTTGCTGGATCAGCCCCTGGTATTTGCCTTCAGCGGCCTTTGCCTGCCGTTCTTTGTCGGCGTTCTGACGCTGCTGCTCGGCATCAAGCTGCTCCTGCAAGGCGCGCTCTTCCGCGTCGCGACGATGCCTTTCTTCTGCAGTCTTGTGTTTTTTGTCGGCTTCCGCCGCCTTACGCTTAGCCTCCAGCTCGGCAAGGCGCTTCTCTTCTTCCTTGCGCTTTTTTTCGTCGGCCTCTTTTTCCTGTTTCGTTTTGGCGAGTCGGCTGGCTTCCTGTACTTTTTTCAGCTTTTCAACTTCGAGTTTTTTCTTGAGGGAAAGTTCATCCGCCTGCTGCTTTTTCAATTTTTCTTGGCGTTCAACCTCCAGCTTCTTGTGCTGGGCAAGCTCCTCGGCTTGATTCTTCTGCTGCGCCTTAATCTGCTGTTCTTTCTCGCGTCGCTGCTCAACTGCGTGCTTTTCTTCTTCCAGACGGTTTTGGCGATCTTCCCGTTCTTGCTGCTTGCGCTGCTCCACCTGCTTGCGTTCCTCACGCTCCGCCCGAAGCTGGCCGGCGTCCACCACCGTCGCTTTGACGGGATCCACCTCGGGTTGCGCGGGCTTGGGCTTGGGCGTCCAATCGAGACTGACCACCAGCAACGCGATGAGCGCAACATGGACAAGAATCGCATACACCACGGCGCGAGGGGTGAAAGTGGTTTTTTTCAGCATATGCAATCGAACGTTGCCTTGCTTAACGCCACCTCGATCATTTTGCCGGCTTATCCGCAGGCTCGGTCACCAGCCCTACACTCTCAACTCCAGCACCTTTCAACAACACCATGGCGTTGACCACCCGTCCATAATTGACGTCTTTGTCGCCACGCACCAGCACCTGTCTTTTGGGCTGACGGCTCAACACCGTAGCCACACGTTGCTTCAGCGTGTCATCATCGATGCTTTTACCCGTGCTGTCGATGTTGAGGTGATACTCCCCCGCCGCATCCACCGTCACCACCAGCGGTTCCTGATCCCCGCTATCGACGGCTTCGGCCTCCGCCTTGGGCAGGTCGACCTTGACGCCCTGGGTCAGGAGCGGTGCGGTGATCATGAAGATGACCAGCAATACCAGCATTACGTCGATGTAGGGCACCACGTTCATCTCTGCCATGGGGCGCTTTCGGTTGCGCTGGCGGTTGCGGGCCATGGCTTAGCCCGCTCCTTGATGCGCATGGCGTTGCAGCAGCGTGGAAAATTCCTCAAGGAAAGTTTCGTAGCGGTTGATCAACCGCTCCACGTCGTTGTTGTACCTGTTATAGGCAACCACTGCCGGAATCGCGGCGAACAACCCCATGGCAGTGGCGATCAGCGCCTCGGCAATGCCTGGCGCCACCATCGCAAGCGTGGCTTGGTGAACATTACCCAGCCCGCGGAAGGAGTTCATAATTCCCCAGACAGTGCCAAACAGGCCGACATACGGGCTGGTAGAGCCCACCGTAGCGAGAAAGGGCAAATTCATCTCCAAGGCGTCGATCTCGCGATTCAGCGCTACCCGCATGGCGCGTTGCGCACCCTCCAGCACGGCCATCGGCTCAGCACCACCCTGTTTGCGCAGCTGGGCAAATTCCTTGAAACCCGCGCAGAAGATGCCTTCCATGCCTGCGGCCAGCTCTCGCCGCTGAGATGCCTCTTTATACAGGCTATTGAGATCATTGCCAGACCAAAAGCGCGCTTCAAAAGCGTTTGCCATCTGACGCGCATCTCTCAGAGATGCCCATTTGCGGAAGATCAGGGTCCAGGAGACCATTGAAACCACCAGCAATAACGCCATCACAAGCTGCACCAGCAGGCTGGCGTTTAATATAAGGTGAAGAATCGACAAATCAGCCGTCACTGAACATCTCCGTAGGGAATTTTTTCAAGGATATAACCAGGGATGGGGCACGGGCGCAATGTGGTGGCATTGAGGCAGGCGATTTTGATACTCCCTATGCATAGCGGAGATTCGCCTTGATCTGCACGCGATATTTTTTGCTCAAAAGTCAGGCTGGCGCGGCCACGCCATATTACCCTTGCGCTGACATGCAACAAATCATTAAACCGCCCTGGGCTGAGAAACTCCATTTGCGCAGATCGCACGGCAAAAATCACACTATCCCTGGCTATCAGTTCATCTTGCTCCACGCCCAAGCTACGCAACCATTCGCTGCGGGCACGCTCCATAAACTTCAGATAATTAGCGTAATAAACAACCCCGCCACTGTCGGTATCTTCATAATAGACACGGACGGGCCACTGAAACTCACTCACAATTCTACGCCACTCCCTCAAATTTCCTGAATATTACCATGAACCAGTATCGAGCAGCGACTGGCTGAAACCGAAGCGTATAGCTCCTCCCGGCTCATCCCCCATGAATTTAACCATAAGTTTTTCCTAACATACCCCTAAAGCTCCTGTCCCAGCCTGCCGATACTACCTTTGAGAGGAAGCAATTACAGCTTTAGAACTGCCACTCAGGCCCTTTTCACAACTCATCAATTCATATTGATGCCAACGGAAAGGCGGCTGTCATTACCATGATTGAGGGTGCGCCATGACCAAAACGATGAATCTATTTGGCACGCTGAGCGCCTGTCTATATATGGCCGTCAGCACACCCGCCCTTGCAGTAGAACCATTCGTCCTGAATTGGCAGCAGCAGAAAGGCAGCCTGACTGGTCAGGCCGACTTTAGGTGCAACATGGGCGTTGCCGATGCGGGACAGGGGTGCAGTACGACCGGGAGTAGCGGCTTTGGCAATTACAGCGACCCTGACAAGACGCCCTTCCTTCAAGAGATCGTCACGGGCGCTGATGGGAAAAGCTATTATCACATTATCATGGGCAGCGTCGACAGCAGCGGGAATCCGATCGTACCGAGCGCGGCGAATCAGTCCACCATTCCCTTTGCCCAGGAAGTATACATAGCCCGGCAAACCGGCTCTAGTTGTATTGCGGAAAACTGCTCATACAGCGGCGGCGATATCAACGGCTTCACGGGCGGCGGCAATGGTTTTGATCCGCTCAAAAACAACATGACCTCTGCCAGCACGGGCAACCGCTCTGGCTTTCCGACCCGGGTGATTATGAAAGATATTTTGAACGACAGTCAGATATCGCAGGTATTTCTGAAAGACACATTGGCTGACAAACCCACGATCACTCAGACTATCACCTCGAAAGACGCGGGTGGCGCAACCGATATGACAGCCCAATTTTCGATTGATATGAGCAACAGCAAGTATAACGATAATACCAAAGCCGGCTTAATAACCAACAAGGTTACCTTCGCCGGGGTAAATGCCAAAATTCCTGGAAATTTCGATACCAATGGTCCAGATAATAGCTTTGTGACAGCCAACGCACAAACAGGTAAAACCAATGTCACTGGCGGCCGTTATACCTTTGTTGAAGGCGGGGCGGGAGACAGCGATACTTTTGGACAAGGAACCTATACATACATAAACGGGGACGACGCCGCCAGCAACCTGGACTGGAATGCCTTCCGTAATGACGAGCAGAACCCGCTTAAATATGGCGCAACATTCTCAGTGCGCAAACGCGCTGGCGATATCTGCAAATCCAGTACCGTCGGCTCGATACCTGCCGGGTGCTAGCCCGAAAGTAGCACGTCTATTGGCACACGCCTTCTTTAATCTTCACCGCTTAACGCCCCAAACTCCACAACCCCTGGCGATCAGGTTATAATTTCAGCCTGATCACTACATCAATAAAAAACCCCGTCCTAAGGGGCGGGATATTGCTAAGGAGTTGCCCGGTAATCTAACGATTACCACCGCAACAATTTATTTTCACGTGGCAAGCCACGAGGAATTACACCCTCAGAGATTAAAATGCCTACGACACCGCGTAAGATCCTCGTCACCAGTGCCTTGCCCTATGCCAACGGGCCGATCCACCTCGGCCATCTGGTCGAATATATCCAGACCGACATCTGGGTGCGCTTTCAAAAAATGCAGGGCAACCAGTGCATTTATGTATGCGCCGATGACGCCCACGGCACGCCGATCATGCTGCGTGCCCAGCAGGAAGGCATTACACCGGAGACGCTGATCGAGCGCATTGGCCAGGAGCACCGCGCCGATTTTGCGGGCTTCGGCATTGGCTTTGACAATTATTACTCCACGCACTCACCGGAGAACCAGGAGTTTGCGGGGCTGATTTACCAGCGCCTGCGCGAAGCCGGGCACATCACCACGCGCACCATCACCCAGGCCTTTGACCCGATCAAGAACATGTTTCTGCCGGACCGTTTCATCCGCGGCGAGTGTCCGCGCTGCGCGGCCAAGGATCAATACGGTGACAGTTGCGAGGTGTGCGGCGCCACATATTCACCGACGGACCTGAAAAACCCGGTGTCGGCGCTCAGCGGCGCGACGCCGGTTGAGAAAGAATCCGAGCACTATTTCTTCAAGCTGGGTGATTTTGAAGCGATGCTGCGAGACTGGACGCACGGTGGCGCATTGCAGAGCGAGATTGCAAACAAGCTTAACGAGTGGTTCGAGGCAGGGCTCCAGGATTGGGACATCTCACGCGATGCGCCCTACTTCGGCTTCGAGATTCCGAATGCCCCGGGAAAGTACTTTTACGTATGGCTGGATGCGCCGATCGGTTACATGGCGAGTTTCAAGAACCTGTGCGACCGGGAAAACCATAGTTTTGACGACTACTGGGGGCCGGACAGCCAGACAGAACTTTATCACTTCATCGGCAAGGACATCGTCTACTTCCACGCCCTGTTCTGGCCTGCAATACTGGAGGGTGCCGGCTTCCGCAAACCTACGGCGATCTTTGCGCACGGCTTTCTCACCATCAACGGCCAGAAGATGTCCAAATCGCGCGGCACGTTTATCAAGGCGCGCACCTATCTGGATCATCTCGACCCTGAATATCTGCGCTATTACTTCGCCAGCCGGATCAGCAGCCGCGTGGAGGATATCGACCTTCAATTCGATGATTTTTTGCAGCGTGTCAATGCCGACCTGGTGGGCAAGGTGGTGAACATCGCCAGCCGCTGCGCGGGGTTCATCACCAAGCGCTTCGATGGCCATCTATCGGCCTCCTGTGCGGAAGGTGGTTTATACGAAGTATTTTCTACCGCTGGCAAGAATATAGGTGAGCTTTACGAAGCGCGTGAATTCAGCCGCGCAGTGCGCGAGATTATGGCGCTGGCGGACCGCGCCAACCAGTATATCGATGAAAAACAGCCGTGGGTGATCGCCAAGCAGCCTGAGCGCGAAACCGAACTGCAGAATGTATGCAGCGTCGGCATCAATCTGTTCCGGGTACTGATGATCTACTTGAAACCTATTCTGCCAGAGATGGCGACCAAGGTTGAGACGTTCCTTGATATTCCTGAACTTGCATGGAAAGACCTCCATACTCCGCTAACAGGCCACCATATCAACACCTTTATCCCACTTATGACGCGTGTTGAGAAAGACAAGATCGACACCATGCTGGCCAGCGAAAAACCAGTGGAACTCTCCGTCACGAATGCGACTCCAATACAGAAGGGCACAGAACACCCTGGCGCACTGGTGAGCGACCCGATCAACGCAGAGATCAATTTTGAAGACTTCGCCAAGATAGACCTACGCATAGTACGTATCGCGAATGCCGAACACGTAGAGGGCGCGGAAAAGCTGCTCAAGCTGACACTGGACCTGGGCAGCGAGACACGCACCGTGTTTGCGGGTATCAAGTCAGCCTATGCTCCCGAAGACCTGGTGGGCAAGTTGACGGTGATGGCCGCCAACCTCGCGCCGCGCAAGATGAAGTTCGGCGTATCAGAAGGCATGGTGCTGGCAGCCGGGCCGGGCGGCAAGGACATTTTTCTGCTCTCGCCCGATGAAGGTGCGCAACCGGGAATGCGGGTGAAGTAGGGCCAAAAATCAATGCCGTTAAGTAGGGTGCGCCGTGCGCACCATGGCCCGGCAAATGAATTTGGTGCGCACGGCGCACCCTACATTACAATCGTTTTTCGGTACCACCCATGACTGAATACCTACTCATCCTCGTCAGCACCGTGCTGGTGAACAACTTCGTGCTGGTGAAGTTTCTTGGACTGTGCCCGTTCATGGGCGTGTCGAAGAAGCTGGAGACCGCCACGGGCATGGGGCTGGCCACCACGTTCGTGCTCACGCTGTCCTCGGTGAGCAGTTATTTGGTCAATGAATACCTGCTCGCACCGCTTGGGCTGGAATATCTGCGCACCATCGCCTTCATCATGGTGATCGCGGCGGTGGTGCAGTTCACCGAGATGGTGGTGCACAAGACCAGCCCGGTGCTGTATCAGGTGCTGGGCATCTTTCTGCCGTTGATCACCGTCAACTGCGTAGTATTGGGCGTGGCGTTGCTTAACGTGCAGGAGCAGCATGGTTTTCTCCAGTCCGCGCTGTACGGCTTCGGTGGTGCGGTTGGCTCGTCCCTGGTGCTGATCATGTTCGCCGCGATGCGTGAACGCATTATCGTTGCCGACGTGCCGGTGGCCTTCCGGGGGCCTGCAATTGCACTGGTAACGGCGGGGTTGATGTCGATGGCGTTCATGGGCTTTTCAGGTTTGGTTAGAGGTTAGCGAGTGCTCGCAGCAATCATTGCGTTAGGCGCCCTGGCGGCCGCGTTCGGGCTGGTACTGGGCTACGCTGCGATCCGCTTCAAGGTCGAGGGCGACCCGCTTGCCGAGAAGATCAACGCCATCCTGCCCCAAACCCAGTGCGGCCAGTGCGGCTATCCCGGTTGCCGCCCCTATGCCGAGGCGATAGCCAAGGGCGAGGCGGATATCAATCAGTGCCCACCCGGCGGCGAGGCCGGCGTCGTCAAGCTGGCCGATCTGCTAGGCCGCGACCCCAAGCCGCTGAGTGCGGAACACGGCCAGGTCAAGCCCAAAATGGTGGCGGTCATTGATGAGTCTATCTGCATCGGCTGCACGCTATGCATCCAGGCCTGCCCGGTGGATGCCATTCTTGGCGCAGCCAAGCAAATGCACACCGTCATCGCCAAGGAATGCACTGGCTGCGAGTTGTGTGTCGCGCCTTGCCCCGTCAACTGCATAGACATGGTGCCTCTCAAACCGAGCATCGCGCAGTGGACATGGACATTTCCCGATGAACAACCGGCTCGGGAGGCGCAACCGCCCGCTCTGAAAGGCGCGCACGGGTGATCCGGCGCCTTTGGAAATTCAACGGCGGCGTCCATCTGCCAGCACACAAAGAGGAATCCACTCATCACCCGGTGCAGCGAGCACCCCTGCCCAAACGGTTAATCCTGCCGCTGCACCAGCATATCGGCGAATCCGCCGAGGCTGTCGTTAAAGTCGGCGATCAGGTGCTAAAGGGGCAAATGATTGCGCACGCCAAGGGTTTTGTCAGCGCGCCGGTACATGCCCCCAGCTCTGGGGTCGTGGTCGAGATCGGTGATTTTCCCGTGCCACACCCTTCGGGCCTGAGCGCTCCCTGTATCGTCATCGAAACCGACGGCGCAGACCAATGGACTCCACTGCAAACGCACGGCGATTACACGCAGCTTGATCCCAGTGCATTACGCAACATCATCCGCGAGGCGGGTATTGTAGGCTTGGGCGGCGCGGGTTTCCCCTCCTTCATCAAACTCAATCCCGGCCCCGGCAAGGTGGTCAACACCCTGATACTCAACGGCGTGGAGTGTGAACCTTACATCACCTGCGACGACATGTTGATGCGCGAACGTGCGCCGGACATCATCGCTGGCGTGGGCATCATCCGCCACGCCCTGCACGCGCGCGAGTGCATTGTCGCGCTCGAAGACAACAAGCCCGACGCCTATGCGGCGATGTGCGCCGCTGCGGCGGGGACAGACATCCAGGTGGTGCAGGTGCCGACCATCTATCCGGCAGGCGGTGAAAAACAGTTGGTCAAGGTGCTCACCGGCATGGAAGTGCCGGGCAACGGCCTGCCGATTCATATCGGCGTAGTGTGTCACAACGTAGGCACCGCCGCCGCCGTGTACCGCGCAGTGGAATATGGCGAGCCGCTGATCTCGCGCTATATGACCATCACTGGCGGCAATATTGCCCAGCCACGTAACCTGGAGGTGTTGATCGGCACGCCGGTGAAGGATCTGCTCGACGAGTGCGGCTGGAATCCCGGTACGCTGGAGCGCCTGCTCATGGGCGGGCCAATGATGGGCTTCGCACTGCCAAGCGACAGTGTACCGGTGATCAAGACCACCAACTGCATCCTGGCCATGACCGCCTCCGACAGCCTTCCGCAACGGCCCGTGATGCCGTGTATCCGCTGCGGGGCATGTGCGGATGCCTGTCCGGTCAACCTGCTGCCGCAACAGCTCTACTGGCACGCTCACGCCAAGGATCTGGATAAGGTGCAGGAATATAATCTGTTTGACTGCATCGAGTGCGGCTGCTGTTCCTATGTGTGTCCGAGCAATATCCCGCTGGTACACTATTACCGCTACGCCAAGACCGAGATCTGGGCCAAGGAGCGTGAAAAACAGAAGGCCGAGGCTGCCCGCCTGCGCTACGAATTTCGCCTGCAACGCATCGAGCGCGAAAAGACCGAGCGCGCGGCAAAGCATACGCAGAAAAAGGAAGAACTGACCGCTGCGCCTGCAGACCCCTCCGATACCAAGAAGGCGGCCATCGTGGCGGCGATGGAGCGGGCGCAGGCGAAGCGTGAAGAGATAAAGGGCGGAGAATGAGAAAGAAAAGGGGTAACTCCATTTCAAATTTAAATGCCCCCTCTCCCCAACCCTCTCCCCCCATGCGGGGAGAGGGGGTAAATCGAATTATTGGCCTGGCACCTGTTTCCCGATCCCTGACGCAATGCAACTAAAAACTCCCAGCTCCCCTCATGCGCATATGCCGGCATCGGTTACCAGCGTCATGCTGCGCGTGGTGTATGCACTCATCCCTGGCCTGATCGCTTATGTCTGGTTTTTTGGCTGGGGGGTGGTCATCAATATCCTGTTCGCCATTGTTGTCGCGCTGGGCTGCGAAGCGGCGATGCTGGCGATGCGCGATAAACCGCTCAAGCCCTTTCTGACGGATGGCAGCGCATTGGTCACCGCCGTATTGCTCGCCATCTCCATCCCGCCGCTCTCGCCGTGGTGGATTACGCTGATCGGCACGGCGTTTGCGATTATTATCGCCAAACAGCTCTATGGCGGACTCGGTTACAACACCTTCAACCCGGCGATGGTTGGCTATGTGCTGTTGCTGATTTCCTTCCCGGTGGAGATGACCTCTTGGCAGGCGCCTCTGATGCTGATAACCCAGCATAGCCTTGGCTTCCTCGATACGCTGCACATCATCTTCGGCGGCGGGCTGCCTGATGGTCTACGCCTGGATGCGCTGACCACGGCCACGCCGCTGGACACCCTGAAAACCCAAATCAAACTGGATCATAGCGTGGACGAGATTATCAGCACCACGCCCATCTTCGGCCATTTCGGGGGCAAGGGCGGCGAGTGGATCAGCGCGGGGTTTTTGCTGGGCGGGCTGTGGCTGCTCTATAAGCGAGTCATCAACTGGCACATCCCCGTCGCCATGATCGGTGGGCTGCTGGGCATGGCACTGATCTTTTTTATCATCAATCCCGTAAGCTATCCCTCCCCACTATTTCACCTGTTCAGCGGGGCCACACTGCTCGGCGCATTTTTCATCGCCACAGACCCGGTCACCGCGCCCGCCTCCACCCGCGGACGGCTTCTTTATGGCGCGCTGATAGGTGTACTGGTCTACGTTATCCGCACCTGGGGAGGTTATCCCGATGCAGTGGCCTTTGCCGTGTTGTTGATGAATCTGGCGACACCGACCATCGATTATTACATCCACTCGCGCGTTCTCGGCCACGGCGCAAAACGTAAGGACTGATCTCCATGTCCCTGCCAAAACACATGCTACAAATGGCCCTGCTGCTAGGCGCATTCACCGTGATCGGCGCCGGAATGGTGGCACTCACCCATGACGCCACCGCTGAGCGCATCTCCATCGAGGAACGCGCGACGCTATTGCGCACTCTAAACAGCCTGGTGCCTTCAACGCTGCATGACAACGACATTTCCGCCGACATAACTACAGTAGCATCCAAGGAATTTCTCGGCACTGATCAGCCTGTCACGGTATACCGTGCACGCTTGAAGAACACGCCTGTGGCAGCGATTATGTCACCCATCGCCCCCGATGGTTACAGCGGTGCGATCAAGCTACTGGTAGCGATTCGTTACGACGGCACACTGTCCGGGGTGCGGGTTATCACGCATCACGAAACGCCTGGGCTGGGCGACGCCATTGAGATTGAGCGTTCCGGCTGGATCACGGGCTTCAACGGAAAATCACTGTTGAACCCCGATGCCGCCGGATGGCGCGTCAAGAAAGATGGCGGAGTATACGATCAATTCACCGGAGCAACCATTACACCACGCGCTGTAGTCAAGGCCGTGCATAAGTGTTTACAATACTTTTCTGCAAACCGCGAAGCGCTATTCGCCTCACGTCCGACGGAGGTCAACCCCCATGGCAAATAATGACTCCAATGGTGATTACGGCGAAATCGCCCAGAATGGGCTGTGGGACAACAACCCCGCGCTGGTGCAGATCCTCGGTTTGTGCCCGCTGCTGGCGGTATCCGGCACCGTCATCAATGGCCTGGGACTGGGTATTGCCACCCTGGTGACGCTGGCGCTATCGAATGCCGTGGTGTCCCTGATCCGCCATCAGGTCAAACCGGATGTGCGCATCCCGGTGTTTGTGGTAGTCATTGCCTCCATCGTCACCGCTATCGAACTGGCCATGAACGCCTATGTCCACGATCTGTATCTTGTGCTCGGCATATTCATTCCACTGATCGTCACCAATTGCTCGGTATTGGGCCGTGCAGAGGCGTTTGCGTCGAAGACCACGGTAGGCCGCGCCGCGTTGGACGGCTTCACCATGGGACTGGGTTTTCTTGCCGTATTGGTGGTGCTGGGTGGCCTGCGTGAAGTGCTTGGAAAGGGCACGCTGTTCTCCCAGGCCCACTTGATGTTTGGCGAGGGCGCCAAGTGGATGACCATTACCCTGTTCGACGATTACCGTGGGTTCCTGTTTGCCCTCCTACCTCCTGGCGCTTTCATCGGGCTGGGTCTGCTCATCGCACTCAAGAATGTTATCGACGCGCGTCGCAAGCAGCGTCGTGGCGCGGTCGCCATGGCGATGCCGACAAGCGCCGCAAGGACTGCTGCGTAATCGACCATGATCTGTATGACAAAACGTCCATGACCCCACGCAAACGTCGCGAGATATTTACCCGCCTCAAGGCGGCCAATCCTCACCCGACTACCGAACTGAATTACACCACACCATTTGAACTGCTGATCGCGGTGATTCTTTCTGCCCAGGCGACAGACAAGGGTGTAAACAAGGCCACGGAAAAACTGTTCACGGTTGCCAACACACCGCAAGCCATTCTGGAATTGGGCGAACCAAACCTGAAAAAATACATCCAGACCATTGGCCTTTTTAATAGCAAGGCGCACAACATCATAAAAACGTGCGCTATCCTGGTGGAAAAACACGGCGGGCAGGTTCCAGCAGAGCGCGAGGAGCTGGAGGCGCTGCCGGGCGTGGGCAGAAAGACCGCAAATGTCATCCTCAACACCGCATTCGGCCAACCCACCATCGCAGTAGATACCCACATTTTCCGAGTCGCCAACCGCATCGGACTCGCCCACGGCAAAACTGTGCTGGCGGTGGAAAAGGAACTATTGAAAGCAGTGCCCGATGAATTCAAGCACGACGCCCATCACTGGCTAATCCTGCACGGACGCTATACCTGCATCGCACGCAAACCACGTTGCGCTTCGTGTATTATTTATGACCTGTGTGAATATCCAGACAAGACAGAGTAATCATTATGCTATTCGGACAAAACCGTGACCAGCTTCGCCGCGTCTACTTTGAGGCATGGCGCAAACACCGTGAGAAGTTACCGCTGGAACCACTGGAGGAAATGCTCGCCAGTGTCATTCTTGAGCACCCGGAATATCATGCGCTTTTGGAAAATGAAGATGCCTCTCGGGACAAGGATTATCTGCCGGAACTGGGGCAAACCAATCCCTTTCTTCATATGGGAATGCACATTGCCATACGCGAACAACTCGCCACAGACCGCCCAACAGGAATAAGAGATCTCTACAAACAACTACTGACTCGCCTGCACGATGCTCATGCCGTTGAACACCACATGGCGGAATGCCTGGCGGAGATGATTTGGCAGGCGCAACGCAACAATACTGCGCCGGATGAGATCGGTTACCTGGATCGTTTGAGGTCGCGAAATGCGTAGGGTGGAGGAGATTTTTCACCAAACCGCCTTCGTCCTACCGTGTCACAAAGTGATAAAGGGATGTAGTGCAAAGCAAAATCTTGCTGACCTTCACCCTGCCCGTAGAACTTTCCCTCTGGCCGCCCTCCATGACCAGAAATAGAATGAGCACATGATGTAACGCGTTGCCTCTGCATTGAAAAGTAACTGCTCTTTTTAGATTGCCTAACTCTTCTATAGTACTGTCCCGTTAGAGGGTCAGATTCATCCAGTGGGAGATCTTCCGGCGGCCGAGCGCTGTTGCAGACGCTCGATTTCCGCCAACACATCTTCCGGCTTGGTTTCCACTTCGAGGTCTGCCAGGTCGCTTTCAACATCATTTTCGATGCCCAATTTTCCCTGTATCGCATCGAGCATTTGCAATACTCGCGTCAATTCATGTTCGGTAAGCAAACCGATGTGCAAATCCAGATCGGCACGCCGCTCAGACTCTACACTCAAACGGTTCTGACTGATCAGCACAAAGGTTGAAAGGAAAATCGCTTCCAGCGACACAACCATGGTCAACAACCCGTATGGGAATGGGTCGAAGGCAGGCACACCAAATTGCCCGGTGTTAAGCAAAATCCAGAGGACAAACCACACGACATGCACATAGACAAACAGCATGCGGCCCGAAAAAGAGGTAATAGCATCGGCGATTTTGTCTTGCACGCTGCGCTCGCGCTCAGCCTTCATGCGCAGATGGATAATCGTGCGAATGTTGCGCTCGATGACGCTGGCCAGTGCCGGCTTTTTTTCTGCGCGCTCTTTATTTTTCGCGGCTTTATTCACAGGGTTCGGCTGCATAAGACTGATGCCCTTGGTTGTTTTATATTGTTGTGAAACCTCTGATTTATTAGAGGTTCCGTGCGGTGCATGGATGCACCGCCATTTCTCGAACACGTAAGTGTTCGAGAAATGAAGAAAAACAAAAATCACATTTTTTGGTTTTCGTCTCTGAAAAATCCAAGGATGGATTTTTCAGAGTTTCCTTATATATTGCTCCAGAAGTGTCCGGCAATTTCGCAAAGACGGCTATATAACATGATGATGTTGAATAGGAAAGTGTGTGTTTAGGGGTGTCACCGACTTGAACGTGAATTTTTTGGGAAACTGGGGCTTTCCCCCCAGGAGTTTCCGTCATGTATTCAGGCCAGTTGGTGTTCGCACAACTCATGGAGCATTTGTCCCTTCACACATTCCGTCGCTGCGTGCAGCGCTACCCTTCCAAATATCCCACCAAGACTTTTTCGCATCTCGATCAATTTCTCTGCATGGCGTTCGCGCAGCTGACTTACCGCGAAAGCCTGCGCGACATCGAAACCTGTCTGCGCGCCCACCAAGCCAAGCTCTATCACTTGGGCATACGAGGCAACATCGCCAAGAGCACGCTGGCCGATGCCAACGAGCAACGCGACTGTCGCATCTACGCGGATTTCGCGATGAGCTTAATCCAGACCGCCAGAAAGCTTTACGCCAGCGACAGCTTTGCGGTCGAACTGGAACAGACGGTCTACGCACTCGATACCACGACCATCGACCTGTGCTTGAGCGTCTTTCCGTGGGCACGCTTCCGCTCCACCAAAGCTGCCGTCAAGATGCATACGCTGCTCGACCTGCGCGGCAACATTCCAACCTTCATCCACATCAGCGATGGCAAGATGCACGAGGTCAATGTGCTCGATATCCTGATACCCGAAGCCGGCAGCTTTTACATCATGGATCGTGGCTTCACCGACTTCGCTCGCTGGTTCACCCTGCATCAAGCACAGGCGTTCTTTGTCATCCGTGGCAAATCCAATCTGCTCTTTCGTCGCGTCTACTCTCGCACCGTGGACAAGTCCACTGGACTGCGCTGCGACCAGACCATTGCATTGACTGCTCGCAAGGCCAGCAAGGATTACCCGCAGCACCTGCGACGCATCAAGTTCTACGATGCCGAACACGACAGGTTTCTGGTCTTTCTGACCAACAACTTCGACCTGCCTGCGCTGACCATCGCTCAGCTTTATCGTTGCCGCTGGCAGGTCGAGCTATTCTTCAAGTGGATCAAACAGCATCTTCGAATCAAGCGGTTCTATGGCACCACCGAGAATGCAGTCAAGACGCAAATATGGATCGCCATCGCGGTTTACGTCGTGGTCGCCATCGTGAAAAAGCGGCTCAATACCGAGGCTTCGCTTTACACAATCCTACAGATTTTGAGCCTGACTCTTTTCGAGAAAACGCCACTCGATCAATTACTTAAAAATGCGGAGACGCAAATGAGCATGCAGAAAGACAATAACCAATTGAATCTATTCAATTAAATTACCGGACACTTCTGATATTGCTCTTAAAACAGTTACCGCGCATCTGATGAAAGACATAATGACGGCGGAGGCTCGCACTCGATTACAACCTCACTCCCCGTGCGCGGATGGCGAAAAGCCAGTTCAGCGGAGTGCAAATGGTAGCCCGGGTCGCCGGGCACGGCATGCGTCCCCGGCGCGGGGAGTCCACCGGCAATATAAAGCGGATCACCCACCAGAGGATGCCCTGCCGCCGCGAGGTGAATGCGAATTTGATGAGGCCGACCCGTTGCAATACGCACGTCACAAAGAAAAGAGTCCGCGTAGCGTTCGAGGACGGTCACCTGGGATAACGAGGGTTTGCCTGTCGCTGTGGCGGCATGGAGGGAACCGAGCAATGTATGCGGAACCGGGCCGATAGGCGCAGTGATGGTGAGCTCTTCCCAGCCTGGATTGCCGTCGGCTAACGCACGGTAACGTTTACCGACCTCCTTCGCCGACCATTGCCGCATCAATTCTGTGCGGGCATCACGGTTTCGGGCGCACAACACCAGGCCGGATGTCCATCGGCCCAGACGATGCAGCGGGGCGGCGTCGGGCGCATAGGTTTGCACCTGATAAAGCAGGGTCGCTTGTAGAAAATTAGCGCCCGGAAGCGTCGGCAAGCCCGCAGGCTTGGCCACTGCAAGCAAATCTTCGTCTTCATAAAGCACGGTGAATGACACTGGGGCGTCGGGTTCATCCCAAGGCGGGCGCCACCATACGAGGTCTTGGCCGCGGCGCAGCACGGTTTCGGGATGCGCGGGCATCGCATCGATAAGCACCTGGCCGGACGCGATACGCGATTCCCATTCCGCAGGGGATGAGTGGCGATAACGATAGCTCAGATAGACAAGCAATGTCTGGGCTTCGGCTTCGGGGCCGATCCGTTCGCGATACTCGCAGCCTTCGTTGCGGATCGTCACTGTAAGAACCTGTTCAAGATCTCGATCAAGGGATGCAGCGCAAGGCGGAAACGGACGAAAAAGAGGAGTGTGCATGTAGTCTGCCGCTCCCCGGCCCCGCATTTTGAGTCCGTTTCCAACGCCGCGATGCGCCCTTCAGCAAGATCTTGAGCAGGTTCAACGGGCGAACATCAATAGTCGACATACACCTTCCCATCTTCAACCTTGACTTTATACGTGTTCAGCGGCTTTTCGCCACGGATTATATTCAGCAATTGTATGCCGGGCGGAAAGTTCGCCCACTCGCATACTGCGCCCGTCCTGACATCAAATTCCGCACGGTGAAAGTGGCAACGGATATGGCCATCGCCAACGATGTGTCCCTTTTCCAGCGGCAGCGACATGTGAGGGCATTTTGCCTGTGTGGCATAAAAACCATCAGGAAGATGGATGAGCAATATCTTCTCATTCGCTGCGTGGTACACCTTTTTTTCACCAACGGGTATATCACGCTCATCCGCCACATAATTGAAAGCCATCGCATTCTCCCCATGAAATCATCCGTTAAGACCAGTGATACCGAGCATCGGCATCGCACCCAAACATCCTCCATTATAGCCTTAAACATCTCGCATGAAGATTCAGCGATTACCGGTCGATAGCGACGACGCCTAGCATAGAGAGGCGCGCGCATCCCAAATCTGGCCGACACGATCAATACAAGTGCATAATGACCTTACTTTAAGAAAAAGTATTACCAACCAATTTCTTGAAAGAGGTGCGGGATACGAATGGACGCGGATGATCTCACCCCGATACTGCTCGACACCGTGCGCCAGCTCGGCATCGAGTTACATCCCGATAAAAAAGCTGGAGCAGCGCTGACGCTCGACAGCTCGCTGGATCGGGATCTGGGTTTCGACAGTCTGGCGCGAGTGGAACTGCTGCTACGTATCGAGCAGGCATTCGGCGTGAGCCTGCCGGAGCACACATTGGCGGCAGTGGAGACGCCACGTGACCTGCAACGTGCAGTGCTCACGGCCTCTGCCGCTGCTCCTCACGCTGCCATCCCGGCAAAGATCCGGGAGGTGGCGACGGAACGGATTGAGGCAGAACCCGACCGCGCAGCTACCCTCCTGGATGTCCTGGACTGGCACATAGCCAACCATCCGCAGCGCACACATATCATCCTTCTTTCTGAAGAAGCCAGCGAGGAAATCAGCTATGCCACCCTGCGCCAGGGAGCAGAGGCTGTGGCGGCGGGGCTCCGTGCGCATGGCCTGCAACCTGGGCAAAGCGTGACTATCATGCTGCCAACCAGCCGGGATTATTTTTATTGTTTTTACGGCATCCTGCTCGCCGGCGGCGTGCCGGTGCCCATCTACCCGCCTGCGCGCCTGTCGCAGATTGAGGATCATCTGCGCCGCCACGCGGGCATTCTGAACAACGCCCTTGCCTCTATCCTGATCACCGTACCCGAGGCCAAGGCGGTGGCACGGCTGCTCAAATCCCAAGTGGAGGGACTGCACAGCGTGACCACGGTGCAGGAGCTTTCGGTCTCCCGCACTGTGCTCGCCAGCCCCATCAGCGTCCCCGTCATCAAGGCCCAGGACATTGCCTTTTTGCAATACACCTCCGGCAGCACCGGCAATCCCAAAGGGGTGGTGCTGACTCATGCCAATCTGCTGGCAAACATCCGCGCCATGGGACAGGCGACGCGGGCGGACTCCACGGATGTGTTTGTCAGTTGGCTCCCCTTGCACCATGACATGGGGCTGATCGGCGCATGGCTCGGCAGCCTGTACTACGCCATCCCTTTTGTTGTCATGTCTCCCCTCGCCTTTCTGGCCCGCCCGGAGCGCTGGTTGTGGGCCATCCACCGGCACCGCGGCACACTGTCAGCGGCGCCCAATTTCGCTTATGAATTGTGCCTGCGCAAGATTGGCGACCACGCCATCGAGGGCCTGGACCTCAGTTCCTGGCGCATGGCCTTCAACGGCGCCGAGCCGGTCAGCCCTGACACTATCGTCAACTTCCAGCGGCGTTTCGCCCGCTACGGCCTGCGCCATGAAGCCATCGCACCCGTCTACGGGCTGGCCGAATCCGCTGTAGGCCTGGCCTTTCCGCCCCCCGGCCGCGGCCCAATCATCGACCGCATCAAGCGCGATACGTTCATGCGCGCCGGCAAAGCCATCCCCGCCAGTGAAGAAGACCAAGATGCATTGCGCTTCGTGGCCTGTGGCCAGCCCTTGCCTCGCCACCAGATCCGTATCGTCGATGCCACCGGCCACGAACTGGGCGAACGCGAAGAGGGACGACTGGAGTTCCGCGGGCCTTCAACCACCAGCGGCTACTTCCGCAACCCGGAGCAGACGCGCCGTCTGTTTCATGGTGAGTGGCTGGATTCCGGCGATTTTGCCTACATCGCCGCTGGCGATATCTATCTCACCGGCCGCGTCAAGGACATCATCATCCGCGCCGGGCGCAACATCTACCCCTATGAACTGGAAGAAGCCGTGGGCAACATCCCCGGCATGCGCAAAGGCTGTGTCGCGGTGTTCGGCAGCCCCGGCCCCGCCTCCGGCACGGAACGCCTCATCGTGCTGGCGGAGACGCGCGAGACCGAGGCCATCGTGCTGGACAAACTGCGCGGGGAGATCAACGCCCTGGCGATGAACCTGCTGGGCGAGCCGCCGGATGACATCGTTCTGGCTCCGCCGCACACCGTACTCAAAACCTCCAGCGGCAAGATTCGCCGCGCAGCCAGCCGCGAGCTTTACGAAAAAGGCGGAACCACAGGTCGGCAGCCACACGCGGTGTGGTGGCAATTTGCACGCCTGACGTGGGCCGGTGTTGCACCGCAGCTGCGGCGCTCGCTGCGCCTGGCGTCCGGCATCCTTTTTGCCAGTTACACATGGTTCCTGTTCTGGGTATTGGCGCCTCTGACATGGCTGATGGCCGCCCTACTGCCGCGTCCCGCCTGGGGCTGGGCTATCAGCCGCATCATGGCTCGACTCTTCGTGCGCCTGTCCGGCACGCCGTTTGTGGTGCGAGGCTTGGAAAACCTGCCGCATGGGCCGTGCATACTGGTGGCGAATCACGCCAGTTATCTCGACGGCATCCTGCTGGTGGCCGCCCTGCCAAAGCAGTTCAGCTTTGTCGCCAAACGGGAGCTGAGAGAGCGCATGATTCCCCGCGTATACCTTGAGCATATCGGCGCGGAATTCGTGGAGCGTTTCGAGCTTGAGCAAGGCGTTGAAGATGTGAAACAGCTCCTGCAAATCCTGCGCTCTGGTCAATCGCTGATATTTTTTCCCGAGGGGACTTTTGACCGCATGCCGGGATTGCTACCATTCCGCATGGGCGCGTTCGTGACGGCCACGCAGGCGGGTGTGCCGGTGGCGCCCGTAATCATTCGCGGCACCCGTAACATCCTGCGTGCCGACCAGTGGTTTCCACGCCGTGGTTCGATCAGCATCACGATCAGCGCACCGATCACACCGGAAGGCCCCGATTGGCCTGCCGCCATCAAACTGCGCAATGCCACCCGCGCGGAGATCCTGCGCTTTTGTGGAGAGCCGGATCTGACTTCTGGTTGACAAAAATCTGAATCGGGCTATGCTTATCTGCAATGATAAAAGCAATCTACAAGATCATCACCGTGCTTCTGGCCCTCACTTTAATGGCGGTGCCGATGAGGATTTCCTATGCCGGAATTCATACCGCCATGGCAGAGCAGGCCTCCCCTACTTCCGGCTTGATCGGCAACAGCCATCATCACACCGATATGGACGATGCCGCATCCAATGCCGATCAATGTGAAAAAGGCCACCCCACCAAAAGTGGCACGCACGATTGTTCCTCAGGCGCGCATTGCTGCTTCGCGCTGATCACAACACGTCATGACATGACGCACGTGAGCCCATCCACACCCCGATCCACTTTAACCGTTATAGTCACCGGCATCATCATCCCCACCGCAACAAAACCCCCCAGAAACATCCTCTAAGCCCGATGTGCATGATGCACAATAGCGGCACCGGAAAACCCGTTAACTTCGTTTAATTTCGTAGGGTTCGCCCTGCGAATCTACTGACATGATCGTCATGAACGGACAACGCCCTCATCCAGAGGCTCCGGAAATCTCGTGCATGTTATTATTTTTTGTTCGCACACACTGTAGCAAACTCAAGGGAGCACAGCCATGATCGAAATCATTCCCAATTGGCATCCAATTTTTGTCCATTTCACGGTGGGTCTGCTCAGCACTTCGATAGGTTTTTTTCTACTGGCCTATCTGGTGAAAAATCAGCGCTGGCGCGAGCAGTGGCTCACCGTGGCTTACTGGAATCTGTGGCTGGGCGCCGGTTTTGCCGTCATCACCGGCGTGGCAGGGTGGTTTGCATTCAATAGTGTGAATCATGACACCCCGTCGCACGAGGCGATGATCGAACACCGTAATTGGGCGCTGGTTACCCTCGGCGTGGTGATACCGCTCGCGCTGTGGTCGTGGTGGAAATACCGTGCGGGGGCAAAGATCAATGTCATATTCCTGGGATTGCTGCTGCTCACCGGCGGACTGCTGCTATCCACTGCCTGGCACGGCGCGGAACTGGTCTACCGCTACGGCTTGGGCGTAAAGTCGCTACCCAAGGCGGAAGGCGAAGGCCACGAACATTCCCATGCCGATGGCGGCGGCCATGGTCACGGCAACAGTAGCGATGCCATGCCCGCCGCCCCCGCGCCGGACGCGACGATGGGCGAGCATTCTCCTCACGAGGATGAACATACACATGACGAACAGCAGGCGGAACCGCATGACCAACCGGCGAAAAAAGCGCCCACACACATCGACGATCCGGCAAAACCACATACACACTAACGGAGAGATAGCTTCAATGAGTAAAAAATATTGGCTGCCTTTAGTGGTTGGCATGGCCACACTTGGCGGTTGCGATTCTGGAGTAAATACGCCGCAGAAGACCATCACCACCATGACCGGCGTGGATGTCAAACGCACCCTCGACCCGAAGCTGATCGCGCAGGGCGAACAGCTTTATAAAGAGCATTGCGCGGCTTGCCACGGCGCCAAGGCGGAGGGCAGTCCCAATTGGCTCTCGGCCATGAGCCAAGGCAAATATCTGCCGCCGCCACTCAACGGCACAGGGCGGGAATGGCATAGCTCGCGCAACCAGTTGCACAACCACATCAAGTACGGTAGCGAATTTGGTAAGGGCGATATGCCGGGGTTTCAGAACAAGCTCACCGACCAGCAGATCACCGCAGTGATGGCCTGGTTCCAATCGCTGTGGCCAGACCAGCTCTACGCCGAATGGGTCACCAAGCACACGGTGGGCAGTGTATTCGTTGATGAGAGTTACCAGAAGCAGCAGTGATGAGAACGTTGATTAAAAAATTGTGCGGCATCCTGCTCCCTTGCGCCACCAATAAAGGGGGAGAGATTCCCCCCCTTTGGAAAAGGCGCACGCGCGGGGATTTGGGGAACACCCCCCCCTTTGGAAAAGGGGGGGGCGGGGGGATTTGTCGAACACGCCCTCTCCTGATGCTGGCTATGGGGCTGACTTTGGCAGCCTCCACGGCAACAGCGGAAGACATCATGACTCTAACCCTCCCCGCCGCAGAGCAATTGGCTCTGCAACGTCATCCGCTGCTTGCGCAATCTGCCGCGCAGATCGAAGAGGCGCGGGCACGCGCCCGGTCCACGGGCCAACTGCCCGATCCGCAAGCGCGCTTCGGCATGCAAAATGTGCCAGTGGACAGCCTTGCCCTGAACCGCAGTGAGATGAGCATGGTGACATTTGGCGTATCCCAGATGTTCCCTCCCGCAGGCAAACGCGCCCTGCTGCAACAGGGCGCCGAACAGGAGGCAACCGCCGCCCAGACCAAAGACCGCGACTTGCGGGGACGGATACGGCACGAGGTACACATGGCCTGGCTGGATTTTTATTTCCAGGAACGTGAACTGGCCGTGGTACGCGCAAGTTACGAGATCGCCGACCAGATCGTGCAGGCGGCCCGCGCCCAATATCGCGTGGGGCTCACGCAAGAGGCCGACGTGCTGAAAGCACAGTTGGAGCGGGATGACCTACGTGATCGCGAAGAAACTATTCTCTCGGCGCGCAGCGTGGCGCAGAGCCGTCTGGCGCGACTGATCGGCATGCCCGCCGCGGCCATCGCCGTGCCGGAGGAGTTGCCCGCACCGCCTACGGTACATACCGACGCGGAGCTGATGAAAACGCTACCCCAGCATCCCCAAGTCGCCACACTGGATGCGCAGATCCGCGGCGCCGATCTGGATCTGGCCGCAGCACGGCGCGATTACTACCCCGAGTTCGGCGTGGAGGCGATGTACGGCTATCGTGCCGCCCGCGACATGGGCGGCACCAAAATACCGGACATGTTCTCCGCCGGGATGGTGATGAGCCTGCCGCTGTGGACTGCCCAGCGCCAGGACGCCCGCGCCCAGGAGCGTCAGGCACGTCTACTTGCACTGCGTTATCAGCGCGACGATCTGTTACTGCAATTGGATCAGGATGCGCGCACACGCTATGCCGAATACACGCGCATCAAATCACGCCTGTCTCTTGTTGAGCAGACCTTGTTGCCGCAGGCCGAACAAACCGTGAGCGCCCTGCTTGCCGCCTATCGCACCGGCAAGACGGACATGGCAAGCGTGCTGCGCGCGCGCCAGGTTAGCCTTGATTATGCGTTGCGGCTGTGGCGGCTGCGTGTCGATGCGTGGATAGCCACCGCCGAATTGAATTATCTGGGCACCACTATTACAGAGACATCAGCTCATGAGCACTAACAAAACCCCCTTGCTACTGGGTGTGGCGGCGGCAAGTATCGCCATTGGCATCGGCCTGGGATGGCTGATGAAAGACCGCTCGCAATCCCCCCAGATAGTAGCGACGAGCTTGAAACCCGGCCCTACGGCCCAAGGAGAACGCAAGGTGCTGTTCTACCGTGCGCCGATGAATCCCGCCGTCACCTCCCCTGCGCCGAAAAAGGACGAGATGGGGATGGACTATATCCCTGTCTATACCGAGGCATCCCCGCAATCGCAGGGTGAACGCACGATACTGTTTTATCGTAATCCCATGAACCCGGACATCACCTCCCCCGCCCCGAAAAAAGACGATATGGGTATGGATTACATTCCTGTCTATGCCGGGGGGGCGATAGCCACAGGCCTGGTGGAGATCGACCCGCGCGTGGTGCAAAATCTCGGCGTGCGCATTGGCACCGTGGAACGCAAGCCGTTCGCCACGTCTATCGACACGGTGGGAACTGTGGCCTTCGACGAGCGCGGCGTGAGCTTCTTCAATCCCAAGATCAGCGGCTGGGTGGAGCGCCTCTCTGTAAAAGCCGTGGGAGACCCCGTACAGCGTGGCCAGCTCTTGGCGGAGATCTACGCACCTGAATTGGTCGGCGCCCAGGAAGAATTCCGAGTAGCACTCAATGGAGCCAAACGCTTTACTGATGCCTCACTGGTGAAGGATAGCGAGGCATTGCTGGAAACCGCTCGTGCACGGCTGCGGCTGCTGGATGTCTCGAACGCCGAAATTCAGGGATTGGAACAGGGCGGACCGGCACGCCGCACTATCAAGCTTTATGCCCCGCACAGCGGCGTTGTCACGGAGTTGAACGTGCGTGAGGGAGGATATGTCACTCCCGACACCCGCCTTTACAACCTGGCCGACCTGTCGCGCATCTGGGTAAATGTGGAGGTCTACGCCAGCCAACTTCCCTTCGTCAAACAAGGCGATGCAGTCACGCTGCGCCTGGCCTATATGCCGGGGCGCGAGTGGCATGGGCGCATCGACTACCTCTACCCCACCCTCAATACACAGAGCCGCACCGTGCAAGCGCGGCTGGTGTTTGACAATCCGGGCAATGTGCTGCGCCCCGGCATGTATGTGAACGCCAGCATCCAGTCCTCACCCAAAGAAAAGGCCCTCGCCGTGCCGCGCGAGGCGCTGCTGCGCACCGGCACGCAGGACGTGGTAATAGTGGCATTGGGCGAGGGGCGCTTCAAACCCGTTGCAGTGCGCGTGGGGGCGGAAAACGAGGCATTTGCCGAAATTCTTGAAGGACTGGAGGAAGGACAGCAGGTGGTACTAAGCGGACAATTCCTGCTCGATGCGGAGGCCAGCTTCAAGAACGCCATGAGCCGACTGGAGGGTGGCAATACCACACAGACACCTGAAGACCACGCGGGGCATTGAAGATGATCAACATCATGACCATGAAATCCCCCCTGCCCCACCTCAATGTAGGGTGGGTTAGGCACGCAGTATGTGCCGTAACCCACCAAGCGTTGCGTAGCAACACAACGCATTTTTTAATGAGTGCCTGGCGGCACATCTGGTGGGTTACGCAAAAAACGCTAACCCACCCTACATTTGCCTTCAGCCGCTGTTTGCAAAAAAGGGCAGGTTCATGATACCCGCCATCATCGACTGGTCCTTGCGCAACCGCTTTCTGGTGCTGCTCGCCACAGCCGCGCTCATCGCCTGGGGCATCTACGCCGCGCAAAAAACACCGGTAGATGCCATTCCCGATCTCTCCGATGTTCAGGTCATCATCAAGACCAGCTTCCCCGGCCAGGCGCCGCAGGTGGTTGAGGACCAAGTTACCTACCCCCTCACCACCACGCTGCTGTCGGTGCCTGGCGCAGCCACTGTGCGCGGCTATTCCTTTTTTGGTGATTCGTTCATCTATGTACTCTTCAAGGACGGCACTGATCCTTACTGGGCGCGTTCGCGGGTACTGGAGTACATCAATCAGGCTCAATCCCGATTACCCCAAGGCGTAACCCCAACGCTCGGGCCGGACGCCACCGGCGTGGGCTGGGTCTATGAATATGCACTAGTGGATCGCAGTAATCAGCATGACCTGTCGCAACTAAGATCACTTCAAGACTGGTTCATTAAATTCGAGCTGCAACGTTTACCCGGCGTGGCTGAAGTCGCCACCGTCGGCGGCATGGTCAAGCAATATCAAGTGGAAGTGGATCCGGTCAAACTCCTGGCCTACGGCATCGCCCTGCCACAGGTAGAAGAAGCAATCAAACGCGCCAACAGCGAAACCGGCGGTTCGGTGATCGAGATGGGGGGCGCGGAATACATGGTGCGCTCGAAGGGCTACCTGCATTCAATCGCCGATCTGCGCCAGGTGCCCTTAGGCGTATCCACCACCGGCGCGCCCATACGTCTTTCAGATGTCGCCAATATCCAGCTAGGCCCGGAACTGCGGCGCGGCGTGGCGGATCTCGATGGGCAAGGTGAGGTGGTGGGCGGCATTGTAGTGATGCGCCACGGCAGCAATGCCCAGGAGACCATCATGCACGTCAAGGACAAACTCGCCGCGCTAAAGAGCGGCCTGCCAGCCGGGGTGGAGATCGTCGAGACCTATGATCGCTCGGCACTGATTAGCCGCGCTGTCGCCAACCTGAAAGAAAAGCTGCTTGAAGAGTCGCTGGTAGTGGCGCTGGTGTGCCTGGTATTTCTGTTTCACCTGCGTTCCGCGCTGGTGGCTATCGTCAGCCTGCCAGTGGGCATACTCACAGCCTTTATCATCATGCACCAGCAAGGCATCAATGCCAACATCATGTCGCTGGGCGGCATAGCGATTGCCATTGGCGCGATGGTGGATGCCGCCATCGTGATGATCGAGAATATGCACAAGCATCTGGAGAAAGCTGCGCCGGACGCGGACCGCTGGACCATCGCGCGCGAGGCTGCACAGGAGGTGGGGCCGGCGCTGTTTTTCTCGCTGCTCATCATCACCGTCTCGTTCCTGCCGGTGTTTACCCTGGAGGCGCAGGAAGGCAAGCTGTTCGCGCCGCTCGCCTATACCAAAACCTATGCAATGGCCGCAGCGGCGGGGCTGGCCGTCACCCTGGTGCCGGTGCTGATGGGTTATCTGATCCGCGGCCGCATCCTGCCCGAACACAAGAACCCCTTGAACCGGCTGATGATCGCCGCCTATCGACCCTTCATCAACGCCGTGCTGCGCTTCCGCATCCTTACCTTGGTCATCGCCCTGGTGTTGCTGGCAACCATTGCTTATCCCTTGCAGCGATTGGGATCGGAATTCATGCCGCCGCTGGACGAGGGCGACTTGCTCTACATGCCCATCACATTGCCGTCGATCTCCATCGGCGAGACGGCGCGCATTCTGCAACAGACCGACAAAATGATCCGCCAGGTGCCAGAGGTAAAGCGCGTATTCGGCAAGGCCGGGCGCGCCGAGACCGCAACCGACCCCGCGCCGCTGTCGATGTTCGAGACCGTGGTGCAACTCAAAGACCCCAGCGAATGGCGCACCGGCATGACACTCGACAAACTCAAGGAAGAGCTCAATAACAGCGTACAAGTCCCCGGCCTTACCAACGCCTGGGTCATGCCTATTCGCAACCGCATCGACATGCTCGCGACCGGCATCCGTACCCCCGTGGGCATCAAGGTGGCGGGGCCAGATCTGGCGGGAATCGAGCGCGTCGGCAAAGAGATTGAGGCTGTAATCAAAGGATTGCCCGGCACACGCTCTGCTTTCGCTGAGCGCGTCAGCGGCGGGCGTTACATAGACATCGAAGTAAACCGCGCCCTTGCTGCACGCTACGGCCTCAACATCGCTGATGTACAAGACATGATCCGCACCGCCATCGGTGGTGAAAACATTACCACTACCGTCGAAGGACGCGAGCGCTACCCCGTCAACCTGCGCTATCCGCGCGCGCTGCGAGACTCGATGGGCGCATTGGCCGCCAGCCGCATAGCAACACCCTCGGGCGCACAGATCCCGCTCGGAGAACTCGCCACACTGCGACTGGTGGACGGCCCCCCGGAAATCAAAAGCGAAAACGCCCGTTTGAACGGCTGGATCTACGTGGACATCGCAGATGTGGATGTAGGCAGCTTTGTCGCCACCGCCAAGGCCGCCGTGGAAAAGCAAGTGAAAATCCCACCCGGATACTCACTCACCTGGTCCGGCCAGTACGAATATATGGAACGCGCCAAGGCCAAACTCAAACTGGTGGCACCCCTCACCCTCGCGCTGATAGTGCTGCTGCTCTACCTCAACTTCCGCAACCTCATGGAAGTGGCAATCATCGTAGTGAGCCTACCCTTCGCCCTCATCGGTGGCTTCTGGCTGATCTATTTATTGGATTACCAACTCTCCGTCGCAGTGGGCGTGGGCTTCATCGCCCTGGCGGGCGTGGCGGCGGAATTCGGCGTCGTCATGCTGTTGTATCTGGATCAAGCCGTAAAACGTTATCAGACAGAGGGCCGCATGAACTCCTGGGCGGATCTCAAAGCCGCCATCATCGAAGGCGCCGTCCTGCGCGTGCGCCCCAAGATGATGACCGTCGCCGTCATAATAGCCGGCCTGCTGCCCATCATGCTCAGCCACGGCACCGGCTCCGAAGTCATGCAACGCATCGCCGCACCCATGATCGGCGGCATGATCACCGCACCACTGCTCAGCCTGTTGGTGATTCCCGCGCTGTATGCGCTGTCGAAGCGGCGGCAGTTGCAATTTTAGAGTTTTTATCAAACCACACCAGGAGAGTAATACCATGAAAAAAATGTCATACCTGCTACCAGTACTGGCACTGCTCAGCCTCCCGGCATACGCCGACAACACGCACGATCACATGGCCGACATGGCGATGGGCGCAGCCAAGGTACAAGCCCACAAGGGACAGGGCACAGTGAACAAAATGGACGTGCTGACCGGCTCCGTCAACCTGACCCACGACCCCATCAAAAGCCTGGGCTGGTCCGGCATGACCATGGATTTCAAGGTCAAAAACAAAGCCACGCTGGATAAAATCAAACCCGGAACAAAAGTCGACTTTGAAGTGACAAAAGAAGCTGATGGCACGTTTGTTATTACGCGGATTACACCCGCAAAATAACACTACTTCAGTGAAAAAACGTCGGGGAAAATTCAAAGAAGATAATATTAAAATGATGATGCCATAACAAAGTACGGAGCCGCAGAGAAATACCTCAGTCCCGAACGATCACAAAACGAAAATCCATAAAAATTAAGGGGATAACGACTACTCATCACTCCCAGGGCACAAAGACGCACCCTTAATAAAACCTCATAAATTTGGGACTAATAGCACAAAATAATACACTGCTATGACACGGCATCTGCGTACAGCACCATTAATTGTTAATTTTTTAAAAACTATCCTATACTCGCAAAGTGGCCATTCCAAAAAGGGCAGGACTACCCTACAATCGGCCGCAACATAAACAATGACTTCACTATAAGTCACATTCAGGGAGGAATCACCATGTATACCCATGCCCCAAAGATTTTCAGCGTCGCAGCCATACTATCCGCATTACTGTCGCCTGCTCATGCCGCCGTTACCCTTGATCCGCTGCAAACAGGCTTGTACACCAACGGTGACGGCGTAATGAGCCGCTGGGTACAAATGACCGAGGCATGGAATGGTCAATGGGGTATCGAACAGCTCGCTGACCAAAAAGTCGTCATGGATTTACCCGCAAGCAGCTCAGACATCCTGAGAACACTTGAAACCAAGGTAAGCACCATCAATTTTTCCGATGATGTCTATCGTGAAAAATGGGCAAATACAGACGAGTGGAAGCAGTTCGTCACCCAGCCTGTACCGCTTTTCTCACCGACAGATTCGAACCAGAATGACTATGCCGCCCGATTCACCGGTTACGTAGCCATTACCACACCCGGCGAATACAATTTCGGCGTGCTATCGGATGAAGGTTTCAAATTCACACTGACGGGCGCAAACGGCTCTCACTCCTCGCAGCTTGATGGACTAAATCCGCGAGAGCTTGTCGGATTCGACTCAAATATTGCGATGCAGGCTGGCGTCTATCAATTCACCCTGGACACCTACGAACACACCCAGGCAGGCGTCATCAGTCTCAACTGGTGGCACGGGCCAGGGGCTTCTGAGTTTGGGTTAATTCCCCAGTCCAGCTTATTCAGCGCCATACCCCCCGTGCCGGAACCCGAAGAATGGTTGCTGTTCGCAGCGGGGTTACTGACGCTGGCCTGTTATTTTCGGAAAAACCAACCAGCCGCCTCCCCTGCAGCTGAAGCTTAATTTTAACTCACAACCATGACACGGCAACCCCTCGCGTCGCTGGGCCGCCGCATCGTCCACATCCTGGCGATCCTCGGCGGCTGGTTTATCTACTTCTGGCTATGGTGGCGCGTCATTTATGTCTACGACCAGGGCCTGAGTCCGCTGCTGGCCCTGTTTCTCGTCTGCGTAATCATTGTCGTCCCCACCATCACCGTGATTTGGATCCTGCACAATGTTCGCATCTTCAAGCGCAAAGGTTCACGGCAAGGCCACACCGCCGTTGAAGACAATTATGTCTCCGACTGGAAGGGACGCCGTGTAACGGCAGACTGGCAGAGTATCAAGCAAGCATCAAGCATAGTCATTTCGGTGAGCGGAAACGACAAGCAATTCGAGGCCCGATAACCCCGCCACAGCACTTTACCAATATAAGAAGACAAATGGACGCACTCTCGATAATCACATGGATTGATAACAGCCTGCTGTATGCGGCAACGCTCGGCTTTTTTGCCCTGTACCCAATGATCACCAGTGTCATGTGGGTCACGACCTCAATGTTTTTCCGCTGGCGACAGGAGAAAAACACCACAATACCGCCAGACACTGTAACAACTTATACACCGAAAGTTTCGATACTCATTGCTGCGCACAATGAAGAGGCAGTCATCGAGGCGTCGCTGAAAGCAGCGCATGCAATCGACTACCCCGACTTTGAGATCGTAGTAATCGACGATGGCTCCACAGACCAGACGCCGAGTATCGTTGCACGTTACCGCGAGTCCCATGGCGTCCGCCTGATCCGCAAAACCATTAACGAAGGCAAAGCCATGGCGCTCAACGATGCCCTGCCCTGCCTGCGTGGCGAAATCGTGCTGATTCTTGACGCCGACGCCGAACCCGAACCGCAGGCGCTGCGGTACATGGTGCGCCACTTCGAGAGCGCGCGGGTAGCGGCTGTCACCGGTAACCCGCGGGTTAAAAACGCCACTACCCTGCTGTCCAGCTTGCAGCTCATGGAATTCACCTCCATCGTCAGCCTGCTGCGCCGCTCGCAGCGCGTGTGGGGCCGCCTTCTCACGGTATCCGGCGTGGTATCGGCCTTCCGCAAGGACGCCATTCTCGATGTCGGCGGCTTCAGCCCTGAGATGCCGACTGAAGACATTGAACTTACCTGGAAACTGCAAAAGCGTTTCTACGACGTGCGCTACGAACCGAATGCGGTGATCTGGATGATCGTGCCCGAAAAGTTACGCGGGCTCTATAAACAACGCCTGCGCTGGGCGCACGGTCTGATGCAAGTATTGCGCAAACATTACGACATCATGCTGCACTGGAAATACCGCCGTATGTGGCCAGTGTATATAGAGTCGGTGCTCTCGATAGTGTGGGCCATGTGCTTCGTTACGCTTTCTATTCTTTGGGGAGTATCGTTCAGCCTCGGCCACACGCCTATAGGTGCAAACCCGTTACCCAACATCTGGGGTATGCTCATCGCCACATTCTGCCTGCTGCAATTGCTGGCCGGGGCAATGATGGATAAAAAGTACGACCCGCACATCATGAAATATTATCCATACGCGGTTTTTTATCCGATCATTTACTGGATGCTGATGTCTCTCACGACTGTAATCTCAATGACAGCGTTGTTCAGGAAACCGGCCAAACAGGCAGTACGCTGGGATACTGCACGTAATGGCAAAATGGCGTAAGCGAAGTGATCAAGATGAAAGCAAGGACCGCGCCCCTGTTGTTATTGGGCTTATCAGCGCTATTACCGGGATTGTCATGTGCTGGAATGCGTGAAGACGCCAGGCAACTTGTCGATCAAAAGAATTTTCCCAGCGCCCTGGAACTGTATGACCGGCTTCTTGCCGAAACACCTGATGACGCCGATCTTCTGATTGAAGCTGCTCGCGTCAATGCCTGGGCAGACCGGCACAAGGAAGCGATAGCACTCTACCGGCGCGTGCTCGACGTGGCACCGCAGCGCCGCAATGACGTGCTGCTACAGCTGGCATGGCAACTGACCTGGTCGGGCCGACATAAGGACGCGGCACCCCTGTTCCGCGAAGCCCTCGCCACCGATCCTGGCAACCGCGAAGCCCGGCACGGCCTCGCCGAAGCGCTCAGCGGCGACAACCGGCTGACGGAAGCACTGGGCGAATATCAAAAGTTGATCTCCTCCGATACCGGCGACATGAGAGCGCGGCGCAGCGAGGCGCGCCTGCTTTTATGGATGAACCGTTACGCCGAAACCGAACAGCGTTACCAGGCGATGCTGCGGGAAAATCCCGATGATAAGGAAGCGGCTCTTGGACTGGCTCGCACACACAACTGGAGCGGCAGACACTTTCTCGCTGCACGCGAATATGAAGCCGCCGCCAGAAAATGGCCCACGGACGAAACAATCAAAACCGATCTGGCGACGACGCAACGCTGGGCTGGAACCGACAATCTCGCCCTCGGTACACTGGCCGGGATACCTGAGAACAAAGCCACCGCCCTACGCCGTCAAACCAGGATAGACTCACTCCGCGGGCTGCGCTTCGGCGCCACCACTTCTTATGACACAGACAGGCTGCGCATTCACGCCGAAACCCTGGCTTTCCGTTACCCATTCGATGCAACCCGATTACTGCAAACCTCGCTGCGTCTGGCACAACTAGAACAGCGTGGACAGCACGCCAACGGCAAGGAGCTACTCGTTTCCTATGGCGACAGGTTCGGCGCCTTCGACGCGCCACGAGGACTGGTGTGGCCCACCGTCAGCGCAGGCGTGCGCGACTATGATGGTTGGCAAACCTTCGCGTGGCGCGCCGGCGCAAAATGGCTGCCCGCCGACCTGTGGCGGATCGATCTCGACGCAGGCAACGAAGTGATCGAAAACATTCCCTCCGTGCGCAACAAAGTCACGTTCACGTCCCTGGGCGCAGGAACAGAAGTCAGGATCCATCCGCGCATCACTGCCGCCGCCAGCCTTGGCTTGGGGCGTTTCGATGACGGCAATGTCCGCAACCGCATGCGGGGACGCATCGAGGGCTTGGTGCTAACACAACCACGCATCACGCTCGGCTGGGAGGGTTTCCGTTTTTCCAACAGCAAACCCGACATCGTGCGCGGCTACTACAACCCGGAAAGTTATATCGAAAACAAATTGATTTCGAGCATCGAAACCACGCGTTGGGACTGGAATTTCATGGCAAGGGGAGGTTTCGGACGGCTCAGCGAAGAACCCTCGGGAATAGGCCGTGGAATCTATTCCTGGGAACTTCATGCCTGGCGCTACATCAGGGATTCGGCAAGCCTGCGCCTGTTTGTCGGCCGCTCCGACTCCGCCTTCAATTCCAGCTCAGGATTTGGCAGAGGATACGCACGCAGCTACGGCGGCATCGACTTGACGATCATTTTCTAGCCAACGCGACCCTGTCATCCAGTTTTCTGCCACGACGCCTTTCTGGTCATTTCTCCCCAATGGCCTTTTTTGCCGCGAACCCAATGATATAAACCCATCAGCCGCCACACTGAATTCAACTGGCGATAACCAAAATTTTCCGCCACAGCGACAAGGAACAAGATAAGAATATGTTTGGGTTTTGGGTAAATATGGAACGATATCTCCTCAAGAAGGAAAGCACTGACGGAAAGCAACACGCCCAGCCCCATAGCCACAACGAGAAATGCCACCATCGCCTGGCCTGAAATCATGCCAAAGATGAACGCGACCGTCATGAAGATATAACCTATCACCTCAATAATCGGACCCAGCCATTCAAAAACCATCATAAATGGAAAAGCCAGCCAGCCTACTGCCCCTCCCTTGCGACTAAATAACAGATCGAAATTCTTAGCCAAACTCTCGGCAAGCCCACGCTGCCAGCGGACTCTCTGGCTTTTCAGTGTTTTCAGATCCTCCGGTGCTTCTGTCCAGCAAATGGGATCGGGGACAAAGGTAATGCGGTAAGGTACACCTTGTTGCCGCAAATGCCGGTGCAGGCGCACGACCAGCTCCATGTCTTCGCCAATGGTGTTGGTGAGATACCCCCCAACGGATATCACTTTTTCTTTATGGAACACACCAAACGCGCCGGAAATAATCAGCAAAGCGTTGAGTGGTGACCACCCCAGCCTGCCGAACAAAAAGGCACGCATATATTCCACGATCTGAAACAACGCCAGAGGATTGCTCGACAATCCCCTGCCCACCAAAAAGCCGCCACTCACCTCGCAGCCATTTGCAATACGCACCGTGCCGCCGGAGGCCACCGTGGTAGGGTCTTCCAAAAAGGGTTGGACTACCTTTTCCAGGCTGTCGCGCTGCAAAATTGAATCAGCGTCGATGCAGCAAAAAAGCGGGTAGCGTGCGCTGTTTATGCCAACGTTGAGGGCGTCGGCCTTGCCGCCATTTTCTTTGTCGATGACGCGCAGATTAGGATATACCGTGGACTGGTATATGGTTCTGACAGGTTTTGTTTTTAGACGGACCCGGTAGGCTTCCGGAAATGGGGCCAATGAAAACTCCTGAATCAGCACCTCCAATGTTTTGTCTTTTGAGCCGTCATTGATCACAATGATCTCATACTCAGGATAGTTCAATTGCAGCAAGGAACGTATGGATCCTGCGACTGTTGCTTCTTCATTGTATGCGGGGGACAGGACGCTGATTGGCAATTGCAAATCGGCATACTCTTGGGAAAGCCCTTCCTCCGTGCCATGCTCTTGCATATAACGTGAGAGGGTAAAAAACGACATTATATTTAGCATAACGTATCCCAGGTTCATCCCGATGAAATACAGCAGGAAGAACCACTGGGATATCAATATGATGCCGGACAATGTCATGCCATCTTCTTTTCGGCGATTACCTGGACGAGGATGTCTTTCGCGTAACGGTCAGTCTGTTCGTTCCTGATTTTTTCGAGATCAGCAATGCTTATAAATGGCAAGCTGGATAACGCTTGGGCCGCCCGGTAACGCACCCACCACTGCTGATCGCACAACATATTTATCAAAATATATTTGTCATAGATTAACCCCATCTTTCCCAAGGCCCTCACCGCTTGAACCCGCACATGCCACGCGGCATGCGTAAGATTCTTCCGTACGATATCCAAGGCGTCAGGACTCTTGAAGGCATGGAGGCAGGCTGAAATAACTGCGGTGCTTGGGAATTTATCTATCACCTGGCGAAGAACCACTGTCGATGAATCACAGGCAATAGTCTCAAAATAACGGATCAGGAGTGGAATATGCGACTCGGGGGAATGCAATACCGCATCCGCCAATGCAGCGCATATAACATGAGGCGAAGCCTCATGCAGGATGTTGGCGACCCTGGCGGGTGGCCAGTCGGTCCGCGCACTGATCAAGGGGATGATGAATGGCATCGCACGCTCTTCATCAATTCGAATCAGGGCTCTCATCGCAGCCAACGACACAGAAGGATGCTCATCGACGGCCGCGTTTTTAATCTCTTCCCAGACTGTTTTTTCGCGCAGCAATCCCAGCGTTGTAATTGCAGCCAAACGGGGCCTCACCTTACGCTTCTTTAAGAGACGGCCTGCAACCTGGAGCATCCCGGCCTTGCGCGCGATTTCGTTGAGATTATCCTTTGCGCTACCCCGCAGGGATTCATGGAAGTGATTCCAGAGATTGAATAAAACCGGCCAATCCTTTTTTTTTACCGGAGGAAGAACATCGGGAATGGATTCCAGGCTTCGTATCAGGATAGGGCGCCAGGTATCCACAAAGAGCCTTCTGCGCCGCTCGTCCCGAATAAGCATGTAGCGTAGCGAGAGCACATAGAGCACCAAAAAAATGATAATGAAAATAACAGCCAGCCCTGTCCAGAAGGCCAGATTTACTATCGGATCAGAAGAGGTGGCGAACTCCAAGACGAATTCCTTTT
This sequence comes from Gammaproteobacteria bacterium, assembly GCA_040183005.1. Lineage (NCBI taxonomy): Bacteria > Pseudomonadati > Pseudomonadota > Gammaproteobacteria > Gammaproteobacteria bacterium. The sequence continues at coordinate 1,148,638 of JAMPIW010000007.1, forward strand.
CTGGTATAGATATCACCCTGCTCATGCAAGCTGATTTCGTGGGTAAGAGCCCACGCGGGTGTAACCCAGTAACGGCCTATCAATGCCAATGTCTGAACATCCGAGGTGCGCAGCACCCCCTTTCCCACATTCTGTACTTCCTGGCCTGTGGCGTAAACCATGTTTATATGGTTGCGATCGCCATAGTAATAACCGAGCTGGAGCGCATGCACGATGGGCGCCCCCCCTCCTTCGACCTGACTCGCGGAAAAGGTATAGGCGGCACGATAATTCTGCCAATAGCGCTCCAGAACGAGAATTTCCCGATTGATGCCGGAAGCGATATACCCTGTAGCGGGCAATTCAAGATTCTTGCAGAGCGCCCTTGAATCATCGCTCAGGTCGCAGCTTGTTTTGTAGTTTGTGTAGCGCCATCCCAAATGAATGCCCCACCCCTGCCCAAAGGCATATTGCACCTGCCCCAGCATAGACCACTGCGGCAGCACACGGTGGGTTGGACTCGCATTACCCTCAAGCAAAACCGTCCAGCGCTGGCCTAAAGGGTAATACATCCCCGCCAGAAACTCCCTGTCATTGAAAGAAAAACGCTCCGTTTCCCGCGCAATGCCATAAACAACCTTCCGCTCGGCAATTTTTTGCGTGGCCTCAATATACGTACTGCGCCAACCGGGCAGTTGATTATTAAGGTTGTCATAAGCATGGCCAATCTCGATCTCCGCTGCTGTGGCAGAAAAGTGGACAAAGGCTATCGACCATGCCAGGCAAGCGCATTTAATCCATTTCATGCCGCTGTTTTTACCCTTAAATGGCGCCGCACCCTGGCCATCAGTTCCACCGGCTGAAAAGGCTTGATAATATAATCAGTAACACCCGCGTCGAGCGCCCGGACTATGTCGCGTTCCTGGGATCTGCCCGTCAACATGATCACCGGCACATCACGCCACTCGGGCTTGGCGCGGATATGGGCATTTAACTCGTAGCCATCCGCATAGGGCAGCATTAGATCGAGCAGCACCAAACTGGGCGGCGATATTTCGTCTATCACAGCTTTCGCTTGACGACCATCCGTGGCCATAACCACATCAAATCCTTCACGCGACAGCATAAAGTTCAGCAGAAAACCGATGCTTTCGTCATCTTCCACAACAACAACAACGGGTTTCGCATAATCTTGTTGTGCCGTCATTGTAATCCCACCCTTCGGCTTAAATACGCATATCTGGCCTGCAGGGGCAGACCTCCTTCAAGGGTATTATCGGCACGATGACGCAAAAGATGAGCGGGAAAACCATTCGCACAAGAATGGTTTAATGATTTCTAGGAAATAGGGGGGAACGCGAAGGGTAATATGGCGGAGAGGGTGGGATTCGAACCCACGGAAGGGGGATGCCCTTCAACGGTTTTCAAGACCGTCGCTTTCGACCGCTCAGCCACCTCTCCGGTCTAGTCATACTATCTGCGGAAGCATAACCGAAACAGAGGATAAAATGCCAGCGCACAAGCAAAACTTTGACATGATATAGACACGGAAGATAAGATTGGAACAAGTCCAGCGCAAAAGTGTCTCACTACAGCGCGTATCCTTTCTCTATTCTCCCAGGAGCCAATATCCAAATGAATCGCTATCAACAACCTGTTGCCACGACCGCCAGCCGAACTGGCTCAGCGCTCGCCGCCAACAAGATGATCAGGAACACCTATACGCTGCTGGCGATGACCCTGCTGTTCAGCGCCGCGACCGCAGGTGCATCCATCGTGCTCAATCTGCCTCACCCCGGACTGATTATCACCCTGCTGGGTTATTTCGGGCTGTTGTTCCTGACGTACAAGCTGCAAAACAGCGCCTGGGGCCTGTTGTCGGTATTCGGGCTGACTGGCTTCATGGGCATCACCTTGGGTCCTGTTATCAATTCTTACCTCGGCTTGCCCAATGGGGGCCAGGTTGTCATGACCGCGATGGGCGCGACCGGCGCAATCTTCCTCGGCCTGTCCACCTACGCCTTGACCACGCGCAAGGACTTCAGCTTCATGGGCGGCTTCCTGTTCGTTGGTGTGCTGGTGGCATTTCTGACGGGCCTGGGTGCAATCTTTTTTGAAATGCCTACCCTGGCGCTGGCGGTTTCCGCCATGTTCGTACTGCTCGCCTCCGGCCTGATCCTGTTCGAAACCAGCCAGATCATGCACGGTGGCGAAACCAACTACATCCTGGCGACCGTCTCTCTGTATGTCAGTATCTTCAACCTGTTTACCAGCCTGCTACACCTGCTGGGCGTGACCAGTGGTGATGATTGACGCTGGTACCCCAGCATAATAAGTGGCCATGAAAAGCACAGCACCGTGACCGAAGAACACATCTTCGCGCAATACGTGCGCATTCTCGGTAAAGGCAAAAAGGGCTCGCGCTCGCTAACGCAGGATGAGGCATATGAGGCGATGCGCCTGATCCTCGCCGATGCCGTCGAACCGGTGCAACTCGGCGCCTTCCTGATGCTGATGCGCGTCAAGGAGGAAAGCCCTCAGGAGCTCGCCGGCTTCGTGCGCGCGGCGCGTGACTCCCTGACATTGCCCAACCCCCTCCCCCAGGTTGATCTGGACTGGTCATCCTACGCAGGCAAGCGCCGCCACTTGCCGTGGTTCACTCTCTCTGCCCTGCTGCTGGCCGAAAACGGTATATCGATACTGATGCACGGCATCGGCGGGCGCAAACACGACCGCGTATATACTCATACAGCGTTTGAGTCCCTGGGCATTCCAGCCAGCCAGTCGCTCGACGAGGCCGCCATGCGCATCCGCCAGCATGGCTTTGCATTTCTGCCGCTGGAACGGTTTCAACCAAAACTCCAGTCAATTATCGACCTGCGCGACATGCTGGGGCTGCGTTCTCCGGTGCATACCCTGTCGCGCATGCTCAACCCCTTCCAGGCCCCCTACCTGATGCAAGGCATCTTCCATCCCGGCTACAAAGAGATCCATCAGCAGGCGGCACTGCTGCTCAAGCAGCCCCATGCGGCAGTGCTTAAAGGTGAAGGAGGCGAAATCGAGCGCAACCCGGATGCATCGTGCCAAGTGCTGACAGCACATGAAGGCGTGGCTGGTGAGGAACAGTGGCCCGCCATGTTTGAAGGTCAACGCCACATGAAGGACGAAACCATGGATGTGCGTCGTCTGGCGGCGCTGTGGCGCGGCGATATAGAGGATGAATATGGCCTGGCTGCAGTCACCGGCACCGCTGCCATTGCACTCAAGCTAATGGGCCGGGCGGAATCGTTTGAAGCCGCCGAGGCATTGGCACGCGCAACGTGGGATAACCGGCCCAAGGAAAAGTTTGGCCCGTAACCCTTCATCAAAAAACGTCAATATACACTCCTGCCACGCCAACCGTAAGCGTCCAGCCGTCCCACCTGTTTTTATAGTTACCCTTGCGCCACCCTGTGGTTTTCACAGGAGAGCGGCACATGAATATGAAATCGTTGGAGGCAAGTCGCCACTACTGGCAGCAGCACGTCGCGGCCTGGCGGTGTAGTGGCCTGAAGCAGATTGATTATTGCAGGCAGCATGGACTGGTGCCGAAGCAGCTTCGCTACCGGATCGCCAAAGACCGTCGAAACGACGTTTGCGTGAGCGGCACGGATGCGGTCACGCTGGTGCCCGTGCAGATCGAGGAGGTCAACGGTGCTGGGTTGGTGTTGCAGAACGCGGGGGGGTGGCAGCTCACGCTGCCGTCCGGTGTTTCGGCAAGCTGGCTGGCAACCTTGCTGCGGGGCTTGTCATGATTGCGCAGCCGCATACGATCTGGGTGGCGGTCGCGCCGATGGACATGCGGGTGGGCATCGATGGTCTGTCGCTGCGGGTGCAGCAGGCGCTGGGCAAGGCCCCCTGCGATGGCTCGGCCTATGTGTTTCGTAACCGTCGCGGTGATCGGCTCAAGGTGTTGCTGTGGGATGGCAATGGCGTGTGGTTGTGCCAGCGCCGGTTGCATCGGGGGCGCTTCGTCTGGCCGCAGGCGGACAGTCCGGTCTGGTCATTGGAACTTGCCCAATGGCAGTGGCTGATTGCTGGTGTCGACTGGCAGCGGATGTCGGCCCAACCGGCGGCCGACTGGCGTTTGTGACGATTGAAGCCGCCATGAAAAATGGTGAATAAAAACCTGTATTTATGCGGCTTTCTGCGGTGTTTCATGGTATAATTTTGTCATGAAAAACGTTGCCGAAGCAGCCCTGCAAGACGCTCCTGCCGCTCTCAAAAACTGGGCTGTGCTGGCGATGCAGCAGCTCGACGAAAAGAGTAACAAAGTACAACAGTTAAGCGATCAACTGTCACTGCGCGACCAGCAGCTCAAACACGCCGACCTCAAAATCCAGGCCCTGACCTTCGAACTCGCCTACTACAAGCGCATTCGCTTTGCCAACAAGAGCGAACAATTCTCCTTGGAGCAGCGCGAGTTGTTCGAGGAAAGCTGGAATACCGACACCAGTGCGCTGGAAGCCGAAGTGGAACAGCTGGCATCTACCCAGCAACCCAAGCGCGAACGCGCCGGTCGCCAGCCGTTGCCGAATCATCTCCCGCGTATCGAGCACCGCCATGAACCTGAGGGTTGCACCTGCGGCCAGTGCGGCAAGGATCTGGTCAATATCGGCGAAGACATCAGCGAGCAACTGGATGTCGAGCCCGCCCGCTTCTTCGTGCATCGCCACATTCGTCCGCAGTATGCTTGCCGTGCTTGTGAGACCGATGGTCGATGATTATGCCGGCTACAAAGGCCTGTTCGCCCACGCCGTGGTGGAACTGGCGTGCCTGGCCCATGCGCGGCGGAAATTCTACGATCTGCATGCCGCCCATCAGAGCCCGATTGCGGCCGAGGCATTGAAGCGCATTGCCGGACTCTACGCCATCGAAGATCAGGGCAAGACCCTGGGCATCGAAGATCGTCATGCATTACGCCAGCAACACGCCAAGCCGAAGCTGGACGAATTCCATGCCTGGCTCCAGCGCACACGGCTCACCACCGCCACGGGTAGCGGCACCGCCAAGGCCATCGACTACAGCCTCAAACGCTGGGATGCAATCAAGCGCTACCTCGGGGATGGCCGTTACCCCATCGATAACAACCCGGTGGAAAATGCTATCCGTCCTATTGCGCTTGGTAAAAAGAATTGGCTGTTCACCGGCAGTGAACGCGCGGGCCGCCGCGCCGCCGCCATCCAGAGCCTGTTCGCAACGGCGAAACTCAACGGCATCGAGCCGGCTGCCTGGCTGAAGGATACGCTGGAGAAACTGCCGACCTGGCCTAACAGCCGCATTGATGAGCTGTTGCCGTTGCGGTCTGTGCAGGCATCAGGCTGAGCTGTATAGATGGGGCGGCTGGACGCTTACCGCCAACCAACGTTAGCCTTGAAATAATTCCACACCAAAAAGGCTACACCTCTGAGCTTACCGTACAGACTAAATTCCCAAACTGTGTACCGCATCACATTTCCAGCGTGACTCCTTAGGCAGAAATAAAATCGCCCTACCAGTAACTTAGCAACACCAGCAAACTTACCCAGGAACACCCATCGCATGAACAGCCTAAAGTCACGCCTAGCATCCGTAGCGACGCTATCCGCCATGATCACAACTGCTACCCTGATGACCGCAGCAATGACGGCCACGGCCACCGCCGCTACAGCGCCTGAGCAATGGGTACCACACAGGATACTCATCCAGCCACGCGCCGGGTTATCGGGTCTTGAACTGGACAAAATCATCAAACCCCACGGCGGACGCGCCATGCGACACATCCCTCGCACCAGCTTCCAAGTCGTGGAACTACCACCCCAAGCAGATGAAGTTGCAATATCGCGAGCATTGTCACGCCATCGTCATATAAAATTTGCGGAACTCGACCGGTTAGTGTCCCTGACAGCGACCAACGCCAACGATCCCTATTATGGCAACGCATGGCATCTATCGAAGATCCAGGCCCCCACTGCATGGGATACCTCGCGCGGCACAGGCATCACCGTGGCCATCCTCGACACTGGCGTTGATCCAAACCATCCGGATCTGGCTGGGCAAATGGTGCCAGGCTGGAATATGTACGACAACAACAGCGACACCTCGGATGTCTACGGCCATGGCACGCAGGTCGCCGGCGTGGTGGCAGCCGCCAGCAATAACGCCACAGGTGTCACATCCATTGCCTGGCAGACCAAGATCATGCCGGTGCGCATCAGCCAGCCGGACGGCTACGCCACTTATAGCACTATCGCCAGTGGCCTCACATGGGCAGCGGACAACGGCGCACGCGTTGCCAACATCAGTTATGGCGTATCCGGCAGTGCAGCCATACAAAGTGCAGCCCAATACATGAGAAACAAAGGAGGTGTCGTGGTGGTTGCTGGCGGCAACAGCGGCGTTTATGACGCCACCGCGCCAAATGCGGCCATGCTCTCCGTGGCCGCCACTGACAGCAGCGACACTCACACTAGCTGGTCAACCTATGGAGAATTCATTGATATTTCGGCCCCCGGCGCGGGTATCTGGACCACAGCAAGAGGCGGTGGCTACTCGGCGCCCTCCGGCACCTCGTTTGCCAGCCCTGCAACTGCTGGCGTGGTCGCACTCGTCATGGCCGCCAACACCGCTCTTCAGCCTTCCCAGGTGGAGAACATCATGACTTCAACCGCAGATGACCTGGGCACAGCCGGTTACGATACCTATTACGGCTATGGACGAATCAACGCCACGGCAGCAGTACTCAAGGCCACTCAAACCCAAGCGCTTGATACCCAAGCTCCCACAGCCGCCATCGCCTCACCCACTGGCGGCACCGTTTCCGGTATAGTCCCCGTGACCGTAAACGCAAGTGACAACATCGGCGTCACCCGTGTGGATCTCTTTGCCAATGGAAAATTACTGGCCAGCGACGCCACCGCGCCCTATTCATTTAGCTGGGATTCCACGCTCACCCCAAGCGGAGCAGCTAAACTGACAGCCAACGCAGTGGATGCCGCAGGCAACCAAGGCACATCCCAATCGGTCAGCGTCACCGTTGCCAATACATTGACCACAGCGGACACCTCCCCGCCGACTGTCAGCATCACTTCTCCCACTAACGGCAGCACTGTGGGCTCAGCCGTCACCATCCGGCTGGCGGCAGCCGACAATGTAGCCGTCTCCAAACTAAGCTTATACATCAATGGAGCAGTAAGGAGTGTCACCACCGGCAGCACGCTGTCCTACAGATGGAAAACGGGGCAAGCGTTAAACCGCTGGAATACTATTAGCGCAGTGGCAGAAGATGCTGCGGGGAACAAAACCACTACTTCCATACAGGTTTTAAGGTAAAGAACCGGCCACCACCCTCACTTTAAAAAACGCTGGCCATTCCTTGGGATGACCAGCGTTTTTTGCATATATCAACAATAACTTATTTAAATTCAATCTGATAACATTAAATAGCGCCAATATGTCGGGATACTTTACAGTTCACAGCCCCCTTTTTTCGCCACCATTGCAGCGCACAAAATACACAACAATATGTTTTTAATAGTTTTTTATAAATGAATCGTTAATTCGCGCACTACAGTGAAGTGTCGAAATATTTTACACTCCAATCTTCCATGAAATGACGAGGGAATATTTAAATTTGTTTAATTCTTATAAAACATATATATAAATTATGTTGGCACGTGTTATGCATTAATATCGGCATAAGGAAAAAATGTTGGCCAAGAGGGCTAAAATATACTTGCTCTCAAGGTGAAAAACATGCAAAAGTCCATCACACATGCCGTCGGCGCACTCATTATGGTAAGCGCCGGAATGTTGTTCCTGCCAGTCACCACAGCCCATGCGTTTGTCATCACGGGACAGCTTACAGGGGATATTCGCACGGCGAATCCTGATAATCTGTTTGTCGATGTAACGATTACCGTGAATGATGCCACGAAAAATACCGCATCATGGGTTGTAGATATCAACTCACCCCTGCACCCAAAGGTGAAGCTGGATGAGTTTTACTTTAACCTCGCCAGCACAATAGCCCCGGGCAACCTCACTTTCTCTGGATTCAATCCGTTAGGTTGGGCGATTAACTCTTCGAATGTAGTAGTGCAAGGGGTCGGGGGAGCAACCTTTCAATTCGAAGCCCTAAATGGTGCTACGGGCAATAATAAAATTGATGTAACCAACAGTCAGAATCTGACATTCAATATGATTCTGTCGACGGGAATCTTCACAGCAAACGACTTTCTCAATGCTCCAATCTCCAACAGTAACGATGCCGGATCCGGTCAAATGGGGGCGCACTTACAGAGTTTGAATGCATCACAGGGACAGAGCGATAGTGGATTTGCCTTTGGAGACTACGAATCTGGTGTAAACCCCAGTGAAATCCCCGAACCCACCACACACCTGCTGTTAGGCCTAGGACTTCTTGGCCTGCTATTCACCCGCAGGGTCGTCCGCCGTACTTCCTGATCAACCTTCCGTGGTTGACCTGTCAGAAGGTTCTCACCGTATAGTAATAAAAACGAGGCAAGGATGCCCTTTTTCTATAGTCACCTCACCGTCATCGCTGGGTAGCCGCCAGTTGTTTTGCTCGCGCACCCTGTCCATTTCGCGTCTATAAATCCAAAATAAGCCTTGCCATTTCAACCTATAAAAAGCAGTTAGCCACAGAGTTCACAGAAAAAAAACGAGTGGGTTACCGTAAAATATTGCCCTCACCCGCTCGGTGATCAGAAATAAATTACGAGAATCCGTATCACTTCTGTGTTCTCTGTGGCTTGCATCTGCGGTTGTACTTAATCATCCCCTCTCCCCGCAAGCGGGGAGGGTTAGGTTCTGTTGACGTTTCATCTCAGCCACAAAAGTACCGCCGCAAAAGATAGCATTCCCATGTAATTAACAGCTTTTTTCTCATATCGAGTAGCAATCCGGCGATAATGCTTGAGCTTGCCAAACATGCATTCGACGGCATGTCGCTCCTTATAAAGCCAATAATCACAGTCAATTTTCTCTTTTCGGTTCGACTTCGGCGGAATCACAACCTCTATCCCACGCGCCTTTAACCACGCGCGCAGCTCGTTTGTGTCGTAGCCTTTATCCGCCAGAAGTGCTGATGTTTGGATGCCTTCCAGCAGCGGTATTGCGACCGTGCACTCCGCCGTTTGGCCACCCGTCAGAATGAATTCAATCGGCATGCCAAGTGCATCACAGGCCGCATGAATCTTACAGCTAAACCCACCTTTGGAGCGCCCCAGCGCTTCTTTTTCAGCCGAACTGCCCGCCGCGACTGCGGCACAGGCGTGCGCTCTTGTCACCGTTCCATCAATAGAAACATCTTGTAAATCAGCATCTTCAGAAAAATAAGTGAGCAATCTATCCCATGCGCCATTCGCACACCAACGTGAGTATCGCTTGAAGACGCTATTCCATTTGCCATGCTCTGGCGGCAGCGTCCGCCACTGCGCGCCGGTGCGCAGTATCCACAATGATGCGCCCATAAATCGCCTGCATTTATCGGGCGATCCGAGATGCACGCCCGTCAATTTAGTTAAGTGTGACAATATACGCACCCACTCACTATCGCTTATTTTGGTTCTGTCCATGCCAACCTAAAACGGCGGATTCTACCAAAACCGCGAAACGTCAACAGAACCTAGGAAGAGGGGAGATAAAAACAATTGGCCACAGAGTTCTCTGTGGCCAACTGTTTTTTACAGGATGAATGGAGCACCAACTACCGGATGTATCCATGCAGGTGCGCACAGCACACGCTACTATTCATGTCGTTGTGTAGAGCGTCATTTCAACGCAGCAACACACAGTGCAGTGAGCGCGCTGGGGTAGATGCCCAGGGCGAACACAGCAAGGCCGTTGGCGCTCATCACCACGCGCATATCCAAGGCGGGTTTGATCGGATTGGTGTCCTCGGGCTTGTCGAAGTACATCAATTTGACGATACGCAGATAGTAGTAAGCGCCAATCACGGAGAAGAGCACTGCCACCACCGCCAGCCAGGTCATATCAGCCCTGATAAGGGCCTGGAGCACGGCGAGTTTGGCCCAGAAACCCACGGAGACGGGGATGCCGGCCATAGAGATCATCAGGATCAGCATAATAAAGGCGAACCACGGGCTGCGTTGATTCAGCCCCTTGAAGTCCTCCAAACGGTCCGCCTCGAAACCGGCGCGGCTGAGCAGTATCACCATACCGAAGCCACCCAATCCCATCAAGGCATAGACGAGGATGTAAAACATCGAGGAGGAATAGCCGTTTTCCGTGCCGGCCAGTATACCCAGTAACAGGAATCCGACGTGGGCGATAGTGGAATAGGCAAGCATGCGTTTGATATTGCTCTGGGCAATGGCGATGATGTTGCCCGCCGCCATCGAGGCGATGGCGAGCATAATGAGCATGCCCTGCCACTGCATATGCAAATCACCCAAGCCCTCTACCAGTAGACGCATCACCATGGCGAACGCGGCGATCTTGGGGGCGGTACCAATATAGAGCGTCACGCTGGTGGGCGCGCCGTGATAGACATCCGGCACCCACATATGAAACGGCACCGCGCCCAGCTTGAAGGCGAGGCCCACCACCACAAACACCACGCCAAATGCCAGCACGATGTTTTTGTCATGGCTCTGCGCAAGATAGGCGCTCACCTCGGTGATATCGAGGCTGCCGGTCACACCATAGAACATCGACATACCATAGAGCAGCATGCCGGAGGCCAGCGAACCGAGCACAAAATACTTCATCGCTGCCTCGGTGGCGCCGATGGAATCCCGTTGCAAGGCGACCATCGCATAGAGCGACAACGACAGCAGCTCCAAACCGAGGTAGATAGTGAGAAAGCTGTGCGCGGAGACCATCACCATCATGCCCAGCACACCAAACAGCCCCAACACAAAATATTCGCCGGTAAAAAGCTGCCGTACACGCAAATATTCACGCGAGTACAAAAATACCACGGCGGTGACAAGATAGATAAAGACCTTGAGCACATCCCCCATGGTGTCGCTGATGAAACTGCCGCCGAATGTCATCTGCGTCTCGCCGGTATGCAGGCCAACCGTCAAAATCGCAGCGCCAACGAGGGTCGCTTGCGACATCAAGTAGGTGACGACACGGTTTCGCTCACCCACAAAGAGATCAGCCAGCAACACCACACAGGCCATGCACAGCACAAAGATCTCCGGCAGGGCCAGCGCAAAATTGGGCATCTCGAAATTCATATTAGACATCAATCTTCAATCCCAAGCTTCTTATCTTGATTTGTACTAAGTTGACCACCGAGACACAGAGTTTTTAATGAATTCAAAATTTCTCTGTGAACCCTGAGCCTCCGTGGCAAGAATCTTACAATTTTGAACTCACCGCCTGTTCAAGCAAATGACCGACCGACGAGTGCATCACCTCAACCAGAGGGGCGGGATAAACACCCAGCAGCAGAACCAACACGGCCAGTGTTCCCAGCACCAGAGCCTCACGGCCATTCAGATCCTGCAAAGCCGCGACGTTTTGGTTACCAACCGGGCCGAAGATGACACGCTTCACCATCCACAGGGTATAGGCCGCACCCAGCACCAGCGTGGTGCTGGCGAGCAGGGCTATCCAGAAGTTCGCCTTGAATGCAGAGAGGATCACCATGAACTCGCCGACAAATCCCGACGTACCCGGCAAACCGGCATTGGCCATGGCGAAAAATACCATCAACGTCGCAAATACCGGCATGGTATTGGCCACGCCGCCATAATCGCTGATATTACGGCTGTGCAGACGGTCATACATTACGCCCACGCACAAAAACATCGCGCCGGAGACAAAGCCATGCGAGACCATCTGCACCAGCGCGCCTTCCAGGCCCAACGCCGCCCCGGCGACGCTGTTCGTATTGTCGAAGATGCTGAACACCAGAAAGAATCCCAGCGTGACGAAGCCCATGTGTGAGATCGACGAATACGCGATCAGCTTCTTCATATCCTCCTGCACCAGCGCGACAAGCGCGATATAGACCACCGCGACCAGCGACATGGCAATCACCAGCCAATCCAGCTCATGACTGGCGTCGGGCACGATCGGCAGGATAAAGCGCACGAAACCATAGGCACCGAGCTTGAGCATGATGGCGGCAAGGATCACCGAACCGCCGGTGGGTGCTTCGACGTGCGCATCGGGCAACCAGGTATGCACCGGCCACATCGGCACTTTGACAGCAAAGGCGATGAGAAACGCAAAAAACAGCAGCACCTGGGCAGTCATGCCGATGCGCAGGTCGTGGAAGTCGAGGATCGAGAAACTGTCGGACTGAAAGTACAGGTACAGCACGGCAACCAGCAACAGCACCGAACCAAGGAAGGTATACAGAAAGAACTTGATCGCGGCATAGACGCGCCGTTGTCCACCCCAGATGCCGATAATCAGGAACATCGGCACCAGCATGAATTCCCAGAACACGTAGAACAGCACGGCGTCGAGGGCGGCAAACACGCCGATCATGAGTCCTTCCATGATCAAGAAGGCTGCCATGTATTGCGAAACTTTATTCTGGATGACCTCCCAGCTCGCAATGATCACCAGCACCGTGGTAAAACTGGTCAGCAGAATAAGCGGCATGGATATGCCGTCGATGCCCAGCGAGTAATTGATGTTAAAGGTAGCGACCCACGGCATCTGCTCGGCAAACTGCATCTGATACGTGCCATTGTCGAAGCCGGTATACAGCGGCAGGGACACCACAAAGGTGAGAATTGAAAATATCAGCGCCAGCCAGCGTACCAATACATCGTTTTTACCGGCGGCAAGCACCACCAGTCCGCCGATGATCGGCAGCCAGATAACCAGGCTCAGGAGTGGCAAATCAGAAAACATGCAAAACTATCCTGTTTTTTGTTCTTAATACACAAAGAAGGTCAGCAACACCACAAGACCAATGATCATAGCGAAGGCGTAGTGATACATATAGCCCGATTGGGCACGACGTATAACACCCGAGATCCAGCCGATGCCGTTTGCTGTGCCGTTCACCATCACACCGTCGATCAGCTTGATGTCGCCAAAGCGCCAGAAGAGACGCCCCACGCTACGCCCACCACCCGCAAATACAGCATCGTTGAAACTATCGAAACCATATTTTTTATCGAGGATGTTGTATATCCCGGAGAAGCGCTCCTTAAGGCTCTCGGCAATCTCGGGACGCTTCATATACAGGAACCAGGCCACGGTGACGCCGGCAGCGGATAGCCAAACCGCAGGGGCCATCAGGCCATGAATGATAAACTCAACCCAGCCATGATACTCACCACGCAACACCCCCAGCACATCATGCTCAGGCAACACAAAGATGGCACGGCCGAAGAAATCACCAAATTGGAGAGGACCTATTGCAATAGCACCTATCACTACCGAGGGGATCGCCAGCAGGATCAGTGGCACAGTCACCACCGCAGGGGATTCGTGCAAATGACTGCGCGTGTGCTCGTCCATGCGCTCCTTGCCGTGGAATACCAGGAAGAACATGCGGAAGGTATACAGGGCCGTGACAAACACGCCCAACAGAACGGCGAAATAGGCGAACCCGGCGCCCGGTACAGTCGAGATCTGAACCGCCTCAATAATGCTGTCCTTGGAAAAGAACCCGGAAAATCCGGGGAAACCGATCAAGGCCAGTGCGCCGATTAGCGATGTCCAATAAGTGATCGGCATGTATTTTTTCAGGCCACCCATTTTTGTGATGTCCTGTTCATGATGCATGGCGATAATCACCGAGCCTGCGGCCAGGAACAGCAACGCCTTGAAGAAGGCGTGGGTCATCAGGTGGAAAATACCTGTCGCATAGGCCGACGCACCCAGCGCCACGGTCATATAACCTAATTGGGAAAGCGTCGAATACGCCACAACGCGCTTGATATCGTTCTGCACAAGGCCGAGGAACCCCATAAACAGCGCCGTGATTGCGCCGATGACGATCACCACGCTCAGTGCGGTTTGCGACAATTCATACAACGGCGACATGCGCGCCACCATGAAAATACCGGCAGTCACCATGGTAGCGGCATGGATGAGGGCCGAAATCGGTGTCGGGCCTTCCATCGAATCCGGCAGCCACACATGCAACGGCACCTGCGCCGATTTACCCATGGCGCCGATGAACAGCAGGATGCAGATCATTGTTATCACGGACCATTGCTGATTCATGGCAACTTCGGCAGTGACATTCGCCATCGACGGAGCCGCGCTGAATACATCAGCATAATCCAGGGTATTGAAGTACATCAGCACTGCCGCGATGCCGAGCAGGAAACCCAGATCACCGACACGGTTGACCAGGAATGCCTTCAGGTTGGCATAAATCGCCGATTCTTTTTGATACCAGAAACCAATCAGCAGGTAAGACACCAGACCCACCGCTTCCCACCCGAAGAACAACTGCATAAAATTGTTGGCCATTACCAACATCAGCATGGAGAAGGTAAACAGCGAAATATAGCTGAAAAAACGCTGGTAACCGGGATCATCGCGCATATAGCCGACGGTGTAGATATGCACCATCAACGACACAAAGGTCACCACTACCATCATCAATGCGGTGAGCTGGTCGATCATGAAGCCGACTTCGAATTTGATTCCGTCGCTGACCAGCCAGGTATAGACCGCACCGTTATACGGATCCGCACCATCCAGGATGATCTGCTTGAAGACCACCAGCGACAATCCAAAGGAAATGGCAACCCCGATTATGGTTGTCCAATGCGCCCCGGCGCGGCCTATGACCTTGCCGAACAGGCCGGCGATAATCGCACCGAACAGTGGCGCCAAGACAACGGCAAGAGAAATATTCTGCATGATTCTGGCGTCCCTATCCCTTTAAGGTATCAAGATCTTCGACATTAATGGTGCGCTTATTGCGGAACAGCACGACCAGAATCGCCAAGCCGATGGCTGCCTCGGCGGCAGCAACCGTGAGTATGAAAAAGACAAATACCTGCCCAGCGCTATCGCCAAGATAGTGGGAAAAGGCGATGAAATTCATATTCACTGCCAGCAGCATGAGCTCAATCGCCATGAGCAGGATGATAACGTTCTTGCGATTGAGGAATATCCCTGCCAGGCTGACGCTGAACAATACAGCCCCCAGAATTAGAAAATCCGATAACGCGATCATTGCGTCCCCACCCTTTGTAATCTTTTATTGTAAATCTCAAGAGCCTGCTCAACCCAGTAAAGCAGTTCAACTTTCTTTCTTTTCCGTTTCCATCTTGACGATGCGCACACGATCATTGCGGCGCGTCGCAACCTGCCATCCCGCATTCTGATACTTGGTCTGTGGCCGTCTGCGCAACGTCAGGGCAATGGCCGCGACAATCGCCACCAGCAAAATCGCGGCGGCAATTTCAAACGGATATACATACACCGTATAAAGTATTCGCCCCAATTCCTTAGTGTTGCTGTAATCGGCCATATGCCTGGTGGGTTCGGCGAAATGCTCCAGCCCAAAATACTTAGGGCCTACCGCAATCGTCATTTCCACCATCACAACCAGCGCGACAATGATTCCCACCGGAAGGTATCTGATGAAGCCCTCACGCAGTACTGTGATATTGATATCCAGCATCATGACCACGAACAGGAACAACACCATCACCGCGCCAACATATACCAGCACCAGGGTAATGGCGAGGAATTCCGCTTCGAGCAGCATCCATAGCGCAGCGCTGGTAAAAAAGGTCAGCACCAGAAAGAGCACGGCATGTACGGGGTTGCGCACGGTAATCACCGCTACCGACGCAGCCACCAAAATTGCCGCAAAAGCGTAAAAAACGATCTGTTCCATGCTCATAGTGTATGTGTAGAGTCTGCCTAACTTGATAAGTTTACTGTGTCACAAAGCGCTGAAGGGCGCATTGCGGCGTTAAAATCGGACTCAAAAGCTCATTTACTAACTGTAAACTCCGCTTTTTCGCCCGATTTTGCCTTGCACTGCATCCCTTGATCGCTTTGTGACACAGTAAAATACTTAACGGTAAGCCGCATCATGGGTACGATCTGCGGCAATCTGTTTTTCGTAACGGTCGCCCATTGCCAGCAGCTTGTCCTTGGTCATGATGGTGCCTTCCCTGCTCTCAAAATGGTATTCGAAGATGCGCGTCTCGACGATGGCGTCCACCGGGCACGCTTCCTCGCAAAAACCGCAGTAAATGCACTTAAACAGGTCGATATCATAGCGTGTGGTACGGCGTGTGCCATCATCACGCGGCGCGGAATCAATGGTGATGGCCAGCGCCGGGCACACTGCCTCGCACAGTTTGCACGCAATGCAGCGCTCCTCGCCATTGGCGTAGCGGCGCAGCGCATGCAACCCGCGAAAACGGAATGACTGCGGGGTCTTTTCCTCGGGATACTGCACGGTAATCTTTTTTGCAAAAAAGTACTTGCCCGTGAGCTTCAGCCCAATAAAAAGCTCCCACAGCAGCAGACTTCTAAAATAGTTTGTGATCGCGTTCATCGGCGTTCTCCATTCAATGCGGGGTGCGCCATACGCGCCCAACACTTCTAATCAAACCAAGGGCCTATTTCAGCCAATACCGCAGCTCCCACCACCAGCAGCCAGACTATGGTGATAGGGATAAATATCTTCCAACCCAGACGCATGATCTGGTCATAGCGGTAGCGCGGGAAGGTAGCCCGGAACCACAGGAATAAAAACAGGAATACCGCCGTTTTGCCGAGCAGCCAGACTATACCAGGCACCCAGGCGAAGGCGTCGGCAAGGATCGGGATACCTTCGAATGGGGACAGCCAGCCACCCAGGAACATGACAGATGTCAGCACCGACACCAGAATCATGGCGGCGTACTCGGCCAGGAAGAACAGCGCAAACGCTATTCCTGAATATTCCACATGAAAACCGGCGACGATCTCGGATTCGCCTTCGGCTACGTCAAACGGCGCACGGTTGGTCTCCGCTACACCGGAAATGAAATACACAAGAAACAACGGCAGCAACGGCAGCCAGAACCAATGTATCACGCTGCCCTGCTGTGCAAGCACAATCTCGCGCAGGTTCAGGCTTCCGGCGGCAATCAGCACACCGACCAGGGCAAACCCCATGGCGATTTCGTAGGACACCACCTGTGCGGCGGAACGCAGCGCGCCGAGAAATGCATACTTGGAGTTGGATGCCCAACCGGCAATGATGATGCCGTAGACGCCCAACGAGGTCATAGCCAGAATATACAACAAGCCTGCGTCGACGTTGGCAAGCACCAGATTGCTGTCGAAAGGGATCACCGCCCATGCAGCGAGCACCGGCGCAAGCGCCACGATTGGCCCAAGAAGAAATAGGAACCGGTTGGCATTGGTGGGAACAATGATTTCCTTGAGCACCAATTTCAAACCGTCTGCGATCGGCTGCAACAGTCCGAACGGCCCGACGCGATTGGGGCCGATGCGCACCTGGATATAACCGATCACCTTGCGTTCGGCCAAGGTGAGATAGGCAACCGAGAGCATGATCGGCACCACAATAACCACAATCTTGAGCACAATCTGGAGGATTTCGGGAATCCCGCTCCACACGGCTTGCAGCATCTCAAGCATGGGCAGCCACCTTGCCGGACGGCACGGCGCTCTCAGTGCCTTGCAGCCCCAAACGCGCCTTTATAGTCTCAATCTCAGTAAAATAGTTCGCTGCCACCTGCCCGTCTGCGGTTTTTTGCAAAGAGGGGGCGCGGCGCACGATGGCGTCGACGGCATACATGGGCGTGTCAATCGTGCCCGATACGGCTTCAACACCCAGCTTGGACGGACAAGACCAAATCATTGTGTTGTCCACCTTGGTCTCCGTGGCCGTGGCGCGCAGTTCGTCACGCACCTCTTCCGATGAAAAATAGTCAAAACCATCGAGACCAAACAGATTACCCAGCACGCGTAACACTTTCCAGCCTGGACGGGATTCACCCAGCGGTGACACCACGCCCGCGAAGCTCTGCCAGCGGCCTTCGGCGTTGACAAAGGTGCCCGAGGTTTCGGTGAACGGACCGATGGGCAAAATGACATTGGCATAGCGCTGCATAAGCTCGCTTTTATAGGACGACAGCGACACCACGAAATCGGCGCCAGTCAGTGCCGTCAGCGCTGTTGTGGGATCGGCGCAATCGAACTCCGGCTCGATACCGAGCAACAGGTAGGCTTTCAGCCTGGAATCCAGCATGGCGCGCGCGTCCAGACCAGGGGTCGCTATGGATTCCCCGAAGGCACCACGATGCGGCAGCGCACCCGACAACCAGCCTCCCACGCTATTGCCCGCCTCCGGCAAGTAGCCGAACACCGCGTTACTCAACTGCGAGATCACGCCCGCAAGTGCGCGCAGCGTGGACATGGCGGGATGGGCTAACGCCTGGCTGCCCATCAGCACTGTCGCCTTGTTCGCCTGGCGCAACTGCTGGGCAATTATCTTGTGGGTATCATTCACAGCCACGTCCGCCAGCAGCGCATCCAATCCCTCTGGCGCTTGCCCGCCAGTCAGATGCAGCAACGCTTTGGCAATCCCGGCAAGGTCACGCTCCATATCCCCAACGCCAGAGATCAACCTGGCCTTAACCGGAAAGTTGAATTCATAATCTGCGGCGTTGACAAACATCACGCTGGCGCCTACCAGCGCAGCCATGCGCAAGCGGTGAGCAGCAATAGGCTGCTCTTTGCGCACGTTGGAGCCGATCAGCAACGCGGCATCAACATGTTCAAGATCCGGTATCGCCTGACCGAGCCAAGGATAGACCGGCGCAATCTGCTGGTCGCTGAAATCACGCTGGCGCAGGCGATGGTCAACGTTGGAGCCGCCCAGACTTCGCACCAGTTTCTGGGTGAGGTACATTTCTTCCGTGGTGGCAATCGGAGAAATCAATGCGCCCAACTGGCCGGCGCCATGACGGGTCAGCACGGACTTCAGCCCGGCCACGGTGAACTCAAACGCCGTGGTCCAATCGGTTTCCTGCCAGTGGCCGTCCTTTTTGATCATCGGCACGCGCAGACGATTAGGACTGCTCAACCCTTCATAGCTGAAGCGGTCGCGGTCGGAAATCCAGGTTTCATTGATCGCTTCGTTTTCACGCGGTAGAACACGCATTACCTGATTGCCGCGCACATCCACATGGAGATTGGAGCCAATGCAATCATGAGGCGCAACGGTATCGCGCCTCGCCAATTCCCACGCGCGGGCGGCATACCGGAAAGGTTTGGAGGTCAGCGCGCCCACCGGGCACAAGTCGATGACGTTGCCGGACATCTCGGATGCCAACGCCTTTTCGACATAGGTTCCGATTTCCATATGTTCACCGCGCCCGGTGGCGCCAAGCTCTTTGATACCGGCAATTTCCTCGCCAAAACGCACGCAGCGGGTGCAATGGATGCAGCGTGTCATCTCCGTGGTAATCAGGGGGCCGATGTCTTTGTCTTTGACGACGCGCTTGCTTTCCATGAAACGCGAATTGCTGGCACCATAACCCAAGGCCATTTCCTGCAAATCACACTCGCCGCCCTGATCGCAGATCGGGCAATCCAGCGGGTGATTAATCAACAGGAACTCCATCACGCCCTTCTGCGCATCAAGCGCGCGGGGAGATTTGGTGTATATCTTCATCCCCTCGGTCACCGGCGTGGCGCAGGCGGGCAAGGGTTTAGCGGCTTTTTCAACCTCGACCAGACACATGCGGCAATTCGCCGCGATCGACAGCTTCTTGTGATAACAAAAGCGCGGAATAGGAATACCGGCGTCATCCGCAGCCTCGATAACCATCGCGCCGTCTTTCGCCTCTACCAGCTTCCCATCAATCTCAATATTTACCATGACTGCTTGTCCGTCACTCAATTATGCCGCTGCGGCTGGCGCTGCCTTACCCACCATACACTGACGGTGGTCGATGTGGTACTGGAATTCATCGCGGAAATGCTTTATGAAGCTAATCACCGGCATTGCCGCAGCATCGCCCAAGGCGCAAATAGTGCGGCCCTGAATCTTGTTGGAGACATCCACCAGCATATCCAGATCTTCCGGCTTGCCCTGCCCATGCTCAATACGATGAAGTACGCGAGACAGCCAGCCCGTCCCCTCGCGGCACGGCGTACATTGACCGCACGACTCCTCATAATAAAAATGAGCGAGGCGCGCCAACACCTTGACCATGCAAGCGGTGTCATCTATGACGATCACCGAGCCAGCGCCGAGCATTGAGCCTGCCTTAGCTATGGAGTCGTAATCCATATTGACATTCATCATCATGTCGCCAGGTACCACCGGCACGGAAGAGCCGCCCGGAATGACGGCTTTTAGCTTGCGCCCGCCGCGCATTCCGCCAGCCATTTCCAGCAACTGGGAAAAAGGCGTACCCATCGGCACTTCATAGTTCCCCGGTTTGTTCACATGGCCCGATACGGAAAAGATCTTGGTACCGCCGTTGTTGGGCTTGCCCAACTCCAGGAACCAACGCCCGCTGTTGCGCATGATGGCCGGCACTGAAGCCAGTGTTTCGGTATTGTTGATCGTGGTGGGCCGTCCGTACAGACCATAGCTGGCGGGAAACGGCGGCTTGAAACGCGGCTGGCCTTTTTTGCCTTCAAGGGATTCGAGCAGCGCCGTCTCCTCACCGCAGATATAAGCGCCCGCGCCCAGATGCGAATACAACTCAAAGTCGACGCCCGACTCCAGGATATTCTTGCCGATCAATCCGGCCGCACGAGCCTCGGCCAATGCCGCCTCGAAGCGTTCATAGGGTTCCCAGAACTCACCGCGCATGTAGTTATAGCCCGCCGTGGCACCGATGGTATAGGCGGCAATCGCCATTCCTTCGATCAGCGCATGGGGGTTATAACGCAGGATATCGCGGTCCTTGAACGTGCCCGGCTCGCCCTCGTCGGAATTGCACACGATATACTTCTGGCCGGGGACATTGCGCGGCATGAAACTCCATTTCAAGCCAGTGGGAAACCCTGCCCCGCCTCGCCCGCGCAAGGCCGAGGTTTTGAGTTCGGCTATAATCTCATCGGGCGGCGTCTTTTCCGCCAGGATCTTTTTCCATGCCTCATAACCACCCGCACTCTGGTAAGTCGCCAGAGTCCAGGGCCGGTCAAGGTGCAATGTATTGAAACAGACTTCGTTAGTCATGGCCGTTACTCAAGATTATCGAGGATTGCGTCAATCTTCGACGGGGTCAGATTCTCGTAGTATTGTTTGCCGATCTGAAACATCGGCGCGCCTGCACATGCCCCCAGGCATTCCACCTCACGGAGGGTAAATTTGCCATCGGGGGTGGTCTCACCCATACGAGCACCCAACTTCTTCTCAAGATGCGTCACGATTTCATCCGAGCCACACAGCATGCAAGAAATGTTGGTGCAAACGGCTATTTTGTGACGACCAACAGGCTTCAGCGAATACATGGAGTAAAAGGTTGCCACCTCGTAAACCGAGATCGGCTCCATCTCCAGATAACCAGCTACAGCGTCCATCAAGTCCTTGGTCAACCAACCGCCGTTTGCATCCTGCACGATATGCAGCGCGGGGATCACTGCGGACTGTTTTTGCTCGGATGGGTATTGAGCGACCCACCGGTCGATTCCAGCGCGCACTTCGCCGGAGAGCAGATTCAGATTCGCTTGCGACATCAACGATCAACCTCACCAAATACGATATCCTGTGTCCCGATAATAGCCACCACGTCCGCAATCATGTGACCGCGCACCATCTCGTCCAGCCCGGCAATATGGGCAAACCCCGGCGCGCGGATTTTCATGCGATAGGGCTTGTTGGCGCCATCGGATATCAGATAAATTCCGAACTCACCTTTGGGATGCTCCACCGCAGCATAGGCCTCACCCTCGGGCAAGCAAAAGCCTTCCGTAAACAGCTTGAAGTGGTGGATCAGCGCTTCCATGTCACCCTTCATCTGCACACGCGGCGGCGGCGCAATCTTGTGATTTTCGATCATCACAGGGCCGGGGTTCTTGCGCAGCCAGTCGATACACTGGCGGATAATACGATTGGACTGGCGCATCTCCTCGACACGCACCAGATAGCGATCATAGCAATCTCCCTGTACTCCGACCGGAATATCAAACTCCAGGCGGTCATACACTTCATAGGGCTGTTTCTTACGCAGATCCCAGGCGATACCAGAGCCGCGCAGCATCGGGCCGGTAAACCCTAGCTGCAAGGCGCGCTCCGGCGATACCACGCCGATACCCACGGTACGCTGTTTCCAGATGCGATTGTCTGTCAGCAGGGTTTCATATTCATCAACATACCTGGGAAAACGCTCAGTGAAATCCTGGATAAAATCCAGCAGCGAACCCTGGCGATTGAGATTGAGCTGATTCACTTCCTTCTGGTTATGCCACTTGGATGTCTGATAGTGCGGCATGGTTTCCGGAAGATCCCGGTAAACGCCGCCAGGGCGGTAGTAAGCTGCGTGCATGCGCGCGCCGGACACCGCCTCGTAGCAATCCAGCAAGTCCTCACGCTCACGAAAGGCATAGAGGAACACCGTCATCGCTCCGATATCGAGCGCGTGCGCGCCCAACCATAGCAGATGATTCAGGATGCGCGTGATCTCATCGAACATCACGCGGATATACTGCGCACGCAATGGCGGTTCGATGCCCAGCAACTTCTCCATGGCCAGCACATAGCCATGCTCGTTGCACATCATGGACACGTAGTCGAGGCGATCCATATAGGGAACGCTCTGATTGTACGGCTTGCTCTCCGCCAGCTTCTCGGTGGCCCGGTGCAACAGGCCGATATGCGGATCGGCGCGTTCGATGACTTCGCCATCCAGCTCCAGCACCAGACGCAGCACACCATGTGCGGAAGGGTGTTGCGGCCCAAAATTCATTGTGTAATTGCGTATCTCAGCCACGCTTGCTCTCCTTCGTGCCCGTCTCATACCTGCTGTCATGGCGGATTACGCGCGGCACCAAGGTACGCGGCTCTATGCTCACCGGCTCATACACAACGCGTTTCTTCTCGGGGTCGTAACGCATCTCGACATTGCCGATAAGCGGGAAGTCCTTGCGAAACGGATGACCAATAAAGCCGTAATCAGTGAGCAAGCGGCGCAGGTCGGGATGGCCGTCGAACAGGATGCCGAACAGATCAAATGCCTCACGTTCGAACCAATTCGCCACAGCCCAGATATCAATAACCGAATCCAGCCGAGGCAGCTCATCGCCAAGAAACACTTTGAGACGCAAACGCTGATTGTTCTGAACAGACAATAAATGGTAAACCACGGCAAAGCGCGGGCCTTGCCAGCTTCCTTCGCCATACTCCAGATAGTCCACACCGCACAGGTCGATGAGCTGCTCGAAACCGAACGCGGGTTCGTCACGCAATGCCGCGCATACCTCTAAAAGTTTTTCGCAATGCACATCCACGGTCACCTCGCCAACCGCCACGCGGCAATCGGCCAGTGCGTCACCGAAACGCTCCTGAAGGCTCGCCGCCAGATCCTGTTTTATATCAGACATCAATCAATAACTCTTTAGCGGGCGATCGTATTGGTACGTTTGATTTTATTTTGCAACTGAATAATGCCGTACAACAGCGCCTCCGCCGTAGGCGGGCAACCGGGGACATAAATATCGACCGGCACAATACGGTCACACCCTCTCACCACCGAATAGGAATAGTGATAATAGCCACCGCCGTTGGCACAGGACCCCATCGAGATCACCCAGCGCGGCTCGGACATCTGGTCATACACCTTGCGTAGCGCAGGGGCCATCTTGTTGACCAGAGTTCCCGCCACCACCATCACATCGGATTGGCGCGGACTGGGACGGAACACTACGCCAAAACGATCCAAATCATAGCGGGCGGCGCCCGCGTGCATCATTTCCACAGCGCAGCAGGCCAAACCGAACGTCATCGGCCACAATGAACCCGTGCGCGCCCAATTGATGAGTGAATCGGCAGTGGTCGTGACCACACCCTTTTCAAGAACGCCCTCTATTATTCCCACTCCAGGGCTCCCTTCTTCCACTCATAGATAAACCCGATCACGAGGATGCCGAGAAACACCACCATGGCGATGTAACCAAACATGCCTATCTCACCCAGCACCGCAGCCCAGGGAAACAGAAAAGCAATTTCAAGATCGAAGACGATAAACAGGATGGCCACGAGGTAATAGCGCACATCGAACTTCATGCGCGAATCTTCGAATGCCTCGAAGCCGCACTCATAGGGAGAGAGCTTTTCGCTGTCAGGGCGATTCGGCGCAACCAAAAAGCCGGCGACTACCGGTGCGACCCCAAAAAAGATGCCAAGCCCGAGAAAAATCAAGATTGGCAAATAGTTTTCCAACATTGCCGCTATCCCCCACCCAAAAGACACAATACCCACGGACGCCCTCTTTGCGCTAGACAAAGGGACGTCATCAATTTTTGCTCACAAAAATATTTATCGAGTTTTCGAGTCTAGGCTAGGAAACAAGATGCTGTCAAGCAGCTAATGCAAGCCTACTACCATACAATTCATGCGGTTACGCAAGAAGCATAAAGAGCTTGGCTGCAACAAATCTCAGATACCGCTTTTTAATACTTCTGAACGTACCGAGAGTACGCGCGACAGGAAACATCCTCTCCCCATAATAGAATACACCTGCCTTTGATTTTATTGCAAAAAAAAGCAGCCAAAATCATATTTTGGCTGCTTTACTTAAGTTTACCTAAAAAACCTTAAAAAAGGTTATTGTTGGTTTTTTTGTATGGTACCGATGGCCGGACTCGAACCGGCACAGCTTGCGCCACTACCACCTCAAGGTAGCGTGTCTACCAATTCCACCACATCGGCTTAAATCTCAAGGAACCTATGATGGGCACCTCTACTCTCTTATTGCGTAGGCTTGGCCGGCACAACCGGTGACTGCTGAGTACCGCCGCTGGGCGCCATCGCAGGAACCATTGGCGTCACCCCCACTGGCTGAGCAGGCTTAGGCTGGACCGGAACCGCCATATCCGTAACGCTCTTCCGTTCCGTTCTATTGCCGGACAGGTACGCCAGAGACAGACAGAGAATAAAAAACAACGCAGCAAGAACAGCCGTTGCTCGCGTCATAAACGACGCCGAGCCGCGACTACCGAATACCGTCTGTGATGCGCCACTTCCAAACGCGGCGCCTATATCAGCGCCCTTGCCCTGCTGAATCAGCACCAGACTGACCAGAGCAACCGCCACAATCACGAGAACAATCGACAAAATAGTATACATTTTAAATTACGCCAATAAAATCCAGAGAAATCCTGCCCAGCTGGAACTCATTCTGCCGCATGGCAGATCGTCAGAAACTCACTAACGTCCAGGGAAGCACCACCTATCAGGCCGC
This sequence comes from Gammaproteobacteria bacterium, assembly GCA_040183005.1. Taxonomy (NCBI): domain Bacteria; kingdom Pseudomonadati; phylum Pseudomonadota; class Gammaproteobacteria; species Gammaproteobacteria bacterium. The sequence continues at coordinate 1,174,014 of JAMPIW010000007.1, forward strand.
CATCGATATCCGGCTTGGCGAACAACTCCGCCGCATTAGCCCCCTTCACGCTTCCACCGTAGAGAATCTGGATTTTACCCGCAATCTCCGCACTATGCGCAGAAATCTGCCGCCGGATAAAGGCATGAACCTCCTGCGCCTGATCGGGTGATGCAGTTTTTCCTGTACCTATCGCCCATACCGGCTCATAAGCAATCACCGCGCCTCCAAGTGCCGCCAGGCACTCCGGCGAATCCAGCACTGCATCGAGCTGACGCGCAACGACGGCCTCAGTCAGCTCGTTTTCACGGTCTTCCAGCATCTCTCCGACACAGAAAATCGGCGTGAGTCCACCCCTGCTTGCCGCGAGAAACTTGCGCGCCACTATTTTGTTGTCTTCACCAAACAGCGCCCGCCGCTCCGAGTGACCTACGATAGCATAGGTACAACCGAAATCCAGGAGCATCGTCGCCGATATTTCGCCGGTATAGGCGCCCGAAGAAGCGTAGCAAAGATTCTGCGCGCCCAACGCCATAGGCGTGCCTTGCAGCATGACCGCAACATCCGCAAGGTAGGCGTGCGGAGGGCACAAGGCAATCTGCGTCTTGACGGCGCCGGTAACACCCGCCTTGATACCTTCGACCAGCTCCTTGGCGCTCGCGCGGGAACCGTTCATTTTCCAATTTCCAGCGACTAAAGGCTGCCGCATTATTCTACCTCAAGACAGTGCGAACAAGGTGCCGAATGTTACAGCGAGTAACGTAAGAAATCAATTTTATTAACGGAACCATGGAGTCCAGGGCAATCGCATCGTGTTTCTCAGTGGATGCCCGCGATAGATGGTGCGTATTCTCCCGACCCGGCTACCGCTCCCGCAAACTCTCCTGCCCATACTGCAACAGCGGGCTGAGGAAATACTCGATCACCCGCCGCTTGCCGGTCTTGATCTCCACCGTCACGGCCATGCCGGGCGTCAGGTTCACCTGCTTGCCTTCGACAGCCAGGGTGGCCCTGTCCATCTTCACTCGCGAAGAGTAGATCAGGCCGCGTTTCTCGTCGTTGATCGCGTCATGGGAGAGATGCGTGAGTTTGGCGTGGATGGTGCCATACTTGGTGTAGGGAAAGGTTTCGATCTTGACCTCTGCGTTCTGGCCGGCATTGACGAAGCCGATATCCTTATTCTCGACAAAGGCCTCGACTTCCAGCGGATGATCCCCTGGCACGATCATCATCACCGGCTGGGCGGGGGTGACCACGCCACCGACAGTATGCACGGCGAGCTGCTGCACCGTGCCGTCCACCGGCGAGACGAGCGTCATCAGCCTGCCGCGCGTGTCCGCTTTCACCAACTCCTGCTCCAGCGCCCGCGCCTTTTGCAGACCTTCGTTCAGGCTGTCCAGGGTCAGCCGCCGGGTCTCGGCAGCCAGCGCCGCCTTCTCGCTCCGGCCCTCGATCAGGGCGGCGTCGATCTCCTGCAACCGGCTGCGTTGCGTTGCCAGGTCACCCTCCTTCTCGATGCGTTCCTGTTCACGCTCCAGATAGCCGTGGCGGGGCACGAAGCTCTTGTCCACCAGATCCTTATAGTCCTGCGCCCGCTGGTGGGCAATCGGCGCGGTCTGCTCCAGCTTGTGTACCAGTTCCAGGGTGGAGCGCCGCTCGGCCTCGCGCCGGGCGATATCGGCCTCGATGCGGGCGCGCTTTGCCAGATATTCGCCGAATTGCCCTTCAAGAAGGCGCTGGGCCTCCTGCCACTGAGCCGGATTGATTCCATCGGCTTTCCTAAGAACGGGTGGACGGCCCTCTTCTAGCGCCACGAGCAGCGCGCGCGCCCGGCCAATCTGGAACCGTGCCGCCGCCAGGTCGCTCGCCAAGCGGTCCATGTCGGCCTGGGCATTGGTGGCATCCAGCTCGATCAGCACCTCACCCGCCTTGACCACCTGCCCGTCGGCGACATGAATCGCTTTCACGGTGGCGGTCTCCATCGGCTGGATGACCTTGGTGCGGTCGTTGGGCACGATCTTGCCCTGGGCGGTGGCGACGATGTCGATCCTGCCGAACACCGCCCACAGCAGCGCAATGAGGGCGAACGCCATCAGCAGCCACATCGCCACACGGGGCAGCGGTGAGACGGGCGTTTCCTGTAACGCCAGCGCCGCCGGGAGAAACTGCGCCTCGTGTGGCAGGCGCGCGCGGCCATCGTGCTGTTTGCGGTCGCGCCAGGCATGGCGGAAAATCGAGGCATAACGCTTCAACAGATCACGGGATGCCTGAAAGTGGGGCATGGTCATATGGGTACCTCTAAAAATTCGATCAAGCCGATGATGGCAAGGCGGGAACGCGCGAAAAAGCGCAGTTTACACGGAGTCTGCCGCTTCCCGGCTCCGCATTTTGAGTGCGTTTCCAACGCAGCCAGCGCGACTTCAGCAAATTTTTAGAGGTACCCATGGTCACCCCTGCTGTAAACGATAAAGATGGGCATAGTGCCCGGCATCCCGGCCGACCAGCTCGGCATGGGGACCTTCCTCGACGATCTGGCCGCGCTCCATGACGATGATGCGGTGCGCATCCCGTACCGCAGACAGGCGATGGGCGATGACGATCACCGTGCGGCCCTTGCAGATCGCCTTCATGTTGTTCTGGATGATGCGCTCGGATTCATAGTCCAGCGCGCTGGTCGCCTCATCGAAGATCAGGATGCGCGGGTTGGTGATCAGCGCGCGGGCGATGGCGATGCGCTGGCGCTGGCCGCCGGAGAGCGTCGAACCGTGCTCGCCGACCATCGTATCGTAACCCTCCGGCAGCTCGGTGATGAACTCGTGGGCGCCGGCGAGTTTGGCTGCGTGGATGACCGCCGAAAGTGCAGCGCCCGGATCGGCCAGGGCGATGTTCTCGCGGATGCTGCGGTTGAACAATACATTCTCTTGCAGCACCACGCCGATCTGGCGGCGCAGTGAGGAGGCATCGGCCAGGGCGAGGTCGATGCCGTCGATCAACACCCGGCCGCGCTCAGGCGCATAAAGGCGCTGCACCAGCTTAGCGAGCGTGCTCTTGCCGGAACCGGAGCGGCCGACAATACCGATTACCTCACCGGGGCGAATCACGAGACTGACGCCGCGCAGCACTTCCGGGCCGTCCGGCCGGTAGCGGAACACCGTCTGGTCGAACTCGATGCGCCCCTGAATCGGCGGCAGCGCGCTCTTGGCGCCGGCGATCTCGGTGCGGGTGTTGAGGATGTCGCCCAGGCGCTGCACCGAAATGCCGGTCTGCTGGAAGTCGGTCCACAACTGCGCCAGTCGAATCACCGGGTTGGCCACTTGCGCGGCCAGCATGTTGAAGGCGATTAATTGGCCGACCGTGAGTTGACCATCGATGACCAGCCGGGCACCGACCCACAAGGTCGCCACCGTCACCAGCTTGCTGATCAACGACACGCCGCCACCAGCCAGTGTGCCAATGGTCGCAGTGCGAAAGCTGGCCGAGACGTAGGCCGCCAGCTGGTTGTCCCAGGTGCGCGTCCATTGCGGCTCAACCGCCATACTCTTCACGGTGTCGATGCCGCCAAGGGTCTCCACCAGGAATGCCTGATTCTCCGCGCCACGATTGAACTTCTCGTTCAGCCGCGCGCGCAGCAGCGGCGTGGAAAGAACCGACACCAGGACATAGCACGGCAGCGACAACACCACGATCAGCGTCAGCCAGCCGCTGTAGTAAAACATCACCGCCAGGAACACCACGGAGAAAACCAGATCCAGCACCAATGTAATCGCGTTGCCGGTGAGAAAGGAGCGGATGTTCTCCAGCTCCCGCACCCGCGCCACCGAGTCGCCCACACGGCGCGCCTGAAAGTAGGCCAGCGGCAGATTCAACAGATGCCGGAACAACCTCGCACCCAGTTCCACGTCGATGCGGCTGGTGGTATGGGCAAACACATAGCTGCGCAGCGTGGTCAGCATGACCTCGAAGGTCACCACGGCCAACAGGCCCACGGCGATCACGTCCAGCGTGGTGAATCCCCGGTGCACCAGCACCTTGTCCATCACCACCTGGAAGAACAGGGGCGTGATGAGGGCGAAAAACTGCAAGACGAACGACACCAGCAGCACTTCACCCAGCAGCTTGCGGTATTTGACGACCGCCGGGATGAACCAGGTGAAATCGAATTTGGCCAGATCACCAGCCAGTGAGGCGCGCGATGTAAAGAGGATCAACTCGCCCGACCAGCGCGCCTGAAAGGCATCAATGGCGATGATCTCGGGCCGCTCCGATTGCGGGTCTTGAATCAACACCTTGTCGCTCTCGATGCGGGCAAGGATGAAATAACGGCCGTCCCTATCTACAGCGATGGCGGGCAACGGCGTATGGGCCAACCGTGCCAACGACGGCTTGACGACCTTGGCCTTTAATTCCAGCTTCTTCGCCGCCAGCAGGATATCAGCCGTGCCGAAGCGCGTGCCGCTTTCCCTGAACTCATGGGCAATCTGATCCGGATCGGCCGCCAGCCCGTGAAAGCGGGCCAGCATAACCAGACAGGCCAAGCCAGTGTCGATGGCTTTGGCAGGTTCTGCCTCATCCTGAAAGGGTGCGTGTGGGGTATGTTCTGTTTGTTCAGCCGGGGGTTCCCCCGACGCAATGAGTGTCAGTTGCGGAGTGGGCTCCGTCATGTTATGCATTCCAAAATAAACCCCTCATCCGCCTTCCTGGAGGATGAGGGGCAAAAGACTACGATCGGGATTACTGCCAGTTCGCCGCAATAACCGGGGTGAGCGTTGCCTGGTAGGACGGTGGCAAGGTGGCCTGACCGGAGACCGGTGGCTCAAAGGCTGCCATCGCCGAAATCAGGGATTCAACTTGCCCATCGAGCAGCATCTTTCCGTCCGCCGTTTTGAACTGTTCGACGTGATAAGCGTTACCACTGTACCAGCTTTGAATCGTAGTCCTGTCGTCAGTCCCTATGACGCTTATTTCGAGACTCGAACCAACGCGGCGGAACCAAAGCTGATCACTGGAGATACCCGCACCAAACTGTAATAGGTCGGCACTTCCCGTGGTGCTGTCGTAGTCGTTGATTGTATCCTGTCCCAAGCCACGGCCAAACAGGTAGCTATCGTTGCCCAACCCGCCGTTGAGGGTGTCGTTTCCAGCGCCGCCATCCAGCGTGTCGTTGCCCGCGTCCCCAGAAAGGGTGTCATTGCCCTCTTGACCCTGAAGGCTGTCCGCGCCATTGCCGCCGTACAGGGTGTCGTTTTGCGTGCCGCCCTTGAGGATATCGTCGCCGTCTTCACCGAACAGCCGATCTTCGCCCGCGCCGCCGTCGAGCGTGTCGTTGCCCGCCTTGGCATAGAGGGTGTCGTCGCCGGCCAGACCCGAAAGCGTGTCCGCCGTGGCGTAGCCGTACAACATGTCGTTCTCACCGCTGCCAGTCGCCACTCTCGACTTGATCGCTGCCACGTCCCACACCGTGCCATCGGCAAACTTGACCTGTTCGACCTGGAAGCCGTAGGTGGCGTCGTTGTAGAAGTAGTTGTTGACCCGCAGGGCATCCGCAGTGCCATTGATCGACAGCACCAGCGCATCACTGTCGCGCTTGAGCGCCACGTCGGTGGTCAGCACGTCGGCACCAAGCTGGATCACGTCGAGCTTGCCCACTGTGCCGTCGTTGGCGCTGATGGTGTCCTTGCCCGAACCCTTGCCGAACAGGTAAGTGTCGTTGCCCGCACCACCATCAAGCATGTCGTCGCCGGCGCCACCGTCCAGCGTGTCGTTGCCCGCGTCCCCAGAAAGGGGGTCATTGCCCTCTTGACCCTGAAGGCTGTCCGCGCCATTGCCGCCGTACAGGGTGTCGTTTTGCGTGCCGCCCTTGAGGATATCGTCGCCGTCTTCACCGAACAGCCGGTCTTCGCCCGCGCCGCCGTCGAGCGTGTCGTTGCCCGCCTTGGCATAGAGGGTGTCGTCGCCGGCCAGACCCGAAAGCGTGTCCGCCGTGGCGTAGCCGTACAACATGTCGTTCTCACCGCTGCCAGTCGCCACTCTCGACTTGATCGCTGCCACGTCCCACACCGTGCCATCGGCAAACTTGACCTGTTCGACCTGGAAGCCGTAGGTGGCGTCGTTGTAGAAGTAGTTGTTGACCCGCAGGGCATCCGCAGTGCCATTGATCGACAGCACCAGCGCATCACTGTCACGCTTGAGCGCCACGTCGGTGGTCAGCACGTCGGCACCAAGCTGGATCACGTCGAGCTTGCCCACTGTGCCGTCGTTGGCGCTGATGGTGTCCTTGCCCGAACCCTTGCCGAACAGGTAAGTGTCGTTGCCCGCACCACCATCAAGCATGTCGTCGCCGGCGCCACCGTCCAGCGTGTCGTTGCCCGCGTCCCCAGAAAGGGGGTCATTGCCCTCTTGACCCTGAAGGCTGTCCGCGCCATTGCCGCCGTACAGGGTGTCGTTTTGCGTGCCGCCCTTGAGGATATCGTCGCCGTCTTCACCGAACAGCCGGTCTTCGCCCGCGCCGCCGTCGAGCGTGTCGTTGCCCGCCTTGGCATAGAGGGTGTCGTCGCCGGCCAGACCCGAAAGCGTGTCCGCCGTGGCGTAGCCGTACAACATGTCGCTCTCACCGCTGCCAGTCGCCACTCTCGACTTGATCGCTGCCACGTCCCACACCGTGCCATCGGCAAACTTGACCTGTTCGACCTGGAAGCCGTAGGTGGCGTCGTTGTAGAAGTAGTTGTTGACCCGCAGGGCATCCGCAGTGCCATTGATCGACAGCACCAGCGCATCACTGTCACGCTTGAGCGCCACGTCGGTGGTCAGCACGTCGGCACCAAGCTGGATCACGTCGAGCTTGCCCACTGTGCCGTCGTTGGCGCTGATGGTGTCCTTGCCCGAACCCTTGCCGAACAGGTAAGTGTCGTTGCCCGCACCACCATCAAGCATGTCGTCGCCGGCGCCACCGTCCAGCGTGTCGTTGCCCGCGTCCCCAGAAAGGGGGTCATTGCCCTCTTGACCCTGAAGGCTGTCCGCGCCATTGCCGCCGTACAGGGTGTCGTTTTGCGTGCCGCCCTTGAGGATATCGTCGCCGTCTTCACCGAACAGCCGGTCTTCGCCCGCGCCGCCGTCGAGCGTGTCGTTGCCCGCCTTGGCATAGAGGGTGTCGTCGCCGGCCAGACCCGAAAGCGTGTCCGCCGTGGCGTAGCCGTACAACATGTCGCTCTCACCGCTGCCAGTCGCCACTCTCGACTTGATCGCTGCCACGTCCCACACCGTGCCATCGGCAAACTTGACCTGTTCGACCTGGAAGCCGTAGGTGGCGTCGTTGTAGAAGTAGTTGTTGACCCGCAGGGCATCCGCAGTGCCATTGATCGACAGCACCAGCGCATCACTGTCACGCTTGAGCGCCACGTCGGTGGTCAGCACGTCGGCACCAAGCTGGATCACGTCGAGCTTGCCCACTGTGCCGTCGTTGGCGCTGATGGTGTCCTTGCCCGAACCCTTGCCGAACAGGTAAGTGTCGTTGCCCGCACCACCATCAAGCATGTCGTCGCCGGCGCCACCGTCCAGCGTGTCGTTGCCAACTTGACCATACAATGTGTCTTTCCCAAGACCGCCCGTGAGAACCTCACTGGCGGCAGTACCAGAGACCGTCACACTCGCAGGCGTTGTGGCTGTTGAGAGTTTGCTCTTGGCGGTGACGTAATTCCACGTCGTGCCATCGGCAAACTTAATGGCCTCCAGCCCATAACTGGACACGCCGTCCTGGGAGAAGTAGCTCTGCACTTCCAGCCGGTCGTCCGTGCCGTTGATGCCGATATAAAGGCTGTCGTTCAAGCGGGTCAGCGTCACGTCCGTGGTGGTGATACCCGCGCCCAGCAGCACGGTGTCGGTGTTGGTGCCCAGCGCGTCACTATCGTAGTTGTAGATCGTATCCTGGCCCGAGCCCTTGCCGAACAGGTAGGTGTCGGCACCCGTGCCACCACCGAGGTAATCGTTGCCGCTGCCGCCATCCAGCGTGTCGTTGCCCGCGTCTCCGTACAGGGTGTCGTTGTGCTCGTTGCCCTGCAGCGTGTCGTTGCCGTTACCGCCAGACAGATAGTCGACCCCGCTGCCGCCTTTGATGGTGTCGTTGCCGTCACCGCCTTGCACGCTGTCCGCCCCCGTGCCGCCGTCGAGCACATCATCGCCCGCCTGACCACTGAGCGTGTCGTTGCCGTCGCCACCGCTGATGGTGTCGTTGCTGGCGTAGCCGGTCAGCATATCGTTGCCCGTGGTGGGGATCAGCACCTTGGCCTTGACGGCGGCCACGTCCCACGTCGTGCCATCGGCAAACTTAATGGCCTCCAGCCCATAACTGGACACGCCGTCCTGGGAGAAGTAGCTCTGCACTTCCAGCCGGTCGTCCGTGCCGTTGATGCCGATATAAAGGCTGTCGTTCAAGCGGGTCAGCGTCACGTCCGTGGTGGTGATACCCGCGCCCAGCAGCACGGTGTCGGTGTTGGTGCCCAGCGCGTCACTATCGTAGTTGTAGATCGTATCCTGGCCCGAGCCCTTGCCGAACAGGTAGGTGTCGGCGCCCGTGCCACCGCCGAGGTAATCGTTGCCGCTGCCGCCATCCAGCGTGTCGTTGCCCGCGTCTCCGTACAGGGTGTCGTTGTGCTCGTTGCCCTGCAGCGTGTCGTTGCCGTTACCGCCAGACAGATAGTCGACCCCGCTGCCGCCTTTGATGGTGTCGTTGCCGTCACCGCCTTGCACGCTGTCCGCCCCCGTGCCGCCGTCGAGCACATCATCGCCCGCCTGACCACTGAGCGTGTCGTTGCCGTCGCCACCGCTGATGGTGTCGTTGCTGGCGTAGCCGGTCAGCATATCGTTGCCCGTGGTGGGGATCAGCACCTTGGCCTTGACGGCGGCCACGTCCCACGTCGTGCCATCGGCAAACTTAATGGCCTCCAGCCCATAACTGGACACGCCGTCCTGGGAGAAGTAGCTCTGCACTTCCAGCCGGTCGTCCGTGCCGTTGATGCCGATATAAAGGCTGTCGTTCAAGCGGGTCAGCGTCACGTCCGTGGTGGTGATACCCGCGCCCAGCAGCACGGTGTCGGTGTTGGTGCCCAGCGCGTCACTATCGTAGTTGTAGATCGTATCCTGGCCCGAGCCCTTGCCGAACAGGTAGGTGTCGGCACCCGTGCCACCACCGAGGTAATCGTTGCCGCTGCCGCCATCCAGCGTGTCGTTGCCCGCGTCTCCGTACAGGGTGTCGTTGTGCTCGTTGCCCTGCAGCGTGTCGTTGCCGTTACCGCCAGACAGATAGTCGACCCCGCTGCCGCCTTTGATGGTGTCGTTGCCGTCACCGCCTTGCACGCTGTCCGCCCCCGTGCCGCCGTCGAGCACATCATCGCCCGCCTGACCACTGAGCGTGTCGTTGCCGTCGCCACCGCTGATGGTGTCGTTGCTGGCGTAGCCGGTCAGCATATCGTTGCCCGTGGTGGGGATCAGCACCTTGGCCTTGACGGCGGCCACGTCCCACGTCGTGCCATCGGCAAACTTAATGGCCTCCAGCCCATAACTGGACACGCCGTCCTGGGAGAAGTAGCTCTGCACTTCCAGCCGGTCGTCCGTGCCGTTGATGCCGATATAAAGGCTGTCGTTCAAGCGGGTCAGCGTCACGTCCGTGGTGGTGATACCCGCGCCCAGCAGCACGGTGTCGGTGTTGGTGCCCAGCGCGTCACTATCGTAGTTGTAGATCGTATCCTGGCCCGAGCCCTTGCCGAACAGGTAGGTGTCGGCGCCTGCGTCTCCCATGAGAGAGTCATTACCTGACCCACCCTCCAGAATGTCGTTACCGGCACCACCGTAAAGCGCGTCATTGCCGGCACTACCGAGCAAGGCATCATTACCCTCCCCTCCGAACAAATAGTCATTGCCAGCCTCACCAAAAAGCAGGTCATTGCCTTGCTGCCCGGAAAGATTGTCGTTACCTCCACCGCCCAGGGTGATGTCATCTTTGGCAGTACCGTTGATAACAGTACCGGCAGCGCCGTCCATTCGCACATTGAATTCGGCCAACACACCTTGCACTGCATCCGTCATGGGAACGGAGCGCAACGTGTTCAGCAGATAACCGTAACCGTCCCAACTGCTACCGGTGAACATACCTTGCCCATACTTCACGAACTCGATAATGTCAGTAAGTCCGTTGACGGAGTCGCCGGTCAATTTTTGCGCAAACATCGCCTCGACGGGGGAAAAATCCAGCGCAAACTGGCCGTTGCTCACGACGACGCCGATGGCGTCGGCATAGGGTTTCAGGCGGGTTTGGAACAGCAACCCCTGATAGACATAATCGCGCAACAAGTTGTAACTATTTTGCGCAAGGGCCTCCTGCTCTGGAGTGTAAATAAGCACAGACATAGGCGCCCCGATCATGTTACCACTACCCGTCGGAACTTGTATTATCCAATGCTCCAAAAGAGTAGTCCCGTTAAACTGTTCCAACGCGATAATTCGCTGATACATCTCGGGATGAGATACTTTAAATCCCACAATAGCCACCAAAGGAGGGCTGCCCCCAAAAGTAGCCAGCGTCGGAGTCCAATCAGGATTGGACGGGTCTAAAACAAACCTGAATGGCTCTCTTGCATTAGCGAGACTCGTTTTCATCGTGCTCGTCTCGCCCCAAGCCTTGATCACATCATCAATCAGTGCGAGCTGCCCGCTACGCGTCGTAGCGGAAGAGTAAGCCGTTAAAGCCGGTACAAGCCGGCCTGTACTGTCCAGACTCACGGCTTCCCGCAAATCCCGCACCATGCCCGCGCCCTGCAGTTCCGGCAACGCTGCCGCCGGGGCCGTTATTGCCACCGGCGTGACAAACTCCCGCTCCAGCGTGCTCTCGCGCAGAACCATGTCACCCATTGTTCCCGTCGAACCATCCGCCCGGGTAAAACTCCCCTGGCGGGCAATCGAGTTACCGTTGCCAAGAGCGGTGTTGGGTGATGTGTAGCCAACATCCAGCGAAGTGATGCCAAACGTGCCTAACGTGAACAGTTCATTCGCCTGGCTCGCGCCATCCTGGTTGAGGTCGCGCCAGACACGCAGATTCGCAAACTGGGCATCGGCGGCATCAATCCTGCCGTCCCCGTTAGTATTCAGATCCCTGAGCGCGTTAAAGCCACTGGCAGCAGTGCTCGTACTCTGCAACGTGTTGTCGCCGAACAGCTCGGCGCCGTTGTCGATCATGCCATTGCCGTTGCGGTCCCACACCAGCAACCCATCATCCGCCCCCACCCAGCCCGTGGCGGTCTTCACGCCATCGCCGTTATGGTCGAACAACACGCCCTGGTAGCCGTTCTCTGCTACGGTTTCTATGCCGTCGCCGTCGAGATCGAGGGCCAGGGGGTCGCGGCGCGGTGGTGGGGCTTTGGCGGCGTTGAAACGGTCGGACATGTTCTTCATCACGCCGTTACCCATGACGGACCATTCGTCGTATGCAAGCTTGAGCGTAAAAGCTACTATCGCGTTTTTCCGGTACTGCAACCCATAGACCGACAATCCGGAGATATCCATTTGAAGCATCGTCATGATCAACTCGCGGTCGGCGCGCGTGATGGCCATGCTTTGGTCGTATCGAGTCGGCAATTTCATCGCATCCTCATAGGCCAAGTCATGGGTCTTGAACAGCTTATCGAGAGGGTCTTGCCATGGAGCCGCCTTTTGTGCAGGTGTAAGCTGCTCGCCATTGGTTTCGATGCCGGCGCTCCATCCCGGCCCGCCCCAGTCTCCATATGTTGGCAACCCAGATACAAATGGCATAGCTTCCCCCTTTCTTGGTTAAAATGATGTGTAAGACTTTCAATCGCTTCTCACGGTAATTACCCGATCCGGTACCGACAACTCGATTTTCTGCAACCCCGTGCCATCGCTATTCATCACCATGAGGTCCTCCCTGTGGTTGCGTTCCTTATCAGACAAAAACACCACACGGCGCCCATCGGGAGAAATGTTCCCTTGCGTTATCATCGACTCAAGCTTGGTTAGGCGCGCTATTCCCCCGGGTGTTTTCAGGAAAAGATCATAATTGTAATTACCCTTTACCCCATCCAGGTCATTTGATATGGAATTGAACAGGATCTTTGACCCATCAGTGCTAACACTTGGATCGTAAGAGTGATCTCCTCGCGTAAAGGCCGGTTGCAGGGTGTGATCCGTCTTGCTCATGATGAAGATGGTGTTATCTTGGAATTTTTCCTTGTAGTCCCGGAAATTACTTAGCGGCTCCGCAGAAAAGATGAAATGCCTCCCATCGGGGAGATATGCCGGGGGGTTAGCCGAAAAAAATTCAAACTCCGTAAGTCGCGTCTCTTGCTTGCTGGCAATATCAAGCTCATAGATATCGCTATCGGAAAAGCGCGTCCTTCCTGATTCTCTCTCCCGTCTCGCCTTAGCGAATATGACGCGCTTGCCGTCGGGGGAAAAGTCCGGAGTGTCCTTACGATCTTTTGTGGTTGTCAGTGCGCGATAGCCTGTGCCGTCTAGATTTACGGTCGCAATCTGCGTGACCGCATCGTTACCTAGACCAACAACGAACACGATCTTTTTACCATCCGCCGAAAACTTTCCCATCCCCCACTCTTCTCCTTGCGGAGGCTGAAAAACCGATAACCGTCCAGAACCGAGCTCATACAAAGCCAAGGTACAGTTTGATCGCGGGGGGCAATAGGCCAACAGGAGCGTTTTGTTATCCGGTGAAAAATCCGGAGAATTCACTTTAAGACGATCTTTCTGTGAGTCCATATAGGTACATCCAATGAGGGAATAGGAGATCAGAGCACTGAAACAAAGCCAGCACAATGTGTGCCGCTCGCACGACCAGAATTCTTTTAGCTTTCCATGCCAGATGCCCCATCCTTGCCAAAAATGGCTCAGTCTCATGCGGCAATTATCTCAAGATGGTGAAAAAAGGATCGTGCATTTCGAACCATTCCAGGAAACATCATGACACCGCACCCGCGAGGTTGCGAGGTTGCGAGGTTGCGAGGTTGCGAGGTTGCGAGGTTGCGAGGTTGCGAGGTTGCGAGGTTGCGAGGTTGCGAGGTTGCGAGGTTGCGAGGTTGCGAGGTTGCGAGGTTGCGTTTTTTATTTTCATTATTTATTACCCCGTTTTTTTCCGAAAATTAGCATGACCAGATAGCCATGTCAATAATGAAAATCGCGCACGCAACAGCAAGCAATCGAGTTACCGTTGCCAAGGTTGGTATTGGGCGAGGTATAGCCCAGATCAAGCGAAATAATGCCGAACGTGTTCAGCGTGAACGGTTCATTCGCTTGGCGCGCCGCATCCTGGCTCAGGTCGCGGTGGGGTGCGGGTGGCGCTGAGATCGCGGTTCATTCCGTTCAAAGTGTCGCTAACAGTATTACCCCGAACGGAATCTCACGCCATCTTCCAGTCAATCAACTCTGCGGCAGTTTGAAAAGATGCTCCCGGTAGTATTTCAGCTCACTAATGGAGTCGCGTATATCCTGCAGCGCCAGATGGCTTGCTTCCTTGTTCTTGGCAAAACCGGCGGCGACGGTGGGTGCCCAGCGCAATGCTAGCTCCTTGACCGTGCTGACATCGAGGTGGCGGTAGTGGAAATATTTTTCCAGGTCGGGCATGGCGCGATGCAGGAAGCGCCGGTCCTGGCATATGCTGTTACCGCACATGGGGGATTTGTTGGGCGGAACATATTTTTTCAGGAATTCCAGCGTCTGCTGTTCGGCGTCGATTTCCGTCAAGGGGCTGGCGCGCACCCTGTCGATCAAACCGGATTTGCCGTGCTGCGTGCGGTTCCAGGCATCCATGCTATTAAGCACCGCCGCATTCTGGTGTATCGCCAGCACGGGACCTTCGTCTAGAACATTTAGATGAGCATCGGTAATGATCGTGGCAATCTCGATGATATAATCCTGCTCTGTATCCAGGCCTGTCATCTCCAGGTCGATCCAGATAAGGTTGCTGGGGTTTTGCGCCATAAAGCCTTCTCGTCATAGCAATTTCAATGTTCCGCATTCTATCAGAGACAGATTCCCCTGCGCGGAAAAAAACCGGAGATTATTTTAGCCCATGACTGTTTTTACCCTGATATTTCTCACTATGCTGACGCTCAGCGCCGTTATACGCCTGTGGCTGGCGCACCGCCAACAGGCCCATGTCCTGACCCACCGCAAGCACGTGCCTGACGCCTTCCGCGATACGATCCCCGAACCCGCCCATCAGCGCGCTGCGGATTATACGGTCGCCAAAACGCGGCTGGAGACGGCAGAAATCTGCATCGGCACCCTCTTATTAGTGGGATGGACGCTTGGTGGCGGGCTGGACCTCATGGACCATGTCTGGCGCAACCTGCATTTCACCCCGCTCGCAACTGGTGTGGGCGTGCTGACCAGCGTATTTATACTGACACAATTGCTTGATTTGCCGATGTCTGTCTACCAGACATTCAGGCTTGAACAACGCTTTGGATTCAATCACACCACGCCCAAGCTGTTCATCATCGACCTCATCAAGCAAAGCGTCCTGCTGCTAGTGCTGGGCGCGCCACTGGCGTGGCTTGTTCTATGGCTGCTGGGAAATAGCGGCAGTTTATGGTGGCTGTACACCTGGGCGGTGTGGATGGGATTTATACTGCTGATGATGTGGGCCTATCCTGCAGTAGTCGCGCCGTTGTTCAATAAATTCAAGCCCTTGCAGGACGGCGCGCTGCGGGATCGCGTGATGACCTTGCTGAACCGCAACGGCTTCGCCAGCCAGGGCATCTTTGTCATGGACGGCTCGCGCCGCTCCGGGCATGGCAACGCCTATTTCACGGGATTGGGTACAAATAAGCGCATTGTCTTTTTCGACACCCTGATTAACGCGCTGAGTGCCGATGAGATCGAGGCGGTGCTGGCCCACGAACTGGGCCACTTCAAGCGCCACCACATCCACAAACGCATCGCCCTGGCTGCGGTGGCGGCGCTGGCCGGGCTTGCCCTGCTCGGCTGGCTGCTGGATCAGGCGTGGTTTTATGCCGGACTGGGAGTAACACAGCCCTCCCCTTACATGGGATTAATGCTGTTTTTACTGGTGGCGCCGGTATTCAATTTTTTCATGCAGCCGGTGACGGCCTATTTCATGCGTAAACATGAATTCGAGGCCGACGACTTTGCCGCTGCGCAAACCGACCCAAACGATTTGATCCGCGCACTGGTCAAGCTCTATAAGGAGAACGCCGCCACGCTAACGCCCGATCCGCTCTATTCGGCGTACCACGACTCTCACCCTCCGGCCCCCGTGCGAATTGCGAACTTATCTGCTAAATTAAGAGCCTGTCTGTGAATAAATCATCCCTGCGACGGAGGCTGGTTTTGCGCAGGACAAGGAACACTGAGCGCAGTGTGCTTGTTGCACATGAGCGAAGCGTGACGCCGCACTGCGCAAAACCAGCCCCGTCCCTCCGGGTTGCGCCCCAAAACACGCCATGCGGCGTTGCTCGCCGCTCATTTGGAATCACCAAACTTCGCGTCTCGCGCCTTGCTTGGCGTGTTTTGGGGCGGCAACGCAGGGATGATTTATTCACAGGCAGGCTCTAAACCGGCACATATAAGGAGATCGCCATGGACCAACCTCGTTTGATACTGAACACCACCCTGATTCTGGCCGCGCTGATGTTTTATGCGGGCCATGCCAAGGCCACAGACCTCAATCAAGGTGAGAAACTCTACAAAGCCAACTGCTTTTCCTGTCACGATTCCAGCATACATACGCGACCGAACAGCATTATTCACTCGCTATCCGCACTGAAAAAACGCGTGCAATTCTGCGAAAGCATGAACAAGCTGGGCTGGTCTGACGCACAAAAAGGGGATGTCGTTGCCTACTTGAACGCGACCTTTTACAAATTTAAATAACACCATGACAGACCTTATCGCCAGGCATTGCCGCCCCTGCCAAGCCGGTGAAGCGCCGCTTGCCAAGGCGGCAGCGCTGGCGCTGCTCAAGCATTTGAATAACTGGGAGATCAACGATACTGGCACCGAAATCAGCCGGATCTTTAACTTCAAGAACTATTACCAAACTATTGCGTTCGTGAATGCCTTGGCGTGGATAGCCCACCAGGAAGATCACCACCCCACCCTCACCGTGCATTACAGCAACTGCGAGGTGCGCTACAGCACCCACACAATCAATGGATTGTCGAAAAATGATTTTATCTGCGCGGCGAAGATTGACGCCTTGCTTTAACCTGGAAATGGCGCGCTACGCGCGACCCACAAAAAAGGCCGGGGCGATATCTCGCCCCGGCCTTTTTTGATACTTATTTTGATACTTATACGGCTTTGTTAGCCGTCTTTACCAACAGCTTTCATGCTCAGACGGATACGTCCCTGCTTGTCTATCTCCAGCACCTTGACCTTGATTACTTCGCCTTCGGTCAGCTTATCACTAACGTTCTCAACGCGGTCATCTGAGATCTGGGAGATATGCACCAAGCCATCCTTACCAGGAAGTATGGTTACGAAGGCACCGAAATCCATCAGTTTTGACACCTTGCCCTCATAGACCCTGCCCACTTCCACATCGGCAGTGATCTCCTCGATGCGGCGACGCGCCTCCAATCCGGCGGCCTTGTCTACAGAGGCGATTTTCACCGTGCCGTCATCAGTGATGTCGATACTGGTGCCGGTTTCTTCGGTTAACGCGCGAATGGTGGCGCCGCCCTTGCCGATCACATCACGGATGCGCTCGGGATTGATCTTGAAGGTGACATAACGCGGCGCGTATTCAGACAGTTCGCCGCGCGGCTGGGAAAGCACTGCATTCATCTTGCCCAGGATGTGCAGACGCCCCTCTTTGGCCTGATCCAAGGCAACCGACATGATCTCACGAGTAATGCCATCGATCTTGATGTCCATTTGCAGGGCGGTAACGCCCCCCGTGGTCCCGGCAACCTTGAAATCCATGTCGCCCAGATGATCTTCATCACCCAGAATGTCGCTGAGCACCGCGAAGCGCTCGCCCTCTTTGATCAGCCCCATAGCAATACCAGCCACCGGCGCTTTGATCGGCACGCCAGCGTCCATCAGCGCCAAGCTGCTGCCGCACACCGAAGCCATCGAGCTGGAACCGTTGGACTCGGTGATTTCGGAGACCACGCGGATTGCGTAAGGATAATCGGTCATGTTCGGCATCACCGCTATAACACCCCGCTTGGCAAGGCGGCCATGGCCGATCTCGCGGCGCTTCGGGCTGCCGACCATGCCGGTCTCGCCTGTGCATGACGGCGGGAAGTTGTAGTGCAGCATGAAAGGCTCTTTGCGCTCACCCTCAATCGCGTCGATCACTTGGGCATCACGCGCAGTGCCGAGCGTAGCTACTACCAGAGCCTGGGTCTCACCACGAGTAAACAACGCGGAGCCATGGGCACGAGGCAATACGCCAGTGCGGATGGTGATAGGGCGGATAGAGCGGGTGTCACGCCCATCGATACGCGGCGCACCTTCCAGAATACTATTGCGCACCAAACCGCTTTCCAGTGACTCGACGGCGCCTTTGACGGCATCAGAAGCCCAAACAGGCTGAGCGCCTTCGGTGCACAGCTTGGCAACCACATCTTTACGAATCTCTGCAAGGCGCTGCTGACGGACACGCTTCTCTTTAATCTGGTAGGCCTCGGCAATCGCTCCACCGCAGGCGCTCTTGACCGCTTCCTGCAAATCAAGATCCGCTGCCGGAGGCTGCCAATCCCAGGCAGGCGTACCCACCTCGGCGGCCAGTTCGCGTATTGCATTAACCGCGATCTGCAATTGCTCATGGCCGAACATCACGGCATCCAGCATCACTGTCTCGGACAGTTCGCGGGCCTCGGACTCCACCATCAACACCGCGCTTTCCGTACCGGCCACTACCAGATCCAGTTCGGAATCATTGAGCTGATCTTTGCCAGGGTTGAGAATGTATTGACCATTCTTATAACCCACACGGGCGGCGCCCACCGGGCCAGCGAAGGGGATGCCGGAGATCGCAACCGCCGCAGACGCACCTAGCATAGCGGGGATATCAGGGTCGATATTGGTGTCCAGCGAAACTACCGTGGCGATAATCTGGACTTCGTTGATAAACCCTTCAGGGAAGAGGGGGCGGAGCGGGCGGTCAATCAGGCGGGAAGTGAGGGTTTCTTTTTCGGTGGGGCGTCCTTCGCGCTTGAAAAATCCTCCAGGGATCTTGCCAGCGGAGTAAGTGCGCTCCTGGTAGTTGACCGTCAACGGAAAGAAGTCCCGGCCTGGCACGGCTGTTTTAACTCCAACACAGGTCACCATAACCACCGTGTCGCCCATGCTGCACATCACGGCACCTGTGGCTTGGCGGGCAATTTCGCCTGTTTCAATCGTAACGTCGTGAGCGCCGTACTGGAAAACTTTTTTGATGAGGGTCACATCCAATTCCTTAAAATAACCGCCAGGAGACATCAGCAATCACAGGTACCTCCCGCGCTTGCTGCAAGCACAGGGACGGGCTTAAAGCCCACCCATGCGCCCCGGAAGAGAACACAGATATAAAAAACCCCTTTTTTCAAGGGGGGGTAGCAGACGTTATCGGCGCAAACCAAGGCGCGCAATCAGATCGCGATAACGACCAAGATCGATTTTCTTGACATAGTCCAGCAGCTTTCTGCGCTGGCTCACCATGCGCAACAGACCCTGACGAGAATGGTGATCTTTGCTATGGGCCTTAAAATGACCCGACAACTGGTCGATGCGCGCGGACAGCAGCGCTACCTGGACTTCCGGCGACCCTGTGTCAGTGGCCGTGCGTTGGTACTGCTTTACAACTCCGCTCTTACCTTCAGCGCTCAGTGGCATGGTAACTCCTCTATTATGCTCACAAAATCGAAAACGAATATTGTACCCGCGCAGCATGTCGGGTTACAAGACAAACTTGGTCAAACCTTATGAGATTTGCACCAAAAAAAATAGAACAGCAATTTAGAAGTCTATTTAAAGCCACTCTAACTGCCCCCCCTGATTAACCATCCATGCTGCCAACAAGCCGCTTGGGGGCAACCCGACCATCCTCAAGCATACAGCCCACGCCCAGAAAGCGTCGCTGGCGGGTGTAAAGCTTCACCCAACCACTAAGCGGAGCCTGGGAGGCCCGCACCGCCTGTCCCTGACGCAAAAAATAGGCTGCGTCGTCGGGCAGCAAAACATCCGGCCAGTGCGCCAATGCGCTATCCATCGGCAGCAACAAGCCATCCAGACACGACAAATCTTCTTTCGCGCGTTCTTCCAGCGCATCCAGGGTCAGCATCTGCACGCCATCAAACGGACCCGCCCTGGTGCGACGCAATTCTGCCACATGGGCGCCGCACCCCAGTGCCTCGCCGATATCTTCTGCCAAGACACGGATGTAAGTCCCCTTGGAGCAGTCAACCTCGACCTCCACCAGATCACCATCAAACTGTAACAGGGAGATCTTGTGAATGATCACACTACGTGGTTGGCGCTCAACGACGATACCCTGATGCGCCAGCTTGTATAAAGGCTGGCCATTCTGTTTGATCGCGGAGTGCATTGGCGGCACCTGCTCAATCTGCCCGGTAAAATCCGCCAGCACGCGCAGCAGGCGCGGCTCGTCGATATCAGCAACAGGACGAATGGCCACTGCCGCACCTTCGGCATCGCCGGTGGCGGTCTTGATGCCGAGCTTGATTCGGACACGATAGGATTTATCGGCATCCAACAGGAAGCCCGACATCTTGGTGGCATCCCCCAGGCAAACCGGCAGCAGGCCGGTAGCTAGTGGATCCAAACTGCCCGTGTGCCCGGCTTTGCGCGCCTGGAAAAGACGTTTTACTCGCTGCAAAGCGGAGTTGGAGCTAACGCCGTAGGGCTTGTCAAGCAGAATAATGCCATGAACATCACGGCGCGGCTGACGGGGATGGTTCATGCGTATGTCAGGCTCAATAAATCAGGATGGCAGGTAATGTACAATCGGCAAACATCATTACTCGGGCTTGTCAGACGGATTCCGCCCCTTAGCTACCGCCTCATCAATCAGGGCGCTCAGATTAGCCCCCTTTTCCACAGAAGCATCATAGATAAAAGATAGCGCTGGATTTACCCTCATTAGCACCCGTTGCGCCACCTCATGGCGCAAAAAGCCCGCCGCCCCCTTCAGCACTTCCAGCACTTCATCAACAGGGCGGGTGTTGCCGAACACGGTCACATATACTTTGGCGTGCTTCATGTCCGAGGCAAGATCCACGCCTGACACGGTTACCATACCGAGCCCAGGATCATTGATCTCCTGTTGAATCAATATCGCCAGCTCCCGCTGCAACAGGGTGGCAACTCTCCGGGTACGACTGTATTCTTTTGCCATAAATTTTAAATGTCGGGGTCAGCGGCGGACAACCGATCCCCGCCTCCCCCTTGCACCGACTCCTGCTTTACAACGTTCTGGCAACCTGCACCCTTTCATATACCTCGATTTGATCGCCCGGCCTGACGTCGTTGTAATCCTTGACGCCGATACCGCATTCCGTGCCGGCTCGAACCTCGTTTACATCGTCTTTAAAGCGGCGCAACGATTCCAACTGCCCTTCGAAAATCACCACATTGTTGCGCAATACGCGTATCGGGTTATTGCGTCGCACAGAACCATCCACTACCAGACAGCCCGCAATCGCTCCCAGCTTCGGTGACTTGAACACATCACGCACTTCGGCAAGGCCGACGATCTGCTCCCTGATCTCGGGCGCAAGCATGCCAGAGATAGAGCGCTTGACCTCGTCTATAACATCATAAATCACGCTGTAATAATGCAGGTCAACTCCCGAATCTGCAGTCAAGCGGCGCGCTGAGGCATCGGCGCGCACATTGAAACCGATCAGGATCGCCTGCGAGGCAATCGCCAGATTGACATCCGATTCGTTAATGCCACCCACACCACTGGCGAGAACCCTTACCTGCACCTCGTCACTGGAAAGCCGTGTCAGTGATTCTCTGAGCGCCTCGGCGCTACCCTGCACATCCGCCTTGATAACCAGATTCAGCGCATTGACCTTGCCCTTCTCCATTTGCGAGAAAACATCTTCCAGCTTGGTCGCCTGCTGGCGGGCAAGCTTCACATCGCGGAACTTGCCTTGGCGGAACAATGCGATCTCACGTGCCTTGCGTTCTTCAGCCACTACCATGGCATGATCACCCGCATTGGGGGTGCCGGACAAACCGAGCACCACTACCGGAACAGACGGCCCGGCCTCATCGATGTTATTGCCGTTTTCATCGAACATGGCGCGCACTCGCCCATATTCCTGACCACTCAGCAGGATATCTCCCTTACGCAGCGTACCGTTCTTCACCAAGACGGTGGCTACCGGGCCGCGCCCCTTGTCAAGACTGGATTCGATCACTACACCCGATGCGGGGCAATCCCTTACTGCGGTCAACTCCATCACTTCCGACTGAACCAGGATATTATCCAGCAAGGTATCAACCCCTTCACCGGTCTTGGCAGACACATTGGTGAAGATCGTATCGCCGCCCCATTCCTCGGGGACCACTCCGCGCTGCACCAGCTCCTGCTTGACGCGCTCCGGGTCGACGCCCGGCTTGTCGATCTTGTTCACAGCCACTACCAGCGCAACGCCTGCCGCCTTGGCATGCTCGATGGCCTCGATAGTCTGCGGCATGACCCCATCATCGGCGGCCACCACCAGCACCACGATATCGGTGACCTTTGCGCCACGGGCACGCATCGCGGTAAACGCCTCATGACCCGGCGTATCCAGGAAAGTGATCATTCCCTTGTCGGTTTCCACATGGTAGGCGCCGACATGCTGGGTAATGCCACCTGCTTCGCCTGCAGCGACTTTGGCGCGGCGAATGTAATCAAGCAATGAGGTCTTGCCGTGATCGACATGGCCCATTATGGTCACCACCGGGGCGCGTGTCGCCTGCTCTCCCGTCACGGTCTCGCTCTTGGCCAGATCCTCTTCCAGCGCACTCTCACGCAACAGCTTGGGGACATGCCCCAGCTCCTCGACAACAACCGCCGCCGTCTCCTGATCAATCACCTGGTTGATCGTGACCATACTGCCCATTTTCATCATGAGCTTGATCACTTCAACTGCCTTGACAGACATCTTTTGAGCGAGTTCGGCAACCGTGATGGTCTCCGGCACGCTGACCTCGCGCACAACGGGCGCGGTGGGCCTTTCAAAACCGTGCTTGGCGGTGGGGGCGCCAAACGTGGCAGGCCTGCCCCTGACTTTCTTTTTGCGATGGCCGGACTTATCCGCTGATACGTGTAACTCACTGCGGCCATATTTGGTCGATCGCTCGTCCTTCTCGTCACGATGCTTGACTTTTTTGGCCGCCTGCTCACGCTCGGCAGTCTCTGTTTTAGGCTTCACCACCGCTGGCTTTACTGCTTGCTCAGCGACACGCTTTGTCTCTTGTTCAGCCTTTAAACGCGTCTCTTGCTCGGTCTTGAGCTTGGCCTCCTGCTCCGCCTTGAGCTTCGCTTCCTGCTCAGCCTGGAGTTTCGCATCCTGCTCCTGCCTTGCAAGCGCCTCGGCCTTTTGTTTTTCTTCCAGCTCTCTTTGCTGCTGAGCCTCTTCCTGCAAGCTCCGACCCGCAACTTCCCCGCGCTCGGCGGCCTGACTTTCAATGCGCGCCATCTCTTCAGCGGCAACAACACTGCGCTTGACATAGGTACGCTTGCCACGCACCTCGACGTTAACCGTTTTCGCCTTGCCCGGTGCGCCGGCCTGCTTTAATTCACTGACAATCTTGCGCTTCAGCGTCACCTTCTTGGGTTCCGCCACGGCGAGAGACTCGTCTGCCCCATGCGCCTGGCGCAAGTAGCCCAACAGCAGCAGCTTTTCCTTGTCGCTGATCGGTTCATCTGCGCCTTTTACCGGCAATCCTGCCGCCCCTAGCTGAGTCAGCAGGCGATCAACAGGGATGCCTACGGCATTGGCAAACTGCTCAACTGTTACTTGCGACATTCCTATCTCCTGCCCTTTACAATTCGGTTACTGAGCCGCAAACCAATGTGCACGCGCGGCCATGATTAACTTGCCTGCAAGAGCCGCGTCCACATCTTCAATCGCCGTCAGCTCATCCACCGACTGTTCCGCCAGATCTTCCCGCGTCACCACGCCACGCTCGGCGAGGAGGTAGGCCAAACGCGGATCCATGCCCTCCACCTCAAGCAAATCAGGGGCGGGGGCGGCCTTTTCCAGATTCTCTTCACTGGCAATGGCGCGGGTTAACAACACATCCCGCGCTCGGTTGCGCAGCTCATTGACAATATCCTCATCAAACTCTTCAATCTGCAACATCTCGTGGACGGGAACATACGCAACCTCTTCGATGCTGGAAAATCCCTCCTGCACCAGGATAGCCGCCACTTCCTCGTCAACATCAAGCTGTTCCACGAATATCGCCAGTGTCGACTGAGCCTCGGCCTCGCTCTTGGCCTCCGCCTGGCCTTCGGTCATGACATTCAGCTCCCAGCCCGTCAGATAGCTGGCCAGACGTACATTCTGTCCGCCACGGCCTATCGCCTGCGAAAGATTGTCCTCCGCTACCGCAACATCCATGCTGTGCGCATCTTCATCCACCACGATGGACGTGACCTCCGCTGGCGACATGGCATTAATCACAAACTGCGCAGGGTTTTCGTTCCACAGCACGATATCAATGCGCTCACCCGCCAGCTCATTGGAAACCGCCTGCACACGCGAACCGCGCATACCGACACAGGCACCCACCGGGTCAATACGCGGGTCATTCGACCTTACCGCGATCTTCGCCCGCAAGCCGGGATCACGGGCCGCACCCATGATATCAATCAACCCCTCGCCCGCCTCGGGTACTTCGAGCTTGAACAGTTCGATGAGAAATTCGGGCGCTGTGCGGCTTATGAAAATCTGGGGACCACGGCTCTCTGAACGTACTTCGCGCAGATAGCCGCGCAGGCGGTCGCCGGCCCGCACAGCCTCGCGAGGAATCATGTCTTCGCGGTTGATGAGCGCCTCGGCATTGCCGCCCAGATCAAGGGTGATACCGCTGCGATCCGCGCGCTTAACTACACCCGTCACCAACTGGCCTATGCGGCTTTTATAGGCATCCACGACCTGCGAGCGCTCTGCCTCGCGCACTTTTTGCACAATCACCTGTTTGGCAGTTTGTGCGGCTATGCGGCCAAAGGAGATAGATTCCATCGACTCTTCGATGTATCCGCCAACAACCGCCGCGGGATCTTTCTTGCGCGCCTCGCTCAGGGCAATCTCTTTTTCAGGATACTCGATCTCCGCGGCATCATCGATCACCAGCCAGCGGCGGAATGTCTCGTAATCACCCGTCGCACGATCAATCGCAACGCGCACGTCGACTTCACTCTCATAGCGCTTCTTGGTCGCCATCGCAAGCGCAGCCTCGATGGCACCGAAAATCACTTCTTTGCCGACGCCCTTCTCGTTGGACACCGCATCAACAACCAGCAAAATTTCTTTGTTCATGACTCCCGCCCTTGGATCATTCGCTCACAATACAGCAACCGGGCTTTAACGCATCCCGGTCTAATCAAATTCGGGCACCAAACGCGCCACTTCTATCTTGTCCAGCGGCAAAGACGCAACCTTGCCATCCTCTTCAATCAGCACATTGCCATCCTGCACGCCCTGCAGCACGCCAGTGAAGTTGCGCCGCCCCTCAAGCAAAGAGTCCAAACGCAGCTTTATCCGCCTTCCCGTAAAGCGGATAAAGTGTTCAACATTGAACAACAATCGATCCGCCCCAGGCGACGACACTTCCAGAGAGTACTGGCCGGAGATTGGATCTTCCACGTCCAGCAAACCGTCCACCTGATGACTGACGCGCTGGCAATCATCAACAGTAACGCCATCTGGGGCGTCAATATATATGCGCAACAGGGAATGCCGCCCCTGCGGCAAGTATTCTATGCCGACGAGCTCGTACCCAAGTACGGTTACCGCCGGTTCAATCAGCTTCTGCAAGCCTAACGGTGCCTGACGTATCATCTCTTGAACGACCCGCTAAAACAAAAAAAGGGCCAACGGCCCACTCCAAAAAACCAGCGCTCTTTCAGGGGCGATTATAACGGTTTGTCGCCGGGAAACCAACGACCAAGGCACTCACCCCAACCAGTTACCGAAAACAAACCGTCTCCGCTTTTTTCAGCAACACGCCACAGGCCGACAAAAAACAAAGCCCCGAATAACGGGGCTTTTTGTTGTTATTTTGGTAGCGGGGGCAGGATTTGAACCTGCGACCTTCGGGTTATGAGCCCGACGAGCTGCCAGACTGCTCCACCCCGCATCAACATGTGCATATAGTACACGAGCAGGGGAGGTTCATTCAAGTCTTATATCAGTCTTCAACAAAAATAATGGGGGGCTCGCGGAAAGTTCCATATATATCGTCCGCGAGCTAC
Organism: Gammaproteobacteria bacterium; assembly: GCA_040183005.1. Taxonomy (NCBI): domain Bacteria; kingdom Pseudomonadati; phylum Pseudomonadota; class Gammaproteobacteria; species Gammaproteobacteria bacterium. Next base: position 1,199,464 of record JAMPIW010000007.1, read on the forward strand.
CCCCCCGCTTTGCCTGTCATGAACAGATGCTGGATTTCAAGCGCCGGCAACGGACGGCTGATATAGTAACCTTGCGCCATGTCGCACCCAAAAGCTGACAGCTTCTCCTGGTGTTGCTGCGTCTCTACACCCTCCCCCACAACTCTAAGCCCCAAATTACGCGCCAAATCAATGGTGGCTTGAACGATGGCGGCATCGTTGCCATCGACCAGCATATCGATGACAAAAGATTTGTCGATCTTGATTTCCGACACTGGCAGTTTTTTCAAGCGCCCCAGTGAAGAATAACCTGTGCCGAAATCATCAATCGTAATCCCCACCCCTATGGCAGCCAAGCGCGTCAGTGTTTCCTGCGACTGTAGCCCCTCCGCCATGATAGCTTCTTCTGTAATCTCCAGAATCAAGAAGGAAGGAGGTAGATCAGCGCCATGTAGAATTTCACGCACCCTCTCCGCGAACTGCGCATCCAGCAAGCTCAAGGGCGAGAGATTTACGGCCATGCTTATTTGCCAGCCGCTGCGATGCCAAAGATCACACTGGCGTACCGCCGCCTCGAGAACATGCAGCGTCAGCGTATTGATGATTCCCGTGCGTTCCGCCACCGGAATGAACTCCTCTGGCAGGACGAGCCCTCGCCGCGGATGCTGCCATCGCGCCAGCGCTTCGACACCACAAACTTGACCACTGCGCAGGTCCACCTTAGGCTGATAATACACCTCAATTTCGCCCTGCCCGACCCCTTGACGCAACTCAGTGGCCAGTGTCAGCCGGTCCAGACTGTGCTGATCCAGACTGGCATCGTAAAGGATCAGACCGCCGCCCGCCCTTTTGGCGGCATACATGGCCACGTCCGCGCGCCGCAGCAGATTGACAACGTCACCGCCATGCGCAGGAAACAAGACAATTCCCAAACTAGCCCCAATATGCAGAATCCTGCCATCCAGATCAAAAGGTTCCTGGAGCGCCTTCAGAATCTTTTCTGCGATTGCAGTGGCGTCTCTCGCATCCACCCTAGGCAGCACTATGGCGAATTCATCGCCCCCCAGCCGTGCGACAGTATCAGACTCCCGGACCGCATCGCGCAGGCGGGAAGCGGTCTGTTGCAAGATAATATCCCCTGCATGGTGTCCCAACGTATCATTCACCTCCTTGAAATGATCCAGATCCATCAACAATATGGAAAACGTCGTCATATCACGCTGAGCGGTGAGAATCATCTGGTGCAAGCGGTCATGCATTAAGGCACGATTAGGTAGGCCACTCAAGGCGTCATGCAATGCCTGATGCTCCAGAACGCTGGCTTGGCTGACCAATTTCCGGCGCATAAGATTGAGGGCTCTACCCCCAAAGAACACCAGGAACAAAACTAAAGAGAGATATCCCGCAGCCAGATATAAAGCCCGCTGCTCGGCGAGATCAATCTGCTGCTGGGTTGGTATCTCGTCGTACCCGATTCGCAACGCGGCACTCGTTCCAGTGGCATCACGGATCGGGAGCGAAATAAAATAAACTGAATCGTCATGCTGGTTAAAGAAAAAATCCTCGCGAAAATTCGCAATCACTCCGGCAGCCCCTCTGGAAACCACCTTGCCAGAATCATCTATCACCTCTACAAACGCGATATTGCCGCTCAACAGGACTTCATCGATCAATGCCTGCAAAGGCACCATGCGTATGTCTTTGCTCGCCAGAATGGCAAGCAGGTGGGAATAGGAACGTGCCTGATCAATAAACTGGGTTTGATACCCTTCCTTCACAATATAAAGAACGCCGCCGAACAGCAGCGGAATCAGGATTGCGTGAGCCACCAGGACACCCGTCACCAAACGCCCCGTCAGACTGCGGAAGAGGTGCGCTATTCCGCTGGATTGCGACATAATTCCTGTACCACCCTCAACCCTGGCCTGGCGCGTGTAACTTGTTCCCACATAAAACTAACCGTGCCCGGCCTGTTGCGTAGAGCATTGCTTAATGCCGCCAAATCCGAAAATTCGAGCAGAGGTGCATCGCCATGCTGGAACGTCCGGGAAAGCAAACGCCGCTCGTAACCAGACGCCGACATGAACATAACTTTCTGCAGAAACACTTCATACAGCAAAGGATCGCTCTGATTGAGCAACGGCTCGATGCGCTGGCCGTTCTTGATCACCGGAATACCCAGAAACAGCTTGCGCACCTCAATGGGGGAGAGCTGCGGCACTATAGTATTGGCGCTGGTCACCAGCACCACTATCTGTTCTTCGGATGACCAGGCATTCCCCACGGCGCAGCACAGCCACCACACACAGCACAATCCGATCAACTGCCGGACACGCCTCATGGGAACCTCGCACTCCATTGCAGGACAATGGGGCGGTAAGTACGGCCTTGCAGGTGAACGTTGGAGATTTCAAGTTTTAGGGATTGCCGGCGCATGAAGTCAAAACGCACGCCACCCAGATTGCGCGCACGGACAAAATCGGGAAACAAGGTCAGATAGGCGTCATGGCCACCACCCTGTGTACCCTCCAGCCGACCGTAGAACGTCCAGTCCACCCATCCCTCGTGTTCCAGTTGAGCATAGCCGTTTCTGAACGCATCAGAATTGCGCCCGCTTGGGAAACCCAGTGTATTGCGTACCCAATACGCGGCGGAGAGCAACCGCAGCCGCTCCCATTCCCAGTTGAGATAGCCACCTCCCACGACCTGCTCAATATCCAGCGGCGCAATACCGTCAGAGGGGATGCGCGCATGGCTGGCGAATACCCCGGCCTCATCCATACCATCGGCATCAGCGCGATATGCAGCTCGCGCAGCCACGCTAAGCCTGTGCTGGCCGACACCGGGACGCAGCACGTCCAACGGTTCCAGACCCCGACCCACACTGAAGCCCGAACCCGCGCCCACAGCCACAGCATAGCTCAACCCGCCTGCGCCGGTGGCCACCACCCCCTCCAGCAGAGCGCCTGTAATATGGGTTTGCAGCGCCCCGCCTTCTCCTTCGAATTCGGCGATCCCCGGCCGGCTTATCGAAGTCTGGAAATATGCCCCATGATGGAAATGCGAATTCCAGTTGCCCAGCAGGTTATGGTAGCGCCCCAGCCAGAGGGTAGTTTCCGGCTGCAGCCGCCAACCCGCTTGGAGACGTTCCACCTCCTGCTCATGCTTATATAAAACCGCTTCACCCAGAAGCCGCAGCTTGCCGCTGTCATGCGCATAAAAGAGGTCTACCCCGGCAATAACCTTGCTGCTCGTGTCATTAGTTGAGGAATGGGGGGATTGGCTGGACAGACGGACTTCAGGGAAGAGGATAAATTCGTTAGCGGCACTGGTCGGCGCTGCATGCACAACGGCAAACAACATAAAAACAGATAGGATATTTTGCGCTTTTCCTCTCACCCGAACACTCCACTTACAGGTCCAACAAAATAGAAAAACCCCCATACCAGGTATCACATCCCGGCATAGCACAACGGTCTATAGTACTTCGTTTAGAAAACCGCTGAATGGCTATCGGCAACATCAAATGATTGGATAAGCCATGCTCCCGTTAGAATGAGCAGTAGCAGTGTGAAGGGAATCACCATCGGCCTTACCGTTTTTAGGTTAAATCCGCAATGCTCTTCTGGTGGCGAGCAACAAGCAAGGTAACGAATGCGATGGCGTAGTCTTGCTCATCTGCAAGACTAAGATGCCCCTCGCCTATACCCATTTCATATCTTAGCTGTTCCGCCCGGCCGCTATATACAAGCAACGGCCTGCCCTTTCCATCGTGGGCCACCCCGATATGGCGCAAGCTCATCCCATCGCTGAAGCCGGTACCCATGGCCTTGGCGGCGGCCTCTTTGGCGGCGAAACGTTTGGCGAGAAAATGAGCGGGGCGGCCGGCTGCGGAAAACTCCCGAAACTCATCGTCGGTCAATATGCGGCGCGCAAATTTGTCGCCATAGCGTTCCAAATTGCCGCGCATCCTGTCAACGCGGACGATGTCCGTGCCGATACCAAAGATCACGGCCGACGCGCCTCCATCATCAGTCGCTTCATCTCTCTAACAGCATCTTGCAGGCCGGTAAACAGGGCGCGGGCGATAATGGCATGGCCGATATTCAACTCACGGACGCCTTGCAGTGCGGCAATTGGGGAAATGTTCTGATAGTTCAGACCATGCCCGGCGTTGACTTGCAGGCCAGCCTTGATACCCTGCTCTACCGCCGCGCCGATGCGTTGCAATTCCCGCTCGCGCGCAATGTGATCCGTGGCATCGGCATAATGGCCGGTGTGAATCTCAATCGCAGGGGCACCTGCACGCGCGGCGGCATCCACCTGGCAGGCATCGGCGTCGATAAACAGCGAGACGCGGCAGCCTGCTTCGCGCAGCCGCGCACAGGCATCGGTGATGCGCGGCAGTTGCCCGGCCACATCCAGCCCGCCTTCCGTCGTCAATTCTTCACGGCGCTCGGGCACAAGACAGCAGTCTTCAGGCTTGATACGCTCGGCGATTCCTAGCATGGCGTCGGTAACCGCCATTTCCAGATTCATGCGGGTGAGCAGTATCCCCTTGAGCAACTCAACGTCGCGCTCCTGGATGTGGCGGCGATCCTCCCGCAGGTGGAGCGTAATGCTGTCCGCACCTGCCTGCTCGGCCTCAATAGCTGCCTGAATGGGCTCGGGGTAACGGGTGCCGCGCGCCTGGCGCAGCGTGGCGACATGGTCGATATTGACCCCCAGCAAAATGTCCCGATATTGATTCATGTCAATCCACCTTTTAACTCACCATATAGCTCACGGCTGCGCAGAGGTTTAGGTCCCAAATGAACCGCTAACGCCTCCCGCAACAAACGCTTGGTCTCACGCAAGACAGACGCATCACCCAAATCATTTTGCGCCAGGGCAATCAAACTTCTCCCTTGAATCGATATGCCCACACCTTTTTCCACTTCCGGCCCGGCAAGTTGTATCGGCCCTTTCTCTAAATGATAGCGGTATTTCCCGTCCACCTCGATGGATGAGCCTGTAATTACATCATGATCCAGCACCAGCCCGTAACCGATCTCTTGAAGCAGGTGTTTTTCAAAAGTGCGTAATGTCTGCTGCAGATGAACGCCGCCATCCACCTGCCCGGCCAAGCCACACAACGCGGCGTGATATATGTGAAACATGGCCGGATGCGGATCATGACGATGCAACAGGCGCAACAGCAACTCATTGAGATAAAAACCGCTCAATAGCGCGGGGCCGCTCAAGGAGGGAGTCCGCCCATGCTCTTCAGCCGCGACCAGAGTGACGAGATCGCCCTGGCCAACCCATGAGATCAGCAGCGGACGAAACAGTTGCAGTAGCCCCCGCATGCGCGATTTAGCCGCCCTAGCACCGCGCGCCACCAGACCAATCCTGCCAAACTCGGGCGTGAACGCCTCGATCAGCAGGCTGGTGTCACGATAAGGTTTGCTATGCAACACATAGGCTGGTTGCAGGGTGATTTGGCTTTTAGAAAGCGTCATAAGTCAGAACGTGAACCACCCATTGCCCCCTTCACCCTAAAACGGCGATTCACCGCAGAGGACGCAGAGAACACAGAGGAAAAACAAGGGCTTGGCAAGATGTACCAAACCACCCGCTGGGTGAGGGCGCATGTTACGCTAACCCTCTGAATTCCTTTGCGTCCTCCGCGTTCTCTGCGGTTCAATAGCTTTTTCCAGGTTCACGGGGATTTACGGTGGCATTGCCACCCATTGTCCCCTCATTGTCACCTTTACGGTGATCACGGGGATTTACGGTGATTACAAATTTTCATCATAACCCAGGCTGCGCAACGCCCGCGCATCCTCGGACCATCCTTCCTTGATCTTGACCCACAATCGCAGGAAAACCTTACACCCGAAGATCTTTTCCATATCCTGCCGGGCCTGCGTGCCTATCTCTTTCAGCACCGCACCATCTTTGCCTATGACTATAGCCTTCTGTCCTGAGCGCTCCACCCAAATGAGTGCATTGATATGCGCGACCTCATTCTGCATGGAAAATTTTTCGATCTCCACGGCTGCGGCATGAGGCAATTCCTGGCCCAGGCGGCGCATCAGCTTTTCCCGGATCAACTCGGCGGCAAGAAAACGTTCGCTGCGGTCGGTCACCTGGTCTTCAGGATAGATCAGCGGCGCGATGGGCAGCAGGGCGATGATTTCTTTTTCCAGAGTTTCGATATTTTTGCCGGATTTCGCGGACACCGGGATAATATGCGCAAACTCCCGGATCTCCGCCAATTTCTGAAAGTGCGGCAGCAGCGCCCCTTTATCCGTCACCTTGTCCAGTTTGTTGACCACCAGCACCACCGGCGTGGATACGGCTTTCAGGCGCTCAAGAATATCCTGATCTTCATCAGCCCAGCGTAGGCCTTCGACGACCAGAATGATGACATCAACACCCTGGATTGTCGCACCGGCAACACGGTTCATATAGCGGTTCATAGGGCGCCCAGCCGCTCGATGCAGGCCCGGCGTATCCACATAAACAACTTGCGCATCCTGGGTTGTCTTGATACCGAGAATGCGGTGCCGAGTGGTTTGGGGGCGGTTCGAGGTGATGCTGATCTTCTGGCCGAGAATACGGTTAAGCAAGGTGGATTTGCCGACGTTGGGGCGACCTATAATCGCGACATGACCGCAACGGATTGCGGGCGCATTGCCTGAAGTTTTATCCATTATTCGCAACCCAAAAGTTGCAGCGCCTGTTGCGCCGCATTCTGCTCCGCCAGGCGGCGGCTCGCGCCGCGCCCCTGGCAGGGAGAAATGCCATCTACAATGCACTCGACCTTGAACATCTGTTTGTGCGCCTCACCTTCAACGTCTAATACATTATAAAATGGCAAAGGCCTCTTTTGCGCCTGGAGATATTCCTGCAAACGGGTTTTTGGGTCCTTGGGATGGGTTTCCGGAGAAATGACGGCAAGGCGTTCCTTGTAGATGGCAAGCACCAGTGTGCGGCAGGCATCAAATCCGCCATCCAGATAAACCGCACCGATCACGGATTCCAATGTACCCGCAAGAATGGATTCACGGCGAAAACCGCCGCTTTTCAACTCCCCCGGACCCAGCCTGAGGAAATTGCCAAGCTCGAATGCCGACGCCAGTATCGCGAGTGTGCTGCCTCTCACCAGATTGGCCCTGGCGCGGCTCAACTCGCCTTCGCTTGCGCCGGGGAAACGCTGGTAAAGCTCGTCGGCGATCAGAAAATTCAATATCGCGTCACCAAGAAATTCAAGCCGCTCATTATTGTTGCTGCCGGCACTGCGATGCGTGAGCGCGCACTCCAACAAATCGGGACGTGAAAATTGGTAGCCCAGTTTGCGGCTCAGGCTATCCGGGGAGGCATGAACAGCGCCCGCTGCAAAGCCATATCCTTGATCACTCAACGTGGTGCCACCTCAACCTTGTCATTCTTGAAATTGGCGACAATATCAATATTGGCAAGCATAGGCACGCGAGCTTCATAGCTGATAGCAATGGTTACTTTTCCATCCTCTTTGGAAATGTTGATATCGTCCTTGGTAACGTGGGTCACATCGTTAATACCCAATCTTTTCATTATAATGTCTTCGATTTCCGCTGCGCTTTTGTTCGCAATACCCGGCTCCTGGGCAAGGGATTTCAAAACGGAGGACACCTCGAAATGCTCCAGGTACAAAGGCGTCAATTTCAGGGCGATAGCGGTAAAAAAGGCGATCATGCCCAGCAGCATCACAAAGCCTATCGCCGTCATTCCATGCTGTTTCTTGTTGTTTATTCTCATCACATGCTCCAGCTTATTAAAGCCTTACTCAACTTTCGAGCCAATCCGGCTCCAGGCTACGCCACCGTTCGCTGAATCCCAGTTCATCCATATCATAAAGGCCTTGCCGACCAGATTTTCTTCCGGCACAAAACCCCAGAACCGGCTGTCATTACTGTTGTCGCGATTGTCGCCCATCACGAAATAATGCCCTGCGGGGACTTCAACATCACCTTCCATCGAAGGCTGGTTGGGGACAATGAGAATATCATGCTTCACGTTGCCCAACTGTTCCACACGCAAGTTGGCGCCTGACATGGACAGGCCGGAACCCACGCCGGTATACGCCCCCGTCAAGGTCTGCTCGACAGGCTGTCCATTAACATAGAGCTTCTTCTGGTAATAACCTATCTTGTCACCCGGCAACCCGATCACACGTTTGATGTAATCCACGGAAGGGTCCTTGGGGTAGCGAAACACCACAACATCACCGCGCTGCGGCTCTCCGATCCCGACAACTTTCTTGTTAAGCACCGGCAACCGAATACCATAGGTGTGCTTGTTCACCAAAATAAAATCGCCCACCAACAGGGTCGGCATCATGGATCCCGACGGAATACGGAATGGCTCTACAAGGAACGAGCGCAGCAGCAGCACAATCAGGATGATTGGAAAGAAGGAGCGCGCGTATTCCACCAGCACAGGCTCTTTGGCGACGCCATTAATCGCATCTTTCGTCAATTTGCCTTCCGACGCTTTAATTACCTCATCGAGATAGGCCGGCTCAGTGGCGATGCGCTTCACAGCCTTCTCATCCATCGGTGCGCCAGTGGATTCCAGATATTGCGCCAATGCCCGCCGCCGCTTGGGCGCTCCCGTGACGGCATCCAACGCCCAAATCGCGCCAGTCACAAATACCGCCAGCGTCATAATGGCTGGAAAATCGAAGTTCATTTACCCTTACCTGTCTGCAACACGGCCAAAAATGCCTCCTGCGGAATCTCCACGGAACCCAACTGCTTCATCCGTTTCTTGCCTTCCTTTTGTTTTTCCAATAGCTTCTTTTTACGCGACGTATCGCCGCCATAGCACTTGGCTATGACGTTCTTGCGCATAGCCTTGACGGTCTGGCGCGCGATGACATGCCCGCCTATCGCCGCCTGGATGGCGACCTCGAACATCTGGCGCGGGATCACGTCTTTCATTTTCTCCACCAGCTCCCGACCACGATACTGGCTTTGCTCACGATGCACGATGATCGACAACGCATCCACTTTTTCGCCATTGATAAGCACGTCCAGCTTCACCAGGTCAGCAGTCTGATAGCGCGCGAAAGCATAATCCAGCGAGGCATAGCCACGGCTCACCGATTTCAGGCGGTCGAAGAAGTCCATCACCACTTCGTTCATCGGCAGCTCATATGAGAGCACTGCCTGATTGCCGAGGTACTGCAAGCTCTTTTGTGCGCCGCGCTTCTCAACACACAGTGTAATCACGGCGCCGAGGTATTGCTGCGGGACCAGTATGTTAGCCAAAATGATCGGTTCGCGCGTTTCGGCGATCTGCCCGATATCCGGCAGCTTGGACGGATTGTCCACACGCAGCACTTCGCCCTTTTTGGTGACCACTTCATACACCACGGTGGGGGCGGTGGAGATCAAATTCAAATTGTATTCGCGTTCGAGCCGTTCCTGCACGATCTCCATGTGCAACATGCCGAGAAAGCCGCAGCGGAATCCGAGCCCCAGCGCTTGGGAGGTTTCGGGCTCGTAAAATAGCGAGGCATCGTTCAGACGCAGCTTGGATAGCGCGTCGCGGAAGGCCTCGTAATCTTCCGGCGAGATCGGAAACAGGCCAGCAAACACCTGGGATTGGATCGCCTTGAAACCGGGTAAAGGCTCGCTGGCAGGCCGGTCAGCATGGGTGAGCGTATCGCCCACTGGCGCGCCGTTGATGTCCTTGATGCCGGCGATGATATAGCCCACCTCGCCCGCATGAAGCCCGTCCGTTTCCTTGCGCTTGGGCGTAAAAACACCCACCTTCTCAACCTGAAAGATCTTGCCCGTGGACATCACCTTGATCTTCTGTTTGGGCAAAAGCGTGCCATTCCTGATGCGTACCAGCGAGACAACACCCAGAAAATTGTCAAACCAGGAGTCGATGATCAGCGCCTGCAAGGGGGCTTCGGGATCGCCCTGCGGCGCAGGGATGCGGGTGACAATTTCCTCCAGCAGATCTGGAATTCCGACGCCGGTTTTGGCACTGATCAGCACGGCGTCACCGGCCTCGATGCCAATAATTTCCTCGATTTCCTTGATCACACGCTCGGGTTCTGCCGAGGGGAGGTCGATCTTATTCAGAACCGGGACAACCTCCAATCCCTGCTCAATCGCTGTATAGCAATTGGCGACGCTCTGCGCCTCAACACCCTGCGCGGCATCGACCACCAGCAATGCGCCCTCGCAGGCGGCCAATGAACGCGACACCTCATAGGAGAAGTCGACATGCCCTGGCGTGTCGATGAAATTCAGGTGATAGGTGTGACCATCTTTCGCCTTGTAGTTGAGGGAAACACTCTGGGCCTTGATAGTGATGCCACGCTCCCGCTCCAGATCCATGGAATCCAGCACTTGGGCGGACATCTCACGCTGGCTCAGGCCACCGCATATCTGAATCAGGCGATCGGAAAGGGTAGATTTGCCGTGATCAATGTGGGCGATAATTGAAAAGTTGCGGATATACTTCATGTAGTGGGAACCGGGAAGGAGGAAGAAAAACGGTTGTTACCCCCGGATTTTATACTTTTTTTGGGTGCGCTTACATCCCCATGGCAAAAATTGATTGCGGGGGCGGGGTTAAACCCGCCCCCGCATTTCTTATTTTTTAGCCTCGGGAATCTTCAGCGCCAGCCATATCGGATCGCCACGGCGCTGCACTAGCAACGGGACGGCCTTACCCACCGGCAGTTCAGCGGACAGTTTCTTGAAATGCGCCGGGTTTTCCACCTTGACACCATTCAGCATGAGAATAATGTCACCGCTACGCACGCCCGCCTTCTGCGCCGGACCGTCCTTGATACGCTGCACCACCACGCCGCCCTTGGCCTCACCTTCCATTTCCTTACGCTGCTCTGGGGTAAGGTCGGCCACCGCAATCGCCAGCCGCTTGTCAAGCACACCCCCTTCAGATGCGGGCTCGCCGAAGGCTTTGGCCTCTTCTTCCTCCGCCGGAAGTTCGCCGATGGCAACATGCAATACCAGCGGTTTGCGGTCGCGGATGACCTTTACCGGCACTTTTTGACCGATTCTGCTACTGCCCACCAAGGGTGGAAGCGCGGAGGAGCTGTCCACTTCCTTGCCGTCAAACTCGACGATGACATCTCCCACCTGCAAACCGGCCTTCTGCGCCGGGCTGTCAGGCAGAATCCGTGCCGCCAGTGCCCCGTTAGGGGTTTTCATGCCGAAAGATTCTGCCAATTCACGGGTGACATCCTGTACCAACACACCCAGCCAGCCACGCGTGACGCGTCCACTGGCCTTCAGTTGATCGACCACGTTCATTGCCAAGTCAATCGGAATGGAGAACGACAGGCCCATATAGCCACCGGTGCGACTGTAGATCTGGGAATTGACTCCCACCACTTCGCCATCGAGATTAAACAACGGCCCGCCCGAATTGCCGGGATTGATCGCCACATCGGTTTGTATGAAGGGCACATAGTTCTCGCTGGGCAGGCTGCGGCCCACGGCGCTGACAATGCCGGCCGTCACGGTATGATCGAAATCAAAGGGCGAACCGATGGCTAGCACCCATTCACCGGCCTTTAGCTCCCTGGATTTGCCGATTTTCACCACAGGCAGGTTATCCGCCTCAACCTTCAGCACGGCGACGTCGCTACGCTTGTCTGTTCCAATCAGCTTCGCGACCAGCTCGCGCTTGTCGCTGAGGCGCACGATAATTTCATCGGCATCCTTGATGACATGGTTATTGGTCAGCACATAGCCGTCGGGGGAGATAATAAAGCCGGAACCCAGCGATTTCCCGTTAAAGTCATCCGGCGCATCCTCGCCGTCGGGGCCGCCGCCATCTTTTTTGTCATCAAAAAAACGTCGGAAAAAATCGTCGAAGGGTACGCCTTCCGGTGGGACGCCATGGGGCATCTTGCCGTGCGGCCCCTTCGGGCGGCCAGGCTGAGCCTTTTGCGTGGTGCTGATATTCACCACTGCGGGGCTTGTCGTCTCCACAATCCTGGTGAAATCCGGTAGCTCCCTGGCCTGAACGGAGGCCACGGGAAGCATTAACAGCAGCATGGATAACAACAGGCCAAACCTGCCGCCCATCACTGGTTTCGTTGTAAAAACTGACATGCTATGTGCCATGATGTCCCTCATTTTGAACGTACTCCATCGAGCCTGAAAACCCGCTTAAACTTCACTCTGCATACCGTGTAAAAACTCGACACGTGCCCCAGAAACTGCCACTTTGCGCAGCATCACGGGTTGATAACGGCCATCATAACTGATCTTTCCCGCATACCGGCTTACCCAAAAAAAACCGCCCGCCAGACCAAGCAGGCCTGACACAACACTTATTGTCTCGGATGTGGTGATTTGCATTTGATTATTCAAGGCATCACCCAGTCCAGCGAATACCAGCAGAAGGACTATCGGAACCGCGTACATCGCCAAAGAGCCGCGCACCAGTGCATTTTCCTCAATGCCGATCACCACATCATCACCGGCTTTCGCGGCGGTGGCGTTCAACACTCTGAGCCGGGCATATTTCACCCCAACCACCTTCGCCAGTGCGGTGGTGCCGCATCCTTTATTAGCGGCGCAACTGCCGCACACGCTGTTGCGGCGCGTCTCCACCCATGCGACATCGCCCTCAACCGCCACTACGCGTGCGTTTTCCTCGATCATTTCGCGGCCCCTGGGCTTTGATATTTGATCGATTTACCTATCATTTCCACCGTCGCCACCGGCACCTCGCCCACCACTGTCACCTGATAATCATTGATGCGGGTGCCATAGGCATTCGCCACCCCCATGCGCGAAACACCCACAAAGGGTGAGGCATGATGAGAATTGTTCTTTTCTATGAATATGGAAACCGACGCCAAACCGTCCGTGAGCACCATATGATTCATGAATACCTGGCTATGCGGCACCTGATGCCGGTAATGCTCGGCAAGAACAAAGCCTCCCGGCATCCTGCCCACCCTCCAGCCTTCGCCGCCGGTCAACGGCTGCGATACCTGCGACCCATCCGAGGGAATGCCAGCCGGCTCACCATGTTTGGCGGGCTCCCGCATGGCGGGAGGTACCTTATCAAGCAGATCGAAGGTAATAAACATAACCTGCTCTATCGGAGCACCTTCTTCATTTAGCAAATCGGACTGCAGCATGGTTCCCGTCTGCTGATCCAGCGAAACACGATAGCCATAGCGGTAATCATCCTTGGGAACAATATTGACAATACGCACCGGACGGCTCGCCGCCCTGCTCTCGCCGCCCGAGGAAAAACTATAATATTTCTCGATTTGATCGATTTGCTCGGGCGTCTTCGACGCCAACGACCGTGACGCACCCCGCTTCTCGATCACAACCGACTTTTTATCCGTTGTGATGCGGGCGACACCCTTATCGCGGATAATTTCCCGCACCGGGCCGTTCAGCGAACTCAGTTTTTCGCGCTCGCCATTCTCATCGGCAACGTGAACAATCTTCATTGCCGTCACTTGATCGCCACGCCGGTAAACAAACGTCCCCTCGAAATTAATCTTTTGGCTGGAATGGGACATTTTATCCAGCCATTGGCGCACTTCCGCCGCCGTATCTCCGGCACGCGCAAGGGATGTAGTGACCACAAGCAGCAGCACCGCACCCCAAAGATACGCTACAGTTCTGGATAACCAACAGACAAAGAAAAAGGAAGGCCGCGCGCGCCCCCGCTCAGGCAGAGATACTCTCATCCGCTGGCCTCTAGGTATTTTCATTCATTTGGGTTATAGCCTACTATCCTTGCAGATGGCAGCATTTCTCCCTGCATCACGGTGGAATATTGACTGTGATTGACCAGATAATCATTGAGTCTGGATTGTGTGGCAACCTCATCAACTACCAGCGGGGCCACTGACACCGACGGGCGATTGACACTTTGCATCTGCGCAGGAATCGCGGCCATCGTTTGCACGGCAGGGGTTACGTCTCCACCCATATCAAAACTCACCACAGCCACCGCCGCCACGGAAGCAGCTATAGCCAGTCCAGCAAGGGGCTTGAGGAAGAAGGGAGCGGGTTTGTTTTTTTGCCGGGGAACAAAAGGAACAACTGAGGGAAGAGGCTGGGAAGTTTCGCTTTCTATCGCTGCCGAAACCCGGCTGGCGAGGTCATGCCGAACAACAGAGGGAAGATTATTTCTGAGAGCGTCGCCAATCAGATGGTAACGTTCCCAGCATTGCCTCAATTCCGCGCTCTGCTTCAAATCCTGGATAACATCCTGAGCGTCGCGCCCCGCCAGATCGCCATCCATCAGCGCCGAGATCTTTTCGTTGAGTTTTTCCGTCATATATCTCACCTGTTACGACTCGAGCAGCGGCTGGAGCCTGCTATTTATTACTTCACGGGCCCGGAAGATCCGGGAACGCACAGTTCCCACCGGGCACGCCATCGCCTCGGCGATCTCTTCGTAACTCAGGCCTTCCAACTCACGCAAGGTTATCGCCGTGCGCAAATCTTCAGGCAACTGTTCTATCGCCTCAAAAATCGTCTTTTCAATCTCATCCCGCAGCAGAAGATGCTCCGGCGTCGCTATTTCTTTAAGCTCCGTATCGCCCTCGTAGAGTTCGGCATCCTCAATCTCCACATCGGCGCCGGGTGGCCTTCGGCCTTGGGCGATCAAATAATTCTTTGCCGTATTGATGGCTATCCGGTACAGCCAGGTATAAAAAGCGCTTTCGCCGCGAAAGCTGGGCAGCGCCCGGTATGCCTTCAGAAATGCCTCTTGGGACACATCAAATACTTCACTTGAATCACGGACATAGCGGGATATCAGCTTGATAATTTTATGCTGATATTTGAGCACAAGAATATCGAACGCCTTCTTGTCGCCACGCTGTACAAGCTGAACCAGCCGTTGATCGGTGCTTTCTTCGCCCATCCGGGCACGTCCCCTTACGGCTTGAACAATTCCATATGCTCATTTCCGTAGACAATTAAGGTTTTATAGAGTTCGCCCAAAGGCGCCATTTATTATATTCTTGCTCTCACTTGCTGTGGCGTATACACACTCCTCACCAAAACACCGTAGAAACGGCACCGATCCTGGTAGGCAGCACAAAACCGGATAAAGAGCCGCACTTGCTGAAAAATTTTCAGCGTTCGCATAGCCAGTGATTATGCACACAAACCATGAGATCGCCAACCTTGCTTATGCAAAAGAATCAAAACCAGGATAACTACGATGTTCTTATTATCGGCGGCGGCGCCGCCGGGCTGAGCTTGGCACTGCATCTGGCACCCCAGGCGCACATCGCGCTCGTCACCAAAGGCCCACTCACCGAGGGCGCCACGCTGTATGCCCAGGGCGGCATCTCGGCAGTTCTGGATGAAAGCGATTCTGTAGCATCACATGTAAAGGACACCCTGGATGCCGGTGCGGGGCTCTGCGACGAAAACGTAGTCCGATTTGTCGTCGAGCATGGCAGAGAGGCCGTCCAGTGGCTGATCGACCATGGCGTTCCTTTTACCCAACAGACACTCCCCGACGGCACCATCGACTACCACCTGACGCGCGAAGGCGGGCACAGCCACCGGCGCGTCATACATGCGGCGGACGCTACAGGCCGAGCGGTGGAAACCACCCTGGAGCAGCAGGTCCGGCGTCACCCCAATATCAGCCTTTTCGAGCACCATATTGCCATTGACCTGATCACCGGGAGCAAATTGGGGCTCGATACCGAACGCTGCCTGGGCGCTTATATCCTGGACCGTACCGCCCATCACATTCACGCCCTGAGCGCCCGCTTCGTGGTGCTGGCCACAGGCGGGGCCGGCAAGGTCTATCTCTATACCAGCAACCCCGATGTCGCCACCGGCGACGGTATCGCCATGGCATGGCGCGCAGGGTGCCGGGTGGCAAACATGGAATTCATTCAATTCCATCCCACCTGCTTGTACCACCCCGAAGCGAAATCTTTCTTGATCACCGAAGCGGTGCGCGGCGAGGGTGGACGGCTATTATTGCCCGACGGCACACCCTTCATGCACAAGTTTGACTCGCGCGGTGAACTCGCCCCGCGTGACATCGTGGCGCGCGCCATCGACTACGAAATGAAACGTGTGGGCTGTGAATATGTCCTGCTCGACATCAGCCATAAGCCGGCAGACTTTATCAAACGTCACTTCCCCACCGTCTATACGCGCTGCCTGGAACTCGGCTATGACATGACCAAAGAGCCCATCCCCGTCGTCCCCGCCGCCCACTATACTTGCGGCGGAGTAATGACCAACATGCTCGGCCAAACCGACGTAAAGGGCCTCTACGCCATCGGCGAGACCGCCTTCACCGGCTTGCACGGGGCCAACCGCATGGCCAGCAATTCCCTGCTGGAATGCCTGGTGTTCGCCAAGGCGGCGAGCGAAGACATTGCAGCCCAACTGGCCACAGCGCCCCTCCCCCCGCCGCTCCCCGCCTGGGATGAAAGCCGCGTCACCGATTCAGACGAAGAAGTGGTGGTGGCACACAACTGGGACGAGCTGCGACGCTTCATGTGGGACTATGTTGGCGTAGTACGCACCAACAAACGCCTGGAGCGCGCCAAGCGCCGCATCGACTTGTTACTCAGCGAAATCGCCGAATACTACGGCAACTTCCGCGTCACCAACGACCTTATCGAACTGCGCAACCTGGCGCTAGTGGCCGACTTGATCATCCGCTCAGCCATGCTGCGCAAGGAAAGCCGGGGATTGCACTACACACTGGACTATCCCGCGCCGGACACCAGAAAACCGCCCGTAAACACCGTGTTGGCGCCACTGCATCATTCAACCTAAAAACGACAGTTGGACTGGGATATCAGGAAAAAAGGAGGGAGCAATCCCGACGGCGCACACGCCGCCGTCAGGACCAAGAAGCGGATTACAGCTTGATTGCCTTGGCAGCAAGCTTATTGCCATCTTTTTCAAAAGTCACCGTCACCTGCTGATTCTTGGCAACGCCTTTGAGCAAGGCCGGCGTAGCAACAAACGTGATAGGCTGCCGGGTTTCGGCGTCCATCACAGTAAATGTGTGTGCCGCCGCATCCACCGCAGTTACGGCGCCAATATGGGCGTTAGCTCCAGCCATGCTGCAAGACCATGCTGCGCCCGACCCCAACGCCATGCAAGCAGACAGTGCCACAACCGTCATCAATTTCGTCATCATTGCGATCCTCTTGGGTAATTGCCGGAATTCAAGCATACACCTTTTGCCAAACTCATCAACCATACGAGTTGTATGAGATTTTTCATATTGCCCGCAGTTGCCTTGCGCAAGATGGATTGCGGCCATTTAGTAAACCATATTTACTTTATTAGTAAACCTGATTTATCATTACAGCAAGATAAACAAAACATCTTTTTTCCGCCCATGAAAAACGATCCAGACAAACAACCCATTGCCAGATTGATGATTCTCGCGTTCAGGGGATTTGAGCAAAACTTGCTGTCCCAACTGGAAGCGCACGGAATTTGCGATATAACCCTGTCCGACTTCAACGTGCTGCGTCACCTCGACAGAGCGGGTCTACAGCTTACAACGCTGGCACGACATGCCGGGCTCTCCAAGCAAGCCGCGGGGAAGATTGCCAAGGAACTTGAACGCAAAGGATATTTGAGGGTTGAAATGGATAAGGAAGATGGCCGGGCCAAATCGGTCACCTATACAAAAAAGGGACAACAACTAATTGAACAGTGCATTTCCATAGTACGGGCCATAGAACAGCACTATGAAACACTCCTGGGAAAAGACAAGTATCAAGATTTAAGGACATCCTTGACGACGCTTTTGAATATGGCCCCGGAGAAATCATAACCTTGAATACCTGCCAGAAGACAGTAAGAACATGGAGATAATCATGAAGAAAATCGCTGACAACATGTGGACCGTGGATAGGCCCTTCCGCTTCTTCATTGCCAATCTGGGCGTTCGCATGACAATCATCAAACTGAACTCGGGCAAACTCGTGCTGCATTCACCAGTTTCATATGAGAACGATATAAGAAAACAGCTTGATCCAATGGGTGATGTATGTGCGATTGTGGCGCCGAATTGCATGCACAATCTGTTTTTATGCGATTGGATTAATGCCTACCCAAACGCAACATATTACAAACCACCAGGGATGCCGCAAATAAAAATATCGCCACCAAAGGAAATAACTTTTGAGGATGATGCACCTGCGGCATGGCAAGGCGAACTTGAACAGCATATGGTCAAGGGAATGCCGCGATATAACGAGGTTGTTTTCTGCCACAAGGCAAGCCGCACTTTAATTTTGACCGACTTGGCATTCAATATTCACAGCACCAGTTCATCATCAGAAAAATTATTTCTACGGTTGAATGGAGCCTATCGACGCTTTGGTCCCACGCGCATATTCAAGACCTTCATAAAAGACAGGAATGCGTTCAAGACTTCCATTAACCACATACTTCAGTGGAATTTTGATAGCATCATCTTATCTCATGGCGAGATCGTATACCGGAAAGGTAAAGATCAATTCCGGGAAGCTTTTGAGTGGCTTTAACCTAAAAAAAGCTATTGAACCGCGGAGAACGCAGAGGACGCAAAGAAATTCAGGGGGTTAGCGTAACAAGCACACCCACCCAGGGGGTGACTTGGTACATCTTGTCAATGTCTTGTTTTTCCTCTGCATTCTTTGCGTGCTCTGCGGTGAATCGCCGTTTTTGGGTTTATAGAGCGGCTAAAAATGATCCATAAAGAAAACCTCTTCTAGATCCAGTTGCCCACCACGCGGGCGCGGCTCCTGCATCTTTTTGCCGATGGCAATCATCATGCAAATAGCGTGATCGTGCGGTAATTGAATAAGGCGAGCCACAACGTCGAAGTCGAAGCCGTCCATCGGACAGGAGTCATAACCCATCTCCCTGGCGAGCAACATGATGCTCATGGCGGCCAGCGAGGCAGAACGCATACCTTCATCGCGCTGTGCCTGTTCATTGTTTGTGTAGTATTCGCGGATGCCTGTGACCATGTGATCCTGTATATGGGGCGGGGCATTGCGCGAGTAGCGTTGCGGATTTTTGTCCCAGGCTTTGAGATCCATACATACCACCAGCAACAATGAGGCGTCGGTGACCTGGGGCTGGCCCCACGATGCCTTGCGGAGTTCCGAGCGCAATGCGGGATCACGCACCTGAACAAAGCGCCAGTGTTGGATGTTGAATGCAGTGGGGGACAGGATGGCGTGTTCCATGAGCATGCGTATCTCGCTCTCGCTCATGCGGTGTTCCGGATCGTACACCTTTACAGAACGGCGCGTTTGTATGGCTTGTTTTACATCCACTTTTTTACCTCTTTAAAGATGGGGATGCGTGTTTTGTGTCGCTATGCGACGCTTGGCGGGTTATTAACCCGCCCTACACTTTACTTCACAGCCGCCTGTAAGGCACGGCGTATGATTTCTTCGCTGGTGAGTCCGGCAGCATCTATCGCCTGCGCCATGCGACTCGCCTCCGGGGGTTTGTAGCCTAGCGCGATCAATGCGCTGATGGCATCGTTGCGCGGGTTGTTTTCCGTCGCAGTGATTACGCCGCCGCCCAGACCCAACATCTCTGTCGCGCTGCCCTTGATGGCAAGACGGTCACGCATTTCGATAATCAAACGTTCGGCGGTCTTTTTGCCTACGCCTGGCAGACGGATCAGCGTGGCGATGTCGTTATCATGCACACAACGGGCAAAGGCGTCGACGGAGATGCCTGACAATATGGCCAACGCCAACTTGGCGCCAATGCCACTGACCTTGATCAACTGGCGAAACAGAGTGCGCTCGGCCTCACTGGCAAAACCGAACAGAAGATGGGCATCTTCGCGCACCACCAGATGAGTGAGCAGAGTAATTTCGCTGCCTGCGGCGGGCAGCTCATAAAAGGTAGTCATCGGTGCTTCGACTTCATAGCCGACACCCTGCACATCCAGCAGCAAATGCGGCGCCTGCTTCCACAACAACTTGCCGTGTAAACGCCCGATCATCGCAGCCGTCCGGCGCGCATGCCACGCACCGCCTGCCCCTTTGACACATTCAGGGCTTGCAGTGTCTGATGAACATGGCTGTGGCACAGCGCGCAGGCCAGCGCGTCCGCTGCGTCGGCCTGCGGCGAGCCGGGCAGCTTGAGCAACGCCTTGACCATATGCTGCACCTGCGCCTTGGCGGCATTGCCCTTGCCGGCGATGGCCTGTTTGATCTGCGCCGGGGTGTATTCATACACCAGGAGTGACTGCACAACCCCCGCGCAAATCGCCGCGCCGCGCGCCTGCCCAAGTTTGAGCGCCGAATCTACGTTGTGCCTCATGAACACTTGTTCAATAGCCATGACTTGAGGATTATATGTTGAAACAATCTCGCTGATCCCTTCAAAAATGGTCTTGAGGCGCGCAGGAAGCGATACGTCAGACATTCGCACACAGCCGCTGGTAACATAACTCACCCGGCCGCCTTCCACGTCGATGACGCCAAAGCCTGTGATGCGTGAACCGGGGTCGATACCGATAATGCGGGTCATAGGGGTGATTTATTCACAGATAGGCTCTAAAGCTGGGCCATGATTTCCGCGGATATATCCGCGTTGGAATAGACGTTCTGCACGTCATCCAGATCTTCCAGTATATCCAGCAACTTGAGCATTTTTTCGGCGTCTTCGCGGTCAAGAACGGCACTGGTGGAGGCCTGCATGGTGATCTCTGCCTGCGCCGGGGAAAGGCCCGCCGAGCTCATCGCCTCTTTCACTATTGCGAACGCCTCGGGGGCAGTGAGCACGTCGATGGAACCATCGTCATGAACTGCCACATCATCGGCGCCCGCCTCCAATGCGACTTCAATGATCTTGTCTTCATTACTGCCGGGCGGATAGGTGAGAATGCCGGTTTTCTTGAACAGGTAGGCGACCGAGCCTTCAGTGCCGAGATTGCCGCCATGCTTGGTGAAGGCATGGCGCACATCGGCCACGGTGCGCGTGCGTTTGTCGGTCATGCAATCCACGATGACAGCGACGCCGCCGGGGCCATAGCCCTCGTAGCGAACCTCTTCGAAATTATCACCTTCCTGGGCGCCCGCGCCACGCTTTACCGCGCGCTCGATGGTATCGCGCGTCATATTGTTGACCAGGGCTTTGTCGATTGCCGTGCGCAAGCGGGGATTGGATGCTGCGTCAGGACCACCGGCGCGAGCGGAAACGGTGATTTCCCTGATTAATTTGGTGAACAGCTTACCGCGTCTGGCGTCCTGGGAATTCTTGCGATGCTGGATATTCGCCCATTTACTATGTCCGGCCATGGATTCTCTTTAAACCCCGATTCTAAACTTTCACAAAACCTCAAACATCCGCTCCAGCGCCAGCCGCGCCTCACGCGCCTCGTGTTCCGGCACGCGGATGCGATTGA
This sequence comes from Gammaproteobacteria bacterium, assembly GCA_040183005.1. NCBI lineage: Bacteria > Pseudomonadati > Pseudomonadota > Gammaproteobacteria > Gammaproteobacteria bacterium. The sequence continues at coordinate 1,220,869 of JAMPIW010000007.1, forward strand.
CCACCTGGCCCTCCACCAGATTCTCCAGCGTCCATAGCAAATGCTGTGGGTCAACGCGGAACATGGTGGAGCACATGCACACGGTGGGCGACATGAAGTGTACAGACTTGCCTTCATGCTGAAGACGCTCATGGAGGCGCTGCACCAGGTTAAGCTCCGTGCCCACCAGCCAACGCGTGCCGGGCGCGGATTCGGTGACCGTATTGATGATGTATTCGGTGGAGCCGACATAATCGGATTTCTCGCACACCTCGAAGGAACACTCGGGGTGGGATATCACCTTGGTATCAGGAAAACGCGCAAGGAATTGGTCGATGTGCTGCGGCTTGAACATCTGATGCACGGAGCAAAAGCCCTTCCACAAAATCATTTTGGCAGCGCGGATCTGCTCGGCCGTCAAGCCACCCAACGGCTGGTTGAAATCCCACACCACCATCTGATCAAGTGGGATGCCCATACGGTAGCCGGTGTTGCGCCCCAGGTGCTGATCGGGGAAGAACAACACTTTCGCACGCCGTGCGAAGGACCATTCCAATACATGGCGAGCGTTGGTGGAGGTGCACACGATGCCACCATGGCGCCCGCAAAACGCCTTCAGGTCGGCAGCGGAATTGATGTAGGTGACGGGCGTCACCTGTTCATCGGGATCCAGCACCTCGCTCAACTCACGCCAGGCACGCTCCACTTTGGCGAGGTTCGCCATATCGGCCATCGAACAGCCTGCCGCGAGATCCGGCAATATGGAAATCTGCTCGGGACGCGACAGAATATCCGCCACCTCCGCCATGAAATGCACACCGCAAAATACAATAAATTCCGCGTTGGAACTGGCGGCCTTGCGCGACAGCTTGAGCGAATCGCCGGTGTAATCGGCATGGCGGTACACTTCTTCGCGCTGATAGTGATGGCCAAGAATGACCAGCCGCTCACCCAGCGCAGCCTTCGCAGCACGGATGCGCGCGTCGCATTCCTCGTCGGAAAGCTCGCTGAACTGCTGAATTGCTCGCGCTGTTGCCGCCATTTATTTACACCTCAAGAGTGCGTCCCACGCACCATAATCCTAAAAACGGTGCGCATGGCGCACCCTACATTTCTAAGCCGCCGTCGTGGTGGCACGAAGCCTGATACCCAACTCCCGCAAATGCGCATCACCCACGGGCGAAGGCGCGGATGTGAGCGGGCATGCGGCGGTCTGGGTCTTGGGGAAGGCCATCACGTCGCGAATCGACTGCGCGCCACTCATCAACATCACCAATCGGTCCAGACCAAAGGCAATACCGCCATGCGGCGGGCAGCCGTAGGTGAGGGCATCGAGAAGGAAGCCAAATTTATCACGCGCCTCTTCCTCGCCGATGCCCAGAATACGGAATACTGCCGCCTGCATTTCAGGCCGGTGAATACGGATCGAACCACCGCCCGCCTCGGTGCCGTTGAGAACCATGTCGTAAGCGCGCGACAGGGCTGCGCCGGGATTGGCTTCGAGCTGTTCAATATCGTTTACTGTAGGGGCTGTGAACGGGTGATGCAAGGCCGACCAGCGATTACCTTTTTCATCCCACTCGAACATCGGAAAATCAACCACCCACAGCGGTCGCCACTCACGTTCCACCAAGCCACGATCATGCCCCAGCTTGATACGCAACGCGCCCAGTGATTCATTGACCACTGTAGCCTTGTCGGCACCAAAGAAGATCAGATCGTTATTTTCCGCACTGGTACGCGCCAGGATCGACTCAACCACGTCGTCAGGAATAAACTTGAGGATCGGCGACTGCAAACCTTCGCGGCCCGCAGCACGGTCGTTAACCTTGATATAGGCCAAGCCCTTGGCGCCATAAATCGCCACAAACTGGGTGTAGTCGTCGATTTCCTTGCGGCTCAATGAACTGCCGCCAGGCAAGCGCAACGCCGCCACACGCCCCTTGGGATCATTGGCTGCACCGGAGAACACCTTGAAGTCAACATTTTTCATCAGGTCGCCAATATCCACCAGCTCCAGCGGGATACGCAGATCGGGCTTGTCCACGCCGAAACGCGCCATCGCCTCGGCATAGGTCATGCGCGGAAATGGCTTGGGCAGAGCAACCTCCAACACCTCAGCGAACAACTCGCGCAGCATGTCTTCTTTGAGGTTCATGATCTGATCCTCATCCATGAACGAGGTCTCGATGTCGATCTGGGTGAATTCCGGCTGACGATCGGCGCGCAGGTCTTCATCGCGGAAGCAGCGCACGATCTGATAATAGCGGTCCAGCCCGCCCATCATCAGCAACTGTTTGAAAAGCTGTGGTGACTGCGGCAGCGCGAAAAATTCACCAGGATGGGTACGGCTCGGCACCAGGTAATCACGCGCGCCTTCCGGCGTGGATTTGGTCAGTATCGGGGTTTCGACATCCAGAAAACCCTGCGCATCGAGAAACCCACGCAGCGTACGCGTCACGTGCGCACGCATGCGCAGGCGCTGCAACATCTGCGGACGACGCAGGTCGATGTAGCGGTAGCGCAAACGGGTTTCTTCGTTGACATCGCTTTCATCGGATATGGCATCAACCACTGAAAACGGTGGCGGCTCGGCGCGGTTAAGAATCTCCAGGGATTGACATGCGATCTCAACCTGGCCAGTTGCCATATTGGGATTTTCTGTACCTGCGGGGCGACGGCGCACCGTACCCTTGATGCGTAGCACGTATTCGCTGCGCACACGCTCGGCGGTCATGAATGTCTCAGGATTTTCAGGATCGAACACCACTTGAACCAGTCCTTCGCGGTCGCGCAGGTCAACAAAGATCACTCCGCCATGATCACGGCGACGGTGTACCCAGCCACATAATTCGACATCCTGGCCCAGCAAAGATTCGTTCAAATGCCCACAGTAATGACTGCGCATGATGCTTTTCCTAATATTTTTGGGGTTAGATATGTTACGCATTCACCCTCTCCCCAGCCCTCTCCCGCAAGCGATAGAGGGGGAAGGGTGAGCAGATAAATATTACGTTTCGCCGCCCTGCGGGGCAACGTCGGCACGCACTTCAGCCACGCCCTTGCCATTCCACTTCGGCACCACTGCGCCCATGGAGATGATCATCTTGAGTCCATCGTCGACACTCATCTCCAGTTCCACCACATCCTTGCGCGGAACCATGAGAAAAAAGCCGGACGTCGGATTGGGGGTAGTGGGGACATAGACATTGACCACCTCATCCGCAGTCTTGGCCTGGGCCTCGCCGACGGCGGTGCCAGTTTGGAATGCCAGCGTCCACAGGCCACGGCGCGGGTATTCAATGAGAAGTACCTTGCGGAACGACTGCCCGCCGGAGGTGAACACCGTCTCGGTGAGCTGCTTGACCGCCGAATAGATGGGGCGCACCAGCGGGATGCGCGATAAAAACTTCTCCCACACCGCCACCATCTGCCGCCCAAAGAAATTGGCCACCACAATGCCCGTGGCCAGCACCACCGCAACAGACAGCAGCACCCCCAAACCGGGGATATGGAAACCCAACAGCTTATCGGGGTGATAGGCGGCGGGCAGCACCAGCAGGGTCTGGTCCATGAAGTCGACCAGCAGCTTGATCACCAGCACGGTAACACCCAGCGGCAGCCAGACCAACAGGCCAGCGATCAAATAACGGCGCAGACGCGGCATTAGTTAGTCACCCTCAGGACTTAGGGGTAGAGGGTGGTGTGGCACTCGTGCCGCTCGGCGCATCGGAGGTGGCGGATGCCGTCTCTTTCTTCTTTGCACCCCCCTTGAAGTCGGTCTCATACCAGCCGCTTCCCTTCAAACGAAATCCGGCGGCGGAGATCAGTTTCTTCAATTGCGGCTGGCCACACGCCGGACATTCAATCAGCGGGGAATCACTCATTTTCTGAATGGCATCCAGAGAGTGGCCACAGGCATCGCATCGGTATTCGTAAATGGGCATAACACTAAAATCCTCTCAACGAACAAGGCAAAACGACGAGAATACAATCAAATGGGCATGATTATACACTTTTCAAGACGTCTAATGGCATAACCATGCCAGGGCGATAACAAGATAAATCCTGTAAACTCTATTCCTAACAAGAGCTTTTCTGAGCGCCCCACCCTATGCACATGCAACACACTGCCCCGCCGTCTGAAAACCGCAACGACTGGAAAACCATCCGCACCCTGCTGCCCTATCTTTGGGAGTACCGCGCGCGGGTGGTACTGGCGATGGCTTTTCTGGTGCTGGCGAAGCTGGCTGGCGTCACCATACCTTTGGCGCTCAAAGGGGTGGTCGACGCCCTGGACAAGACTCACCACACTATTATCATCCTGCCACTCGCCCTGCTGATCGGCTATGGGGCGCTACGCCTGGCGAGCACTTTATTCAGTGAGCTGCGCGACGTAGTGTTTGCCAAGGTGGCGCAACGTGCCATCCGCAACATCGCGCTCAAAGTATTCCGCCATCTGCACTCGCTGGCGCTGCGTTTTCATCTGGAGCGCCAGACCGGCGGCATGTCGCGCGATATCGAGCGCGGCACACGCGGCATGAGTTTTTTGCTGTCTTTCATGCTGTTCAACATTCTGCCAACCATTCTTGAGATCGCCATGGTGGCGGTGATTCTGTTCGCCAATTACAACCCATGGTTCGCCATCATCACCACTGTCACGATCATTATCTACATCATCTTTAGCCTGGTGGTCACCGAGCAGCGCATGGGCGTACGCCGCGTGATGAACGAGATGGATTCGAAGGCCAATAACCGCGCCATCGACAGCCTGCTTAATTACGAGACAGTGAAATACTTCAACAATGAGGACTACGAAGCGCGGCGTTATGACGAACACATGAAGGGGTGGGAGCACGCCGCGATCAAGAACCAAACCTCACTGTCCTTCCTTAACTTCGGACAGGGTGCGATTATCGCTGCCGGTGTCACATTGCTGATGATCCTGGCCAGCCAGGGCGTGGTGGATGGCACCATGACCATGGGCGATCTGGTGCTGGTCAACGCTTATCTGTTGCAATTATTCATCCCGCTCAACTTTCTTGGATTCGTTTATCGGGAAATCAAGCACTCGCTCACCGACATGGAAAAGATGTTCAGCCTGCTCGACAAACCGCTGGATATCCGCGACAAGCCCGGCGCGCCCGCCCTGGTAGTCGGCAACGGCGCAGTGCGCTTCGAGCATGTCAATTTTGGTTATCAAGCTGAACGGCAGATCCTGCACGATCTCGACTTTGACATTCCGCCGGGGCATAAAGTCGCAGTGGTGGGCACCAGCGGCGCGGGCAAATCGACGCTGTCGCGCCTGCTATTCCGTTTTTATGATGTGGACGGCGGGCGCATCCTGATCAACGGCCAGGACATACGCGAGATCAGCCAGCAAAGCCTGCGTGCGGCCATCGGCATCGTCCCACAAGACACGGTGCTGTTCAACGACACCATCTATTACAACATCGCCTATGCCCAACCCGACGCACCGCGCGAAGAGGTAATTCGCGCCGCGCGGATGGCGCACATACACGACTTCATCGAATCACTGCCCTTGGGCTACGACACCCAGGTCGGCGAACGTGGCCTTAAGCTCTCCGGCGGCGAAAAACAGCGCGTCGCCATCGCGCGCACCATACTGAAAAACCCCAAGATCCTGATCTTCGATGAGGCGACCTCGGCGCTAGACTCCCACTCCGAACAGGCAATCCTCGCCGCACTCGCCGAAGTCGCCGCCGACCACACCACACTGGTCATCGCCCACCGCCTGTCCACCATCGTGGACGCCGATCAGATCATCGTCATGGAGCACGGACGCATTGTGGAGCGCGGCACGCACAGTGATCTGTTGCAACAGGGCAATGTATACGCGCGCATGTGGGCGTTGCAGCAGCAGGAGCGGCGGAAAGAAGAGGCGGCGGAACCAATACCAGCTATCGCCACAGAAAGCTATCTGGCTGTAACATAAAGCCATGACCGCCAAACGCACCACACAGCATCCTGACACGCTGAAACTGCGGCGGGTAGCGATTGACACCTACCGGGAGAATGTCGCCTACCTGCACCGCGAGTGCGTGATCTATCGCGCCGAGGGTTTTCAGGCCCTATCGAAGATCGAGATCAGCGCCAATGGCAACACCGTACTTGCCGTGCTCAACGTGGTGGATGATGCCTCCATAGTCACTCCTGATGAGCTGGGGCTTTCCGAGCAGGCATTCACCCAGATGGGTATTGCCCAGGGCGGGCTGGTAAAGGTGGCGCATGCCGAGCCTCCGCGTTCCATGGATGCGGTACGGCGCAAAATAACTGGTGAACGCCTCACCGCGGAGGATTTTCACGCCATCACCCAGGACATCGCCGGCAACCGCTATTCGAGAATGGAGATGGCGGCTTTTTTGGTGGCGTCGGGCCAGACCGGGCTCGACCGGGACGAGGTGCTCCATCTTACTCATGCCATGCTCGAATCCGGCGACCGCCTCAATTGGCACGAAGCGCTGGTGGCCGACAAGCACTGCATCGGTGGCATCCCCGGCAACCGCACCTCGATGTTGGTGGTGCCCATTGTAGCGGCGCATGGCATGTTGATCCCCAAGACATCGAGCCGCGCCATCACCTCGCCCGCCGGTACTGCCGACACCATGGAGGTGCTGGCCAGGGTCGATCTACCGCCGGAGGCGTTGCATTCCATCGTGCGCAGCCAGCGCGGCTGCCTGGCGTGGGGTGGCACCGCACGGCTTGCGCCGGTGGACGACGTGCTGATCTCCGTCGAACGCCCGCTGGGGATCGACTCGCAAGGCCAGTTGGTGGCCTCCATCCTCGCCAAAAAGATGGCCGCCGGCTCTACTCACCTGCTGATCGACATCCCGGTGGGACCAAGCGCCAAGGTGCGCCACATGCACGAGGCACTGCAATTGCGCAAGCTGTTTGAATTCGTCGGCGACCGCCTGGGGCTGCACTTGGAGGTCATCATCACCGATGGCCGCCAGCCGGTAGGGCGCGGTATTGGCCCGGTACTGGAGGCACGCGACGTGATGCAGGTGCTGGAAAACGATCCGCGAGCGCCAACCGATCTGCGCCAGAAGGCCCTGCGCCTGGCTGGCCGCGTGCTGGAATTTGACCCTGATGTGCGCGGTGGCTTTGGCTATGCCATAGCACGCGACATCCTCGATTCAGGCCGGGCATTGGCCAAGATGAACGCCATCATCGAGGCGCAGGGGCGGCAAACCACACAACCAGCTCCTGGCCATCTCACTTACGAAGTGACCGCCGAACAAGATGGCGTGATCACGGGCATAGACAATTTCCTGCTGGCCCGCCTGGCGCGTATGGCAGGGGCGCCGATGGATAAGGGCGCGGGCGTGGATCTCCTCAAAAAACTCGGCGACCTGGTGGAAAAGGGCGAGCCTTTGTACCGGGTACACGCCGAATTCAACGCCGATTTCAATTTTGCACGCGCGCTCACCCAAGAGCGCGGCAGCGGGTATACCGTTGGCACGGCGGAAGGTGTGTCTCAATTCTATGGGGAACTCTAATGCTCGTGCTGGGCTTTCCTGACTATGCGGAGCCATCGGAAAAGCTGGCGGCAGCTTTGGATGTACCCTGCCGGATTGCCGATGTCCACCGCTTTCCGGACGGCGAAAGCAGGGTGCGCCTGCCCGTCGGACTCCCTTCGCAAGTTATTGTCTGCCGCAGCCTAAACCAGCCCAATCACAAGCTGATTGAATTGATGCTGTGCGCCACGCAGGCACGCAAACAGGGCGTACTCCATCTCACCCTGGTCGCGCCCTACCTCTGCTACATGCGCCAGGACTGCGCATTTGAACCAGGCGAGGCGGTAAGCCAACACATTATCGGTAATTTTTTGGCGGGATTGTTCGATGCCGTGATCACGGTGGACCCGCATCTGCACCGCATTAGCCGCTTGGAAGAAGCAGTGCCCGCCGCCCGCGCCACCGCCCTAAATTCAGCGCCGTTGATGGCCGACTTTCTGCGCTCGCGCCTTGACAAACCCTTGCTGCTCGGCCCCGACAGTGAGTCGGAGCAATGGGTGCGCCGCATCGCCGAATATTGCTACACGGACTATGCTGTGGCACGCAAAGAGCGCATTGATGACCACACCGTCAACATCACGCTGCCTTCCATAGACTTCCGGGGAAGGACTGTGGTTCTGGTAGACGACATCGCCAGCACCGGCCACACCCTCGCCGTCGCAACACGGCAGATAAAGGCATCCGGCGCGGCTGCCATACACTGCCTGATCACTCATGCTATCTTCGCCGAGGACACGGAAGAGACACTGATCCGGGCCGGGGTGAAAAATATTTGGAGCACCGACAGCATCACCCACCCCACCAATGCCATCTGCCTCACAGGGCTTCTGGCAGACGCGCTTCGGCTCGGACAATAACCAAGGTGTCCCTTCTCGCCCTTATATCTAATCCTGCTCGTCCTGCTGATAAGCACGCTGCTTGCCTTCGTGCAGATCGGACTGCTAACGGTCGCCGTCGAAAAGCTGGGCATGTCACCCTCTTCAGCCTTCACACTGCTGTTCGCCTCGCTGTTCGGCAGCGCCATCAACCTGCCACTGTTTCAGATCAAGGCCGAACGCCCGCCACCGGACATGGTCATCCCTGAGTCGCTACGCCGCCTGCTGCGTCCGCGGATGCCGGCATTCACCGGCAAAACGGTGATCGCCGTCAATGTCGGCGGCTGCCTGATCCCCCTGCTCTTTTCCTATTACCTGATGCGCCACAATCCCATCGACCTGACACAGGCCGCGCTTGCCATCACCATCGTCGCCACCGTCAGCCACCTGACCAGCCGCCCCATTCCCGGCCTGGGGATAGGTATGCCGATCTTCGTCGGCCCCGTTACCGCCGCGCTCACCGCCATCATCATCGCGCCGGAACACAGCGCGGCACTCGCCTATATATGCGGCACCCTCGGCGTATTGATCGGCGCCGACCTGCTGCGCCTGAAAGATATCCGCAAAATGGGCACCCCCATTGCCTCCATCGGCGGCGCGGGGACGTTTGACGGGATTTTTATTACGGGGATTGTGGCGGTGTTGCTGGCGTGAGATGTAGCAGACCCATGGGGATCCCTCTTTAAAAATACGGTTTTATTGATCCAGATCAAAAATTGTGATCAACACTTGTGCTAACGTCAAACTGTTCCCACGAAATTGAGTTGTACCTCAATAACTTGGATTCGAATTGAGCTGGTTGACAAGGAAATGCCATGGATCCTCTGGAATTGGTAAAGTTAAAAGAGCTGAAGGCCCTCAGCAGTGGCAGGCCTGAAATCATCATCGGCCTGATAGATGGCCCCGTCGCCACGCATCATCCTGATCTTGCCAATGAAAATATCCGTGCAACAAGCGCGTTTCACAGCGCTTGTACTCAAGCCAATAGCTTCGCCTGCTTTCACGGTACCTTTGTGGCTGGCATCTTGTTCGCAAAAAGGTATACCGCCGCGCCGGCCATCTGCCCCAACTGCACCCTGCTAGTGCGCCCCATCTTCGCAGAATCGGCCTCGGTAAATAGAGAGATACCGAGCACAACTCCCCAAGAACTCGCCACAACACTCATAGAGTGTATTGATGCTGGCGCGCGATTGATTAATCTGAGCGCCTCCCTTGCACAGCCCTCCCCAAATGGTGAGCGCACACTGGAAGATGCCCTGGGATATGCCGCAATGCGCGGCGTCATCGTTGTCGCTGCGGCTGGTAATCAGGGCACCCTCGGCAGCTCTGCCATCACCCGGCATCCATGGGTCATCCCGGTAGCGGCCTGCGACCTTTCGGGAAGACCGATAAATGACACAAATCTGGGAAACTCTATCGGAAAACAGGGGTTGAGTGCGCCCGGCGAAGGAATCACCAGCCTCAGCACCGATGGTAAAACGCTCACGCAAGGAGGAACAAGTGTTGCGACCCCATTCGTAACGGGCGCGATTGCGTTGCTGTGGTCGCTGTTTCCTACTGCAACCGCAGGGGAGATAAGAATGGCCATAACTCACGGCAATTCTCCACGACGAAACAGCGTTGTACCGCCTCTGATGGATGCTTGGGCAGCATACCAAGCGGTGGCGAGGAATCATGCACGACAATAACGTAAAACAAGGAGGACGCTATGAGTGATGAAAGAACAAAGAAAGGACACCAACCCCACCGGGTACGTCTTCCTGGATTCCTCGTACAGGAAGACGTCGGTTTGGGTGATGTCATCAAGCACATGACATACGCGATTGGTATCAAACCCTGCGATGGCTGTATACGGCGTACTGCCATCCTCAACCGCTGGATGACTTTTACAGGGCATCATTCAAAGTAAATAGAATTCAAGCCACAACGATCCATCTCTATTTTCAGGGGGAAGTGTTATGGAACAAAATGAAGCGATACAACTACTGGTTAGTGCATCTTCTGATGATACATCCACTATGATGGCACCACCCGGAGGCAACGGTGGGACATGTGCAACCTGTGGGGGCGGAGCGGTCTCCACACCCCCTTCGTACATCTATGCCATAGGTCGAATCGAGCCGCGCTTTCCGCGCCTTGGCATCGAGAAGGAGTTTATGCAAGCGATCGGCCGCTCTGAAACAGCCGGGAAAACAGACCGTGAGGCGTTTTTCTCCGCATTATCGCAACGGGAAAACCGCTATCTCGCGCGGCAACTCTGCTGGGTATTCATTATTCAAGGCATGGAAACCTATATCCTACAGCCACGCGACCCCGTGGACCTCGACCTGCTGATAGAGGCCATCCGCCCTGCCCCCAGCCCAATGGACTTGGACATTGTCATCGGTCTACGCGGCCCCATTGCTCCACCCGAGGCGTGTAACGGACTGATGGTACCAATGGTTGCATTCGATCAGATCTATTCCTTCGATCGAAAGTCGCTGATAAAGGCGATTCCCAAGCCGGACAAAATCACTGCGGAAAAGTTTAAACCCATGGCTGACGAATTGTTCGACCGAGTCATGCAGATGGCGGACAACGCCGGGGCAACGGATGAACACCGTGCACTCAACTATCTGGTCATGCGTTATCCCGCCATCTATGCCACGGCGGCCGAGTGTTTCGGAAGGGATTGCGCGCTCACCGGGGTGGATGTGCGCCCATCTCGCCTGAGTGGAACGCGCAAGATAATGGATGTGATTTTTTCGTACAACCACCGACAGACCGATGTCGCCGAGAAATATTACGTACGTGTGGATGTGACCGAGGAGTTTCCATTCTTGGTTACCAAAATGTCGCCATATTATGATCGATAGGCTCAACAATTAACAAGGAGATAAAACATGAACATTCCAGGATTTACCGCACAAAACAGCTTAAAAACGAGCAGCGCAAAATATTCAGGCACCAGTTTGAGCACGTCCTTTGAAAGCGGCAATCGGATTTTTCCGCAGATGCGCCAAAACGAAATTTGGGTTACTACATGTACCCGTGGCAAAGGATGCAAAGGCTGGCATTGTTATGAAGATACAGACTTGCAACAGAGCGTTTGCGAGGAAGTTTAGCGCAGGGCGCAGCAACTTGAGACGAATCATCTCATTGTAACCGTAAATATAAATATCATAAACGAGAGGAGGTTTGACATGAACATGCCAAGGTTTACTGCGGAAGCCTCGCTTCACACGCCTAGCTTGTCATATAAGGAAACGAGAGATGCGTCCAACTTCCGCAATGAAATGGTAGTACCGGCACTGCCTAGAAGAAATGTCTGTAGCGCCGTATGCTGCGTAGCTATCAATGGACGGGCTTACTGCTATCCCTGTGCGGTTCTTTGCTAAGGCAGAAGCGGCTGACGAAGAAATGAAGAAACAAAACCCAGCCTGCCGCATCATGACTGGTGAAGCAAGTAGCCCGGATGAAGCGTAGCGTAATCCGGGGGGAAACCGCCGCAACATCAGCATCCCATCCGACAGCAGTATTGACCCAGCACGGTGTTCCCGGATTATCATCCGAACTCCTTGTTGATTTGTCGTGCTAGGGGATCACTAACTGTGGGCTGGCCCACCCCGTACCGGGAATGAATGTATTAAACCAAAAATTTCTGCGCGTGCCGTCAAACTGACTCCAGATGGCAACTGCGTTGCTAGCGTCATCAATCGCAACGTCATAGCCACGCTCAGAGGATATAGCACTTGAAACCGAAGGAATGGCGCCAGAAATGTTGCTGGCCTGCCATGCGGACCCGCTTGTACTCTGGCTTGCGTGTAGAACGGTACCGCCAGTATCGGCCCATAACGCGATGACATTGCCGCCGGAGTTGAACGCTAACTTATTCGAACCGCTCCAAAAAACGTGCGGCCCCAACAACTGTGGCGTCTCCCAGCCTAGAGTAACGTTATACCGATTTGATTTTATCCCATCCGTCCCGATCCAATAGATAATAGCATTGCCAGCGGGGTCCATAGCGAAGGACACACCAATCTCAAGGTTGATATCCAACGCATCCATGTCACCGGCGATGCCCCATCCCTTGCCCGGAGCGTAGCGGTTCGCCGATAGTTTGGTGACACCGTCTATGCCGGTTGATACGCACGCAGCCAACACGTTACCAAAACGATCCAGCCCATGCGATGATACGCCTCCAGAGCTAACGCATGGGACACCGAGGCTATGGGGGCCGTCCCAGCCCGACGCAACCAGATAACGCTCGGACCATATCTCACCCGCAGAGGCCCATGTCATCATGACGTTGCCCGCAGAATCGGTTATTGCACGCGGCAGTGCTTCGTAGATGTTGAAATCGGCACCGAGATTCGCAATGCTTTGCAGCGGGTTCCAGCCAGTTCCTGGCTGATACCGGCGCGCCCAGATACTATTCGTGCCACTAAAGGTGGCTACTCCACTCATCACGGTCACATTTCCGCTTGCATCCATAACAACTTTATCGACGTTGGGACCCCAACTCACCGAAGACAGGTCTACGGTATTGATCGTGCTTGCAGCTTGCCATCCACCGGCAGCAGTATAGTATCTGGCCTTGTAGCTAATGCTTCCATTTTTGCGTATGTATTCCCGCCACGTCACGACCGCACTGCCTTTGCCATTTACTGCAAGGTCTACCGACGAAAGCCTGTTTTCAGCACCATTTTGCAGCATCCCGGGTATATCCCAACCTGGGCCAACACGGTAGCGGCTCGCCCACAGATCCGCACCCGTGCCATTCTGTTGGGTCCATACCGCAATAAAGTCTCCGGCACCAAGCGCATGAATTTTCATGTTTTCCACGATCCCTGCCTCGTGGGGCAAGCAGGCATATGTCGTGGACGTGATTTCTCTTGGATCAAGAGCGCCACTGCTGTTTAAGTCTAGTCCAGCCTCAATTTTCGAACCCCCGGCAAGGCAATTACTACCAGGCGGCTCGGACGTGCTCGCGACCAAGACTGCGGGAGAGGATGATGACACACCTCCACCGTTGCACACGTAAGACGATGAGCTGATCTCGGCGGAGTCTAGGGTGCCGTTGTGATTGGTATCCATGCCGGAGTCGAGCCGCACGCCACCGTTGAGACAATGAGATCCAGCGGGTTCGATGCTTTGTGTGATGAGGGTATTAACTCCGTTAGCACCGTTGCACACAGCTTCTGACTTTGTTACCTCGTTTGCGTCTAGCACCCCATTGATATTTTTATCTATCCCAGTCTCAACGAGGATGCCACCGTTAGGACATGTCGGATCATTGACTGCAATCACCGAGCGATTCACGGCAACCGATGGGGCACCGCCATTATCAGCCCCTGCGCCGGACCCACCACCACAGGCCGTTAATGACCCCATGAGGCCAAGCACCAAAGCAATTAAAAAATAGCGGAACACAGGCACACTAATAACCCTCGTTTGATCCGGATGAAAGAAAAACGCTGTCGGTCTACGTGCTGTATCGGCCGAGGAAGTCCATGCATTAGCAAGTAGCCTGGCCAGAACGTAGCGTGAGATACCCAGGCCATTTTGGTCGCGTACGCCTCGTTTGATGAAAGCAGGGTGCTTGTGGGGTTAGCACCCAAGACCACTACAGATAATGATCTTTACCACCGTAGTTACCGCTATCCGTAACGTTTGCAGGAGACGACCCGATAAGCACTAAAAGCAAGATACCGTTTTGGTATACGACAATGGAAACCAGAGGAAGTAAGGTCGGCGAGTTGCGGTGCGGCGATGTTTGACGAGATTTTTATACGGGATTGTGGCTGTGCTGCTGGCGTAGAATATAGCCACACAAAAAATCGCCGGTCATCAATCACATGAAAATAAAACCCATATTAATCACCGGCTGCTCCAGCGGCATCGGACGATGCGTGGCCGAAGGACTGAAGGCTCGCGGTTATCGAGTATTCGCTACGGCGCGCAAGATGGAGGATGTGGAAGCCTTGCAAGCCAAAGGGCTGGAAAGCCTGCTCCTCGATCTGAACAGCACGAACTCCATCCACGCTGCCGTGGACGAGATCTTGGCTCGTACCGGGGGCAGGATCTATGGGCTGTTCAATAATGCGGGATATGGCCAGCCGGGGGCGGTGGAGGATTTGCGGCGTGAGGTATTGCGGGCGCAATTCGAGACCAATCTGTTCGGCATGCTGGAACTGACCAATCGCATCATCCCAGTGATGCGTGCTCAAGGCACAGGGCGCATCATCCAGAACAGCTCGCTGCTGGGATTCGTCGCACTGCCTTATCGCGGCGCCTACAACGCCAGCAAATTCGCCCTGGAAGGCCTTACCGATACCTTGCGTCTGGAGCTGGCGGGCAGCGGCATCCACGTCTCAATCATCGAACCCGGCCCGATCAAAAGCCGCTTCCGCGCCAACGCCCATGCGGCTTACCGGCAAAATATCGACCCTGAACATAGCGCCCACCGCGAACGCTATCGCGGCCTGGAACGGCGCCTGACCAAGCAAGGCCCCGCCGCACCCTTCACCCTGCCGCCCGAAGCCGTGTTAAAAAAAGTGATCCACGCCCTCGAAAGCCCGCGCCCAAAGATACGCTACCCCGTCACGGCGCCTGCGCACTTCTTTGCCACCCTCAAACGGCTGCTGCCGCACGGTGCACTGGATTGGGTATTACAGCAGGTGGCAAAAGGGGAAAGCCGCTGATATGATCCTAAAAACGGTGGTTGAAAATTACGGTCACAATGTAATCCAGGAGGGAAACACCATGTCACTACAGCGCTATGGAGTTCTGAAGGGACGGGCGATAGACCGGCGGCTCGGCCAGGGGGAGAGCCCGCATTATCAAGTGCACATCGTGGACGAAGGGACGGACTATCGGATCGCTGTCAACGTCAAATCACAGCAAAGCCCTTCTGAACTCGAATATCTCGTGGACGATGCATTTCAGCATCCCGTCACGGCGGGCTTGGTCGACTTGCCGCTCGGCTTCACGCCGCTGGAACGCAAACCCAATGGCCTGGCGCTGGACTTTATCCGTGGCAACCTCTTTGATCGCAGCCGGATGCGCCCGCTGCCTTTCAATGTGCCCGGCCCGGACAATGACCTGAACGAAGTCATCGACCATTATATACAGCGTGTGATGGCCGATGAAAGCGCGTTGGTCTATGCCTTTGGCGAGCGCTGGGGGCCGGAAGACATCAAGGACAAGATCTTCGGCTTCAAGCCCGGCAATGGCATCCACGATATCCACATGAACCAGGCCAACTCCGCGCAGTTTCGGGAAGACGACGGGGTATGGCAGGATGGCGCCATGCTCATCCACTTTCCGGCACAAAATCAGTGGGTGGCGGTCTTCCTGAAATTCCAGTCGCAGGGCTGGCACAGCGACGACATCACCGGCCACCGCATCGAACCGACTCCCACCCCAGGACCAACACCCCAGCCGTTTGAACCGCAAGGCATAGTGCGCATCGTTGCCGCGCTGGTGAATCCGATCGGCCCGGCACCGGAAAAGGAAACAGTGACACTGCTCAACACCTCCCCGCAGCCGATCGATCTGGCTGGCTGGACCATTGCGAACAAAGCCAAACAAAAGCATCCGCTCAGCGGGATCTTGCCGCCAGGCGAGGCAAAGGTGGTTACCTTGCCGCAAACCGTGCAACTCGGAAACCAGGGGGGCATTATTACACTGTTGAACCACGAAGGCCTCAAGGTCGATGGCGTCGCTTACACCAAAGAACAGGCCCAGCGGGAGGGCTGGACGATCGTATTTTGACCTGAACAGTAAGTTACGATCGCCGTTTTTGGGATCAAGCTAAATGTGTGGTCGATATTTTCAAAAAACAATAAGGACACCCATAACTCTCTCGCGAGAGAGTGAGAAATGCCCGCAATGCTCCAACTGGGCTGTGCATGGTCGTTTCACGGGAGAGCTCTTAAATCAACGTTAACTCTAATGCCTTGGATGAGCGGACCACATAGTGGCAGGGTGCAATAACCGAAGGTGCATGCACCGAATGCTCTCCGTCACATCTACGAACTCTGTGCGCCTTGTGGTGAATGAGTTGATCCAATGCCTGATGTGATGGTCTCCTCCTCCTTCTAAACCGGCGTCGAATGCGCCACGATGGAGCTGTAACAAACCATCGAAACGAAAGGAGAGGAGACCGAGATGAAGATTACAACGATTGGGCTGGACTTGGCAAAGAGCCGTCTGCTTTGACGAGAAGCATCGGGAGATCAGTAAGCGGATGTTGCGGCGCAACCAGGTGCGGGAGTACTTTACACAGATCGAACCCTGCCGCCAGCACGGCGGTGTCCTGAAGGGGGCCGACCGCGCCCTGGGTGTCGATCAGGATGACGTCATACGCGCTGTCCAGTGCGGACAGCAGGACATGCTTGAGCCGGGGCCGGCCGTCGGGCGTATAGAGGAGCCAGTTCTGCAGCCGCCCTTCCGGGTCGTCGGAGACGACGATGTCCAGCCGCTCGAAGACCGTCCGGCTGATCACCTCGGCGGGTGCACTGCGGGTAATGAGGTCGGACAGCCCGCCGGCGGCGCGCAATTGCAGGGAGTAGTAGCTGGAGAGGGTCGGCTGGATGTCGGCGTCCACCAGCAGCACGCGCTGCCCGAGGTCCGCCAGCAGGCCGCCGAGATTGGCGGTGAGCGTGGTCTTGCCGACCCCGCCCTTGGTCGATACGATGGTGATCTTGACGGCCATACAGCCTCCTGTCTGGATGAGTATCCAGCCTGAGGGGACGTATCCGCCGTCACTTTACAACATCTGCTTAAATGGTGGGCCGTGCGGGACTCGAACCTGCGACCTACTGATTAAGAGTCAGCAGCTCTACCAACTGAGCTAACGGCCCATATAAGGGGATAGGTAGTGAAACACACTTTGCCAGTGTGATCAATACCTGAAGAGGCTTTTGACTTGCACCCTTCAGGGTAGAAACCCAACTGCCTCGCGGCATTGGAATCTACCGCCAAAAAAACCAAATCCTTGCGGGTATGGCTTTTGGCTTTGAATTGGGGTGACCGATGGGGCTCGAACCCACGACAACCGGAATCACAATCCGGGACTCTACCAACTGAGCTACGGCCACCATAACTTAACTTCTTTTCCAGACCTAACATGCAGCTTTAGATACTGGTGCGCCCGGCAGGACTCGAACCTGCTACCCTCGGCTTAGAAGGCCGATGCTCTATCCGGATGAGCTACGGGCGCTTGGTCCAAGCCGCACAGTATAACGCCATAAATCCATAAATATGGTCGGGGTAGAGGGATTCGAACCCCCGACATCCTGCTCCCAAAGCAGGCGCGCTACCAGACTGCGCTATACCCCGAACGTCCTGCATTACTATCGCAACGTCCACCAAAGCAGGTGCAGCACGAAGCGGGGAATGATACCCATAGCGGTGCGCCACGTCAATTTTTTCTTGCGTCCACCAGCTGATCCGCCCTAATGAAGCGCCAGGCCACCAGAAAAGCCGCAACGCCTATAAACGCTGCCAAAAAATAGGTAGTGGTGGCGCCTAAGCTGCTCCAGGCGTAACCGCTGTACAGGCTGCCAACCGCGCCACCCGCACCAAAGCTGAGACTGCTGTAGAGCGCCTGGCCACGTCCCTGGTTGCGTCCGGTAAAATATTTATGCACAAGCTGTATCGCCACGGCATGATAAACCCCAAAACTGGCGGCGTGCAGGATTTGCGCAAAAAACATCATCGGCAGATTGTCCACGAACAGCCCGATCAATGCCCAGCGCAGCGCGGCCAGGGCTAGGCTGGCAAGGAATATGGCGCGCAAGCCAAAACGTGGCGCCAGCCGGTGCATGACAAGAAAAACACCCACCTCAGCAATCACGCCCAGTGCCCATAACTGTCCGATCAGGCTGCGGGAATAGCCATGATCTTCGAGGTAGATGGAATAGAAGGTGTAGTAAGGGCCGTGGCTGGCCTGCACCAGAAAACACACCGCCAGCAGAGCCAGCACCTCGGGGCGCCCCAACACCTTGCGTAACGGCTCGTGATCAAGAATCAAGTGAGCAGCGGCGCGCTCCGGCACCAGCAGGCTCATCAACCAGATGCCCGCCATCAGCCCCAGCAAGATCAGCGGCAACAGCCCCACACCAGCATGCTCGAACAGCGGACCCAGCGCCGCTACCGCCACAATAAACCCGATAGACCCCCACAAGCGGATACTACTGTAGCGATGCACCTGATCACCCAGATGGCTAAAGGTAGCGGCCTCGAACTGCGGCAGCGTGGCATTCCAGAAAAAGCTGAATACAATCATCACCAACGCCAGCCAACCATAACTGCTGCCAAGCAGGATGCCACTGAAGGCCAGCGCCGCTGCCAGGGAACCCAGCCGCACGACAGCCATGGGCTTGCCGGTGTGATCGGCGATCCAGCCCCAGACATTGGGGGAGATGATCTTGGTCGCCATAATCAGCGCCATCAATTCACCGATCTGGACCGGGTTAAACCCCAGCGATTCGAGATACAGCCCCCAGTAAGGCAGCAGCGCGCCGAGCGAGGCGAAAAAGAAAAAATAAAACGCGGACAGGCGCCAATAGGGCATAGCTACGGTTACGAGTTAATTGCAGGAGCGGGCCATACGCTATTCAGGGCTATTACCCGCTCAGGGTTATTACCCGCGAACCACCCCTCGCGTGCAAGCCACACCTACTGTGCCTGAGAGGGAATAACCGGTGTTTGCGATACGACATCCCTATTCTGCGCACGGTGGCGCAGCATGTGGTCCATTAGCACGATGGCGAGCATCGCCTCGGCAATTGGGGTGGCGCGGATGCCAACGCAGGGATCGTGGCGGCCATGCGTCACCACCTCCTCCGGGTCACCATGCACATTCACACTACGCCCGGGCAGGCGGATACTGGAGGTCGGCTTGAGCGCGATGCTGGCGACAATATCCTGGCCGGATGAAATGCCACCCAGAATACCGCCCGCATGGTTGCTCAAAAAGCCTTGCGGCGTGATCTCGTCACGGTGTTCAGTGCCTTTTTGCTCGATGCAGCCGAAACCGGCGCCAATCTCCACGCCTTTGACAGCATTGATGCTCATCAGGGCATGGGCGATATCGGCGTCGAGGCGGTCGAACACCGGCTCGCCCCACCCCGGCGGCATGCCACTGGCCACCACATTGATGCGCGCGCCGATGGAGTTGCCCTCTTTGCGTAGCGCATCCATGTACGCCTCCATTTCCGGAACCTTGACCGCATCTGGGCAAAAGAAAGGGTTTTTCTCTACTTCATCCCAGTCAAAGGCCTCGGCCTTGATCGGCCCCAGTTGCGCCAGATAACCGCGGATTGTTACCCCGTAACGCTCGTGCAGGTATTTTTTGGCGATCCCACCTGCCGCCACGCGCATGGCCGTCTCTCGCGCCGAGGAACGTCCACCGCCACGATAGTCGCGCAGACCATATTTTTGCTGGTAGGTATAGTCCGCGTGACCGGGGCGGAACTGATCCATGATCTTGGAATAATCCTTGGAACGCTGATCGGTGTTGTGTATCAGCAACCCAATCGGCGCGCCCGTGGTGTGCCCTTCAAAAACGCCGGAGAGGATCTGCACCCTATCCTCTTCACGGCGCTGCGTGGTATGGCGTGAGGTGCCGGGTTTGCGGCGGTCCAGATCATGCTGCAAATCCTCTTCGCACAGCGCCATGCCCGGTGGGCAGCCGTCGACGATGCAACCAATCGCCGCACCGTGGCTCTCGCCGAACGAGGTCACCGTAAAAAGTTTTCCGATAGTATTTCCTGACATGGCCGGTGTGTGCTTGTTTCAACGGTTATTATTTGATGTTGTCACTCAAGCCACCCAACTGTTTCAGGCCGGCGTTTGATGCCGATGAAAAGGCACCCGACATCGCCATACCGAAGCGCTGGGCAAATTGCTGCAAATACGGCGGCTTCTCGCTGTAATCAACGATATCCTCCGCGCCAATGACCTCGCGGGCAACATAGCTGCTGCTGCCCAGCGCATCGACCAGCCCGACGCCGATGGCCTGCTCGCCGGTCCAGATATAACCGCTAAACAGATTGGGATCGTCCTTGAGACGCGCTCCCCGCCCTTTCTTAACAGTATCAATGAACTGCTGGTGAATGTTGCCGAGCAGCGTCCTGACGTGCTCAACCTCCTCCGGCTTTTGCGGTGAGAAGGGATCGAGGAAGCCTTTATGCTCACCCGCCGTCAACAAGCGGCGCTCTACCCCAAGTTTTTTCATGGTATCAACGAATCCGAAGCCGTCCATGATTACGCCGATGGAGCCTACCAGGCTGGCCTTGTCGGCATAAATCTTGTCGGCAGCGGCGGCAATGTAATAGCCACCCGAGGCACAGATATCGGTAATAACCACATACAAGGGAATATCGGGATATTCAGTGCGCAGGCGTTTGATCTCGTCGTTGACATACCCCGCCTGCACCGGGCTGCCGCCGGGGCTGTTGATCCGGATAATCACGCCTTTGGTATTTTTGTCCTCAAATGCGGCGCGCAAGCCGGTAATAATGCTATCGGCATTGGCCTCGCTGCTATCGGAGATTTCACCACGGATTTCCACCAGCGCGGTGTGCTTCTTGCCAACGTCGATCGCATGATCCTTGGGCAGCACCAGATAAAGCAACGTAAACAAATAGGCGAAGGTCAGCACCTTGAAAAAGATGCCCCAGCGGCGAGTGCGGCGCTGTTCGTCAATAGCGGAGAAGGCCAGCTTCTTGAGGACGCCGCGCTCCCACTCGCCACCCTCTTCACCTGATGGCGCAGCGGACGTGGTGGGCGCGGGCGCTCCGCCAGTCCACTTATCCTCTGGTTTGGCGGGTTCACCACCCGGCGTTGCGGAGGCTGAGGACTCTTGCTGATTATCTGACATGATGATGTACCGCTTATTGAATTGTTGTAAAAATCTATTAAAGCTCTCTGATTTTATTCAGAGGGTTCTGGGGTTCTGGAGTTTTGGTGTTCAGGTTGACAGGTATTAGCCATTCCCTGATTTCCGCGATACTATCCAGGCACGCCAAGGGGCCGCATTGCAACAGGCGGTCGCGCCCATGCACGCCATAGCTCACCGCCAGCGCCGCCGTTCCCGCATTACCGGCCATCTGCATATCGTATTCGGTATCACCTATCATGAGCGTTTCATGCGGGGCAACGCACATTTCGTCCATAATCTCCAGTAACATGCGGGGATGTGGCTTGGAAAAGGTCTCATCGGCGCAGCGCGTGGCATGAAACAGACCTTCGCAGCCCGATTCCGCCAACGAGCGATTGAGACCCTGCCGCCCTTTGCCGGTCGCAACCGCCAGTAGATAGCCCTGCTGGCGCAGATCGTACACAATATCCGCCGCGCCTGGAAACAATTTCGCAGGGATTTGATTGGCGTAAAGAAAATGGTGGCGATAGCGATCCGCCAAGCGCTGCTGGAGCAGGTTATCGGCCCCCGGCACCAATTGATCCAGCGCCTCGCGCAAGCCCAGGCCAATGATATTCCTGACAGCCTCATCCGCGAGCGGCGCCAGCCCCGCATCCGTCATGGCCGCGTTGAAACTGGTGACGATGCGCGCCTCAGAGTCCATCAGCGTGCCGTCCCAATCAAACACCAACAGCTTGAACCTACTCGGCATCATGGGCTTTCTCAGCCTTCTCAAGACGCGCCAAAACCTCTTTCAAGTCATCGCTCAACGGGGCCGTGACACTAACCTTCTGACCCGTTTCCGGCACCTCGAAGGTCAGCGCGTGGGCATGCAAAAACAGGCGTTTCACGCCCAGCGCCGCCATCCGCCGGTTAAATTCCGCGTCACCGTACTTCTCATCCCCGGCAACCGGCTGCCCGACATGCGCGGCATGGACGCGGATCTGATGGGTACGCCCCGTCAAAGGCCGCACCTCCATCAAACTGGCCTCGGCAAAAACCCGCTGCGGCCGAAACACGCTGGCGGAGGACTTGCCCTCGTCGGAAACGCGCACGACGCGTTCGCCGGAGCGCAACTCATTTTTACTCAGCGCGGCATCGACGACCCGCTTTCCGCCCTGCCACTGCCCCATAATCAGCGCCAGATAGCACTTGTCGATGCCGTGATCCGTCCGCAACAACTCATGCAAACTGCGTAGCATACTGCGTTTTTTGGCGATCATCAGGCATCCGGAGGTATCGCGGTCCAGGCGATGCACCAGTTCCAGATGGTGCGCATCCGGGCGGGCGGCGCGCAACGCCTCGATCACACCATAGCTCAGGCCGCTACCGCCATGAACTGCGATCCCCGACGGTTTATTTATGATAATCAACGCACTATCTTCATAAATAATGCTGTTTTCTATCCGTTGCAAGACATGGGCGGTAGGCGGCACATACTCACCCGGCTCCGCCACATGGATAGGCGGAATGCGCACCGTATCGCCCGCCTGCAAGCGATAGGTAGGTTTGATGCGTCCCTTGTTGACCCGCACCTCGCCCTTGCGCAATACGCGATATATATGGCTTTTCGGGACACCTTTCAGGGCTGTAATCAGAAAATTGTCGATGCGCTGCCCCTCGTGGGCGTCGTCAATACTGACGAGCCGGGGGCCTTGATGAGTTTTTGAAATAGACATGCGTCAAATAATAACATTTTATTTGACTGATTTGATGCTGTTGATTAACGTGTTATATTATGATGTACCCGCGACAGTTCATTTTGTTGATGCATAACGTATGACAGTGGCGCGAGAGGACGATAACCATTTTATGCGTATGCGGCGCTGGAAACGGAACTTTGGCAACGTTGATGCCTCATATCAAGGCAGGCGGTAGGGCTTCTACTCATCGCCCAATACACCGCCGCTTGAACAGGCTCCGGAACGTCCGCATGAAAATGACACATAACATACATTTACGTTGATGGGGTTTGGTGTCGCTCGACCCGTTTAAAGAGCGATCAATAAATTGCGTTCCCACAAAACGCGACCTATGCGGTATATCGAACCACCTCGCCGCCCATCGAGGTGTGCCGGATTTATGGCGTATCAGGCAGATACAACACTATAAGCAACACACCGTTTTTGTTGATGATCCGCGCGGCCTGTGCCTGCGAGGACCGAATCAATAACTCAAGAATCAGCGAGAGCGATGCGTTTGCATCCATGGTGCGCACTGCCTGGCGCAATTGTCCGATAAAGAGTGCGGGCGAAGAGAAGGTTGATCGGCATTCTGCCATGAGCAGGCGTGCCCGGCGCCTCCCCTCGCCCCCGGTTCGACAGTACGGCAACCGTCGCTGGCTGTGGTTGAACGCCAGAGAAATTTAAAACATGAAAAGAATGTTAATTAACGCAACTCAACCGGAAGAGTTGCGCGTAGCCTTGGTTGATGGACAACACCTTTACGACCTGGACATCGAAACACCGTCACGGGAACAGAAAAAATCCAATATATACAAAGGGAAAATCACCCGCGTCGAGCCTAGCCTGGAGGCCGCCTTTATCGAATACGGCGGAGAACGGCACGGTTTTCTGCCGTTAAAGGAAATCACCCCTTCGTATTTCAGCCACACGCCCGAGGGCGGCCGCGTCAACATTAAAGACGTGTTGCGCGAAGGCCAGGAAGTCGTCGTGCAAATCGACAAGGAAGAGCGTGGCAACAAGGGTGCGGCGCTCACCACCTTTATCAGCCTGGCCGGCCGTTATCTGGTCTTGATGCCCAACAATCCGCGCGCCGGAGGCGTATCGCGCCGTATTGAAGGTGAAGACCGCAGTGAATTGCGCGACATCATGGGCGTACTGAACGTCCCTGACGGCATGGGTATCATCGTGCGCACCGCCGGTGTCGGCAAGAGCGCCGAGGAGCTTCAGTGGGATCTGGACTACCTGCTGCGCTTGTGGGAAGCCATCGAAACCGCCTCCAACCAGAAATCCGCGCCTTTCCTGGTATACCAGGAAAGCAGCATCATCATCCGCGCCATCCGCGATTACTTCCGCCAGGACATCGGCGAAATCCTCATCGATGACCCAGAGGTATACCAGCAAGGGCGTGACTTTGTGCAGCAGGTCATGCCCAACAGCCTGAATAAAATCAAGCTGTATCAGGATAGCGTGCCGCTCTTCTCGCGCTACCAGATCGAAAGCCAGATCGAAACAGCGTTCCAGCATGAAGTGCGCCTGCCGTCCGGCGGTGCAATCGTCATTGACCATGCCGAGGCGATGGTGGCCATCGACATCAACTCAGGACGCGCCACCAAGGGCGGAGACATCGAAGAGACCGCGCTCAACACCAACCTCGAAGCCGCTGACGAAATCGCCCGCCAATTGCGCCTGCGTGACCTGGGCGGATTGATCGTCATCGATTTCATCGACATGACCCCCGCGCGCAATC
Organism: Gammaproteobacteria bacterium; assembly: GCA_040183005.1. Classification (NCBI taxonomy): domain Bacteria; kingdom Pseudomonadati; phylum Pseudomonadota; class Gammaproteobacteria; species Gammaproteobacteria bacterium. The sequence goes on from JAMPIW010000007.1 coordinate 1,245,603, forward strand.
AGCGCGAGGTGGAAAACCGCCTCAAAGAGGCCCTCAAAATGGACCGGGCGCGTGTCCAGATCGGCCGCATTTCGCGCTTCGGCCTGCTGGAGATGTCACGCCAGCGCCTGCGGCCCTCATTGGGCGAGTTCAGCCAGATTGTCTGTCCGCGTTGCGAGGGACAAGGCAACGTCCGCAACGTGGAATCGCTGGCGCTCTCCATTCTGCGCATAATCGAAGAAGAGGCCTCCAAAGGCAAGGGCCGGATGGACAAGATCCTCGCTCAGCTGCCAGTGGCTGTCGCCACCTTTTTGCTTAACGAAAAGCGTGCGGCAATCAGCGCCATCGAGAACCGGCACAAGAGTCGTATCACATTGATACCCAACCCCGCGCTTGAAACACCGCACTATGAAATCGAACGCGTGCGTGCCGATGATGTTGCGGAGGAAGGCGCGCCGGCAAGTTATGAACTGGTAAAAAAACCGGAAGAAACCGTTGAAAGAAGGGTCGCGCCTGCGAAAAAGGTCGGCATCGAAGAACCCGCTGTAAAAGGCGTGGTTCCCGCTACCCCTGCTCCTGCACCCTCCCCCGCCCAGAAATCTGCGCGACCAGAAGCTGAAGGCGGCTTCATCAAGCGGCTATGGGCAAGCTTGTTTGGCGGTGGCCTACCGGCAGCAACCAAAACCGAGGTTGAGACCAAGGCTACGACAAGCATCGACGAATCAGATTCCAGGAGAAAGGCTCCGCCTCACAAGGCGCGGTCCGCACCTTCTCAGCAAGCCAAACCGCGCCGCGACGAATCGCAGCGCAAGAGGCCGCCGCGCGGCACAGAGGAACGCAAGAAAACGGTGCCTTCCGAGTTGCCTGCAAAGGCAGAAACAGCCCCGCAAGCGGCCCTTCCTGCCCAAAGAACGCCATCAAGGGCGCTGCCACAGCCCACTTTTGAAGAACCCATTATCGAAGCCGCTGCGGGTGATACCACAACGGAAGCCGGGCAGGCCGTTTCAGGTGAAGCAGAGCTTACGGCAAGAACCGCCGGCCAGCGTCCCGGTGGCCGGCGTGGACGCCGTGGTGGACGCCGCCGCCGTAGAGAACCAAGGGCTCCTGGAGAAGCCGGCACGGAGTTTGCCGGAGACACCGAGGACGCAGGCGGAGAAGAAATGCGGCAGAATGAGAATAATGTTCTCGCCGCCACACCCCGCACGGAACCCAGGATTGAAGCCAGCCACGCATCAACTGAAACTGGCGAATCGCCCCAAGTCGAGAAGAAAACGTCTGCGCCTTATTACCCACCGCGCAGAAATGCCTATCGCCCAGGGAATATTGATCAGCCATCGCCGGACTCCGGCAACGTGGCTGTAGCGGCTGAAAACACAGGTGACGCACCTTCCTTGCCGCCACCCATTAAAGCGACACCGCCTGCCCCTGTCGCAATCCAGGAAAACCGGGGCCAAGAAGAGGCCCGCGCGCCCAGGCAAATGACGTTTATGAGCGAAGCACCGTCTACCGACGCGACCCCGTCCAATGTCATCCCGGTAGCGCCCAAAGCCACCGTCGAAACTCCTGCCGTCAATCCAAAAACGGATTCGACAGGAAGCGAATAAACTTTAGCTTCAAGACCGGCGGGTACGGAATACCGTACCCGCCGTTTTTTTTGACAACCGAATCGCCGGTTTTAGCTGCAAACATTCAGGCATGAATAAAACACTGCCATGACAGAACCCTCCGCTATCGACCCTCGTCGCTGCCCATTGTGCGGCGCTGAAAATGAATGCAATATGGCCAACGATCGCCAGCACCAACCTTGCTGGTGCCGCGAGGAATCTTTTCCTCAAACCCTGCTGGACGCAGTTCCGCCTGCCGCAAAGCACAAGGCCTGTATCTGTAAACGCTGCGCCCAGGCCCATACTATCCCTGGCCTCGCAGAGGCTTTATAATCGCCTGATTTTAAGCGACTTATCGGCTTCTCAGGCTTTCGGTCTGGATAAATCTGGCAATATACTTCATAGTGCTGCGTACGTTATTAATATGCTTTAAAAATACAATGGAGGGCAACGATGTCTGCATCATCGAAAAATGAAAACCAGGGCAATTGGGAAGTACCAGAAGGCATGGACCCGATGCGGGTCATGCAAGTGGCCTCCGGCTACTGGCAATCCTGCGTCCTGCACGCGGCTAACCGGCTCGATATTTTCAATCTGCTGGACGGCAAAGCAAAAGACCTGGACACCTTGACCAATGAAACCGGCGCCGACCGGCGTTGTCTGGGCGCACTGCTCAGCGCCCTGGTCTCGATCGACTTCCTCGACCGTGATGGCGATGTGTTCCGCAACAACCCGTTTAGTCAAACCTTTCTCACCAGCTCCAGCAAATTCTACCAGGGCGGCATCGTCTACATGTTCGAAAACTGGTATCAGGCCTGGGGCGGACTGTATAACACGGTAAAAACCGGCACGCCGTCGGCGCTGATGCATCAGGAGTACAGCGACGAAGAAACACGCAATTACATGATGGGCATGCACAATCGCGCGCTGTCGCAATCCAATCTATTGACCAGCCTGTTCGATCTTTCGGGTAAAAAACAGCTGATGGACGTGGGCTGCGGCCCGGCGACCTTTGCCGTGAAATTCTGCGAGAGTTATCCCGGCCTGAATGCCGTGGCCATGGACCGCCCGCAGAACCTGAAAATCGCCAAAGAAATCGTCGACATGTACCACATGCAGGATCGCGTCAAGCTCCTGCCCGGCGACTACAACACCGACAGCCTGGGCACCGGCAATGACGCCATGCTGCTATCGTCGATGACCAACCAGGAATCGCCGGAAAACATCAAAAAACTGCTCAAGAAGTGTTATGACTCCATGAACAAAGATGGCGTCATCATGATCCAGGAACAGCTGTTGCATGCCGACAAAAAAGGGCCTGCGCTCGCTGCGCTGATTGGAGTCAACCAGATCATCAACACCGTCAGCGGCACCTCCTACTCCACCACCGAGATGGAAAATATCCTCCGCGAAGTGGGGTTTGTGGACATAAAATCAGAGCAAATGGCACCCCCCAGCCCATTTATCATGGTCTCGGGGTACAAACGCTAAACCCTATTGGTTTGCCTGCGCTGTTTAAAACCGTGCTCAAGCTCGTAGGATGCGGTTCCCGTTGGTCACCGCATCCTACCAAGCTAACCCAGGGTACGCGCTAATGTACCGGGGAGGAAATCTGGCCACGAATTAAATCAGCAATGGCAATGTCACTGGCAAACTCTACAGTTTTGTCGGTATAGTAGTTTGCCCGCGTGTACTGTTTTACACCAATTGCACGCACATCTTCGACTAAAGCTAAAACGTAAGCTGATTCTTTGCGGCGCGCACAATCAAGAAAAATAATCTCGGCCTCCATTAACCGTTGCGCAGATGTTGCAGCAACAATCAATACTGGTCGGGGGACCACCAAGTAAGCATCCACAAAAATGGATTTGCTTTCGTCAGCAGCCACATCGCGGCGCATGATGATATTGGCGGATTTTGCAACTTGTTCAACGATATCCATAATACGCTCACGAAAACCTGAAGTTTGGCGTGTTTGGCGCAAACAGGACAGTGCAACAAGCTGAGAGGCTGCTTCGGCAACTGCAAAAGCTCGCTCGGCGATTGTTATATTATCCGCTAGTGAATAGAGCGTCTCACCATCTTGGTCGCAACATACCCCCAGCAATGATTGCAAATCTGCAATACGTGCTTGCACCCGTTCGGACTCGGGATCAACGCCACTTGCAGCAAGACGAAACAAAGCTTCACCATTATCGTCCAACTGCCAGCCTTGTGATAGGCGGCGGGCAAAAATTACGATGTTATCGCCATCATCAAAATGAAACGGGGTGATTAACTGCCCGCCCTCTGTTGTTTCGCGCCATACCAGCGATTTGCAAAAATCTGGCTTCATGACAGCAACTCGCCTTCGCCCAGTGTAATACCACAACAGCGACAAAAAATACTTACAAGCTGAAGACGGTCTGTCGCGTTGGCTGGGTTTAGACCTTGCGGCGTGTCGAGAGCAAGCTCTGGGGCGCCGGGCAAAAGGCGGTCTAAGTAATCTCGGTCAGTTTGACAGTTAAGCATGATACATGATACGTATCCCTTTGTGGCTGGGATGATAATGCAAAATCGCGAGCGGGAGCAGCCCCCACTAGGCAGCCCGTCTTGAAACAAGTGCGCAAAAAACGCACGGCGCTCCAGAGTGTCACCATCACGCACCAGAAATATAACCAACAAGTTATCGGCAACTTGCGCCGGCCCAGCAACAAGTAAACGCTTACCGCCCATTTTATCCAGTGGCCGAGGTAACCCGCCACGCTTAAGTGGACGGAATTGAATCGCGGTTAGTCGCTTGGCTTGATGTTTAAGCGAGCCCAGTTCCTGTTTACGCATGGTTTGCTCTGTAAATTTATTGAAATTTAGTGGGGCAGTATACTACTTAACCAGGATATTTCTAATATCCGGGCGGCGATTGTGGCGCCAGGTTAAAACAAGTAACCCGGATGAAGCGATAGCGTAATCCGAGGGCTCTCCGTCGCACCCCGAATTGAGTGTTACTCGATCCTGGCCACTTACTATTTTTGGCTCTTCGCGTGATCGTGTGGGTAAATTTCATGTTTTTTAGAGCCTCGGGAGCATAGACGTGAGTATTTTTAGTCGCAGATATTCTTCATCGCGCAGACCATATGCACGGCGTTGGATGACGCGTATCTTATTGTTGAGCCCCTCAACAAAGCCGAGTGAAACTTTATTCTCTGGCTTGCAATAGGCTGCGATCCCATCCCAATGGCGCTCAATCATCTCGGCAAATTTCTCGTAAGGTTTCAGGCGCTGCCACTTCAGGCTGGTTTTCCAATTCTCGAAGAAACGCCGCGCCCATGCTTCGCTCCTGTAATCCCACAACTGGCCAAACGACTCTTTCAGCAGGTACGCCGTGTTCAGCCGTTTGTTCGCTGCCAGCAAAGCCTTCAAAGAACGTCTGCCGTCCAGTGTCATATTTTCGTGATTGGAAAGCAGTACGTATTTCTGCCCCTTAATGTAGCGCCTATCCTTGCCCTGAAGACGTGCATATTCCATCTTTCTGACTTTATCCAGAGCATCGCCGAGATGGCTCATGATGTGGAATTTGTCGAACAGGATGGCCGCCTGCGGGGCGCGTTCGTTGGTTACGTTACGAAAGGGCTTCCACATATCCATCACTGCAAGACAAATGCCTTTGGATTTCTTCTCTCCCAGCCAGTCATAGAACTGTCGCATGCTGTCCTCCGAACGGTCGGCACCGCCAAACCAGATGGGACGACCACGGATCAAGTCGCTGACTACAATGCGATAGGTATGTCCTTTGCGAATCGATATTTCGTCGATGCCAATGGCCTTGGGTGCTGGCGTTCCGGCGCGTTCCAGTTGCGCGGTCATGTATTGCTTGTCCAGTTCCTTGACGGTGTGCCAGTCCAGAAGCAATTCGCGGGCAATGTCCGACACCGTGCTGGCGCGACACCGTCTGCCTACATACCAAGAAAATCGCTTTGTATAGAGTGGGTTGTCGGCGAGAAAGTCGAGTCGTTCGCGTTTCACTTTCCCGCAGTGCCGACAAAGCACCCGTCGAATTTCGATTTCCAGATAGATACGTGTGTCGCCACAGGAGAGGTCGCGAACTCGTCGAAGCCTCTTGTCGTACCAACCAGAGCGCGTTCTGCCGCAACTGTTGCAGGCCGTTTTTTTGAGCGCCGAACGAGCGTGATGATCCGTGCTTTGGAGTCGCCAAAGATGCCGCGTATCTTTTCCAGCGGGCGAAAACAGGGGAATCGGTATGCGTCGAGAATGCGTTTGGGTTTGCGTGAAATAGCCATTGAAAAAACCTCCCATTTTCTGCAACAGGTGCAGGATGCATTTTGCCTGATGCCACAAGGCTTGCGGAGGTTTTCATGTTAAATTTCACCCACTCGATTTCACGAAGACCCCTATTTTTTTTCATATCACACCCCAGTTATCACACGTCCATGGGGTCTACTATCGAGCTTGCAGGCGAGCATTACCACGTTACCTCGCGGGTGTGATCGTCTCATGAACCGGGACACACTCTGAGTACTGCCCTGTCCAATTGCCGTATTTAGGATGATGCAATACGTTCTACTTTTACCTGCGAACTCCTCTCATCCGTTGGCAATAGTCTCTGCCCGTATCGCAAGCCCCTTTGCCACACTGCCAAAACTATCGCCATAGACGATGGGGACGCCTGGAAATTGTTCACGGACGATCTGATTCATCAGGGGAATTTTCGACGTTCCACCGGTCATGAATATCTCATCCGGCGGTGCTTTAGCATGACTACAAGCGGCCTGCATCAGGTGGATAATTTTTCCGATATAGTGATGTATGGTGTGCTCCAATTCCGCCCGACTCACAGATATGTCTATCGGATTTTCAAAGTAATCGAGCGGCACAATCGTATCATCCTTATCGGAAAGCCCGATTTTTCCTAGCTCTGCACTGCGATTGACCCGCATGGATAAATGACCTTCCCTGAGTTCGATGAGCCGCCGAATAGGCACTTGATCAACCGCATCGCGCAAATAGTCGTTGAGCTCCTTCGCCATGGCCCTGCCATAAAATCGGGTCTGGGCTGGGATATCGGTAACAGACAGCGCATCCATGATGCCGCGCTTGGGTACCGGCAATCCCGATTTGAAATGCGTGCCAATACCCAATGCCGGACCAAAGAATGCCTTGGCAAACGACACATCCAGATCGGTACCGCCCAGCCGCTCCCCAGTGGTACTGAGAATGTCGGCCTCTCGATCCGCCTTCATTTTTCTGTCTGGCCCCAGCTTCATCAGGGTGCAATCGGTAGTGCCGCCGCCCGCATCCAACACCAGAACGGTCTTATCGGTAGTGAGCTGATGCTCGTAAGCCACTGCCGCCGCAATCGGTTCATACTCGAAAATAAAATCATTGATCCCTGCCTCAGCGGCTGCGCGACGCATGATGTCCAGCGCGCCCGGTTCAAAGGCGCGCGCGCCGTGGTATTTGACAGGCCTGCCCAGCACGATTAGCTCGGCTTCCGCCCCCAGCGCCCGTTCTGCACTCAACTTGAGGTGGCGCAAAAACACCGCTGTGATCGCTACAAATAATTCAACTTTGTCGGGGTGAAGTTCCACGGCAAGAAAGTTTTTAGGCGATTTAATCAAATACCCAATACTTGGGTCATCCATATGCATACGTAGCGCTTCAGTACCCAGCAGTACCTCAGACGTCCGAATCAGTGATGCGCTCAAGCTCTGTGGTTTACCTCCTTGTTCGGCGTGCAGCAAGGCCTCTCTGCGCACAGCATTACGCGCCATCATTTGGATGCCGGCTTCGTCCAGCGCCTCCAGGCCAGTTGGCTCTATCGAAATACCCGATAGGTGTCCTTCAGTCTGTCGCCTTTGCCTGAGCGCTGCCTGTTCTTCTCGCAGCGATGCGGCAATGATTTCAATGTCGCTATTGGACAGGGTAAGGTGCCGAATCGGTGAACGTGCCACCCACAATACTGAAGGAAGAAAAGCGCTCCCGGACTCGAGCTGAACCAGACAGGGTTCGCCATCATGTACAAACGATGCGGCACAATTTGAGGTGCCATAGTCGATAGCGATTGTTTTCATATTGGCAGGGATTGCAAATTAAACGAGGGGTGATGAGAATAATTCAATGGCGAACTGGCCCATCGCTTGTTTCCAGCCTCAGTAGCCTGCTCTCAACGTCGAGGTTTTCTGACCTCTGCTATCAGCCCCTCGGCGGCGGCCTCGATCAGGTCCAACACGCGCTCAAATCCGGTGAGTCCGCCATAATACGGATCGGGCACTTCCTTCTCACTGAGGTGCGGGGCGTATTCCAGAAACAGCTTGAGTTTGTGCTGATAACCCGGTGGGCAAACCGCGCGCAAGTTATCCAGGTTTTCCTCATCCATCGCCAGAATATAATCAAAGCTGTCAAAATCTGTCACGTCTACCCGGCGCGCGCGTTGTGCGCTGAGATCAACCCCGCGCCGCAACGCCGCTACCTGGGAACGACGGTCCGGCTCATGTCCAATGTGATAGGCGTGCGTACCCGCCGAATCGATCTCGACGATGGATTCCAGGCCATGCTGGCTCACCAGATTCCGAAACACACCCTCAGCCGTCGGCGAACGGCAGATATTACCCATGCAAACGAATAAAACACGTACCATTTTCTACTCCGGAATACGGTGGTTTAACTTTAAAAAACTATATGAACCGCAGAGCGCGCGGAGAGCGCAAAGAAATTCATATGGTTAGCGTAAGGCGCACTTTCACCCAGCGGGTGACTCGACACAACTTGCCAAGGTCTTTTTTCTCTGCGTTCTCCGTGCGCTCTGCGGTGAATCGCCGTTTTTAAGCCTTACCTTGCTTTTCAATCTGACTACTTCTAGCATAGGATCATGACGTACTACCCCGAACACACGCCCTCTTACTCCCTGACGCAATTGCGCGGCCTGATCGGCCTGCATGTTCACTATAACGGCGCGCGCTGCCAGATTATTGAAGTGCTGGAGGATGAGCCAGCGCTAATCCTTCAGGATTGCGAGAGGCACACCATGATCCAGCCGGATCAGCTCGGCGAGGCCCACCGCCGTGTGCCCTCTACCTTTACCATCCCTGTCCTGAACGGCGATAAAACCGAGCTCAATCCGGTGTTTTTGGACCTGAATTTGCTGGGCGCTTAATCTTCAAGCACCCGCCGCACCCGCAGCAAGTCCTCCCCCGTATCAACGCCAATCCCCGGCGGCGCCAACGCCTCGGCGACATGAATCTTACGGCCCTGCCACAAGGCTCTTAGCTGCTCCAGGGATTCAGTCTGTTCCAGCACGCACGGCGGCCATTGGACATAGTCCTGGAGGAAGGCGGCGTGATAGGCATACAGGCCGATATGCCGGTAGTGTTCGGAGCGGGCAGGCAGTTCGCCGGTAGTTGCGGTGAAGGCATCGCGATCCCAGGGGATGGCGGCGCGGCTAAAATAGAGGGCGTAATTCTGTTGATCCATCACGACCTTGACAAGATGGGGATCGAACAGCTCGCCTGCGGTCTTGATGCGCTCGCACAATGTGGCGATGCTGGCCTGCGAGTGTGCTTGCAGGTTTTCGGCGACCTGACGGATCAGCGCGGGCGGCATGAGGGGTTCGTCGCCTTGCAGGTTGACGATGATTTGATCGCCGGCATAGCCCATCAGCCGCGCCACTTCAGCGAGGCGGTCAGTGCCGGAGGGGTGATGCGCTGCCGTCATGCACACATGCGCACCAAAGCCTAGCGCTACGCTGCGGATGCGCTCGTCATCGGTGGCCACCACCACTTCGGCAGCACCGCTTTCCAGCGCGCGCTCATAGACGTGCTGAATCATGGGCTTGCCGCCAATCTCAAGTAGCGGCTTGCCGGGTAACCGGGTGGACGCGTGACGTGCGGGAATGATGACGCGGAACATTGTCAGACTTCCTCGTCCGCTCCAAGTTTACGCGCCTCTTCTTCGAGCATGACGGGGATTTCGTCGCGGATTGGATAGGCCAGGCGATCCGCCTTGCAGATGAGTTCCGCTTCTGCCTTTTTGTAAACGAGCGGACTCTTGCAGATGGGGCACACAAGAATATCGAGTAATTTTTTATCCATTTTTCACCTTCTTCAATGTGAGAACCTGTTCACGATCTCGATCAAGGGATGCAGTGCAAGGCAAAATCGAACGAAAAAGCGGAGCATACACGAACTATGTGAGCATTTTGAGTTCGATTTTAACGCCGCAATGCGCTCTTCAGCGAGATCGTGAACAGGTTCTTAGCAAGTTAAGTAATCGCTTACCAAACCCCTCATCCAGCTCTGCATCCACCGGCAGATACCAGTGCTGCGCACCGGCAAACCTGCGGCATTTTGCCGCGTCTTTTTCAGTCATGATAACAGGCGCATTGTCGCCGAATTGAATATCCTGCGCCACAAACGGATGGTGATCCGGGAAAACATGTTCGATGATGGTCATTCCGAGACTTTTAAGGTGCTCAAAAAACCGCGACGGATGGCCAATGCCTGCAACCGCGTGGATAACCTGCCCCTGAAAATCCGTGGGTTGGCGCGTCATGGATTCATCGCATAAATTACGGATCAAGCCGCTACGCAGTCGCATGGAAAACTGGCCTTGCCCTGCCTGCCCGTTGTTCACCACGACCAGATCCACGCTCTTTAATCGGCCTTGTGGCTCGCGCAATGGCCCTGCTGGCAGACAATAACCATTGCCGAAGCGGCGCGTGCCGTCGATCACTGCGATTTCTATATCACGGCCCAGCGCATAATGTTGCAAACCATCGTCGGAGATAATAATGTCGCACGCCGCACTTTCCAGCACCTTTCTGGCTGCGGCAACGCGATTTGGCGCAACTGCCATCGGGCATCCGCATCGCCGCGCCAACAGCACAGCCTCATCCCCCACCAGCGCGGGGTCACTACCTGCATTCACCAATTGTGGCCACTGGCAGGCCTTGCCACCATAGCCGCGACTGACAATAGCGGGCGAATATCCAGCCTGTTCGAGATGCCCAACCAACCACGCCACCAACGGCGTTTTGCCAGTACCACCGACACTGATATTTCCAATCACAATTACCGGCACGGGCAGCCGCGTGACCTTGCGCAATCCGGCGCGATAGGCCATGCGGCGCAGCATGACCACCAGACAGAACAGCCAGGACAGGGGCGCCAGCAATACCGATATGGGATTATTGCTGTACCAATAATGATCCAGCCGCTGCATGCGCGTTAACTGATCTCCGCAGCAAACTGCATGCGATGCAGATTGGCGTAATGCCCGCCACACGCCAGCAGTTCGGTGTGCCCGCCCTGCTCCACGATCTGCCCGGCATCCATCACCACAATCACATCCGCCTGTTCAATGGTGGACAGCCGGTGGGCGATAATCAACGTGGTACGGTTGCGCACAAGCTGGGCAAGCGCAGCCTGGATCATGCGCTCTGATTCGGTATCCAGCGAGGCCGTGGCCTCATCGAGAATCAGCACAGGCGCGTCCTTCAGCAGAGCACGGGCAATCGCCAGACGTTGCCGCTGACCGCCGGACAACATCATGCCCTTCTCACCGACAATGGTCTGCAAACCCTCCGGCAGCTTACGAATAAACCCCATCGCATGCGCCGCCTCGGCGGCACGAATGATATCTGTCTCGCTCACATCACTCCAGCGTCCATATGCAATGTTATTGGCGATAGTGTCATTGAACAGGGTCACATCCTGGCCCACAAGTGCGATTTGATTGCGCAGGTCTTCAAGCTTGAAGTCGCGGATATCGCAACCATCGAGCGTGATACGGCCTGTAGTCAGGTCATAAAAACGCGGCAGCAGGCTGACCAGCGTTGTTTTACCACTACCGGAGCGTCCGACAAATGCGACTGTCTGGCCGGGTTCGATCTTCAGGCTGATATTTTCCAGCACCCTGCCCTTCGTTGAGTCATAGCTAAACGAGACATTGCCGTATTCGATGGCGCCACGCGCACGCTCGATGCGTACCGTGCCGGTATCTTTTTCCGCCTCACAATCCAGCAGGCCAAAAATGCTTTCCGAGGCAACGATGCCGCGCTGAATCGAGGAATGAATAGTGGTCAGGCGCTTGAGCGGTGTAAGCAGCATGGTCATGGCAACGATGAACGACATAAACGTGCCCACCGTAATCGTTGCCAGCATGGAATCCATGGTCGCCAAATAGATGATGCCAGCCAGCGCAGCCCCCGCAACCAGCTGAACCAAAGGGACACTCGCTTCCCGCGTCGCCGTCATTTTCATGTGCTGACGCCGGTTGACTGCGTTCACGTTGTCAAAAATTTCCGCCTGGTGGCGCTGACCGCCAAAAATCTTGATGACACGCTGCCCTTCAATAGTCTGGCCCACCGCCTCGGTAACACCGCCCATGCTTGCCTGGATGCGGCCACTGATGCGCCGGAAACGCCTATTCACATAGACCACCAGTAATGCGATGAGAGGGCCGGTCAACATAAAGGTAATGGCCAGCATCCAGTTCAGGTAAAACATCCAGGCCAGCAGGCCGGCGATGGTCAAGGTATCCCGCACAACAACGGTCAACACACTGGTGGATGCCTCCGCGACCTGCTCCACATCATAGACCAACTTTGAAATCAACTGCCCTGAGGAACTTTTGTCATAGAACCCGGCAGGCAGACGCAGCATATGCTCGAACATCTCCCGGCGCAGATTATTGATCACCTGCCGCCCCACCCAGGTCATCCCATAGGAGGATAAAAATCCACTGACACCGCGCAGAATAAACAATCCGATAATCGCCAGCGGGATGATGCGGATGGTATCCGGGTCTTTGTTTACAAAGCTGCCATCCAGCATGGGCTTCATCAGCGCGGCAAATCCGGTGTCGGTGGCCGCCAGAATCACCATGGCGATGATAGAGATAGCGAAGATTTTCCAGTAGGGCCGCGCATATCCAAGCAGGCGGCGATATACCATGGAGATGCTCGGGGAGGATGAATCAGTCATTATTAATTATCGGTGATCTGGCTTTTTTGTGGTGGCCAGTGAAAGGTGCGTGAAACCAAGCTGGCCTGCGGCATCCATGGCGGTAACAACGGCTTGGTGCGCGGTCTTGGCGTCGGCACTGATCAGTAGTGGAATTTTTGCGTCATCACCTGCCGCCGCGCGAATCGCCTGTTTCAGGGTTTCAATCTGGGTATTGATCACCCGTTGCTGATTGACGTAGAAACGCCCTTCAGCGTCAATGGTAATTTCCAGCGGTTTTTTCGACTCCTGACGATGCTCGGCGGAGGCCTCCGGCAGATCAAGGGTAATCGCAGACTGCTTATTGAACGTGGTGGAAAGCATAAAAAACACCACCAGCAGGAGCGCTACATCAACCAGCGGGATAAGGTTGACATCGGGTTCTTCTCTGCGGGATTTGCGGAAATTCACGCGCTCTTCTTCCGCACCACTGGCGTGGCCTCTTTTTCGCCGTCGCGCTCGCCGTGCAGCATCTCAACCATTTTAAGGGATTCTTGTTCCATGTAGACCACCAGCTCGTCCACACGTCCGCGAAAGTAGCGGTAAAACATCAGACTGGGAATCGCCACCACCAGACCCGCAGCAGTGGTGATCAACGCTTCGGAAATACCCCCGGCCAGCAGTGCGGGACTGCCCATGCCTTCCCCCCCGGAAATGGCGTGAAAAGCCCGGATGATGCCCGTCACCGTGCCCAGCAGCCCCAGCAGCGGCGAAATCGCCGCAATCGTGCCCAGCGTGTTCAGGTAGCGCTCCAGCTCCGGCACCACCTGGCGGCCCACGTCCTCAATCGCCTCCTTCATGATCGTGCGGTCACGGCGCAGATTAATCAAACCGGCAGCGAGGATGCGACCCAGCGGAGAGTCATTGCGCAACGCGGCAACATGGCTGGCATCGAGCTGACCGTCCTTTACCCATTGCCAGATCTGCGGCACCAGGCGCGAGGGGCAAATGCGTTTTCTCTGCAACGACCATAGCCGTTCACCGATGATCGCCAGCGCGGCAATGGAGCACAATATGATTGGCGCCATCACCCAGCCGCCGGCTTTGACTATTTCAAACACGCAGAATTCCTTGCTAGATCACTCTTGATGGCACAACCCGGTAATAATACTTTATTCAAGAGGGTAGTCATAGCAAATCACATCACAAGAAACACAGCGTGCGGCGCTATATTTTGTGATGGCGTTTTAGGCACCTCGGGGAGGTTAAATTCGCGCGTGGCGGCGAGTTTGACGGGGCCAAACTAGAAACGGCAATTGACCGCACTATGGCCCCCTCTCACACTCCTTTTTCAAGAGGAGAAACTACCTTCGACTCGTCAGCGATGAGGCTTAAATAGCCCTGGTGGACAGGCTGCCAAAGACGCCCGCAACAGGTGGAGCCTTGTTTGCGCAGACGCTCAATCCGCCGGATGCCTCAGCACAATCGTATCCGCGCGGTCCGGGCCAGTGGAAATGATGTCTATTGGCGTCTCGACTATCGCTTCGATGCGCCTGAGATAGGCACGCGCATTCTCGGGCAATTCATCGTAATACTTGATGCCCACGGTAGACTCTGTCCACCCCGGCATGTCGATATATACCGGCTCACAGGTGGCAAACGCCTCGGCGCCCACGGGCGGGGTGAGCCGCTCCACGCCGCCGCAGCGGTAGCCGACACACAGCCGTATTGTGTCCAGCCCATCCAGCACATCAAGTTTGGTGATGCACAAACCGGAGACGCTGTTGATCTGCAAGGTGCGGCGCAAGGCCACGGCATCGAACCAGCCGCAACGGCGTGCGCGGCCGGTGGTGGAGCCGAATTCATGGCCACGCTTGGATA